>JBNKZS010000005.1:0-64168 GCA_050301755.1 Mariprofundaceae bacterium
ATTCACTCCACTCTAACCGCACTATCACCACTCGACGGACGCTATGCCGGCAAGGTGAGTGAGCTGCGCCCGATTTTCAGTGAATTCGGTTTAATCAAAGCCCGTGTTCTGGTTGAAGTTCGCTGGCTGCAGATGCTGGCCGCCAACCCCGGCATCTCCGAGGTCCCTTCGTTTTCTGATGGTGCCAACGCTTTTCTTGATGCCATCGTAGCCGACTTCTCCGAAGCCGATGCACAGCGAGTCAAGGATATTGAGTCAACGACCAATCACGATGTTAAAGCGGTCGAATACTTCCTTAAAGAGCGGGTTGCCGACCACGCAGAACTCGCATCGATTTCCGAGTTTTTCCATTTCGCCTGTACCTCTGAAGATATCAACAACCTCTCTTACGCACTGATGCTGAACGAGGCCCGCAACATCGTACTCTTGCCGGAACTGGATAAACTGATTTCAACCATTCAGCAGATGTCGATCGAGATGGCCGATGTCCCGCTGCTCTCACGTACACATGGACAACCGGCCTCGCCATCAACCATGGGTAAGGAGTGGGCCAACGTGGCTTACCGGATGACCCGTCAGCGCAACCAGATTGCAGCCGTCGAGATGCTCGGCAAGATCAATGGTGCGGTCGGCAACTACAATGCACATATGGTCAGCTATCCGGAACTTGACTGGGAAGTGATTGCCAGGGAGTTTGTTGAAAGCCTTGGCCTGACATGGAACCCCTACACCACCCAGATCGAACCCCATGACTATGTGGCTGAACTCAACGATGCGGTATGCCGCTTCAATACGGTATTGATCGATAACTGCCGTGATGTGTGGGGATATATCTCCCTCGGCTATTTTAAGCAGCGCGTCATTGCCGGCGAGGTGGGCTCCTCCACCATGCCGCACAAGGTCAATCCGATCGACTTCGAAAATGCCGAAGGCAATCTCGGTCTGGCCAATGCAGTGATGGGACACCTGTCGGCCAAACTGCCTATCTCCCGCTGGCAGCGCGACCTGACCGACTCCACCGTGCTACGTAACCTCGGTGTCGGCTTCGGTTACAGCGTGCTGGCCTACGCCTCTGCCGCCAAAGGCCTGGGTAAACTGGAATTAAACGAAATCCGTCTTGCTGCCGACCTTGACGCAACCTGGGAAGTTCTCGGCGAAGCTATTCAGACAGTCATGCGCCGCTATGGCCTGGAAAACCCGTACGAGCAGATGAAGGCTCTCACACGAGGCAAAGGCATCACGCCTGAAGCGTTGAGAGCATTCATCGAAAAGCTGGAGATTCCGGAAAATGCCAAAGCTGAGCTGATTGAACTGACGCCGGCCAGCTATATCGGTAATGCTGCGGCTCAGGCCAGGGCGATTAAAGAGCGCAGTTAAGCGCGCAGGTTCTCAAGAGCATCGAATCGTTCCGGTAAGCCCCCAAGCACCTTTCCTTCGATTTGTGACCGGCTTGAAGAGGCTTCGCGCTCTCTCTGATCCTGAAGCCACCGCATAAAGGCCGGCCTCAGCTCAGAGATATTGGCATCTCTTCCGGCATAGAGTTTTAAAACCCATGGTTGATCCTCTGCTCCCTCCAGGGCGAAAGCGACAGCTCCGAGTCGGTCGAGATCAGCCCTGCCATGCAGCAGAAAACCCTTCTCGTCAGACGAGGCATTCACCACCCCTCGAGTGGAGCCATCCCGTTCGTCACGCAACATCATTCGATTCGCATCCGTAGCGACCTCGGCCTGAAATGGAAGCTGACTCTGTTCCATCTTCTGCCAGCCCCCCTCCTGGCCTGAACGCCCGGCCCTGTGCGCTTCTGCGCTCTGCTCCTGAGGCTTTGTCTTGGCGGACAACATTTCGGCTACAAGTGAAGCTGCTTTGAAGTCACTGAGCAGACGGAACTGGGCCGGCATCTCACGATTGACCAACTGCATCCAGATGTTTCCCATCGGCGTATTGGCGGGAACCTTGGCCTGAAAGCGGTAACCACCAAGCATCAAGATCACATGCCCTGCAGACTCGCCTGGTACCATCCGCGCAGAAAGAAGCGAACCGTTCGGCCACGGCAGCTGTCCGGCCGTGGCGGGCTTGGCCCCCTGCGGCAGGCTGATCAGTTGGGCGCCGATAAGATTAATCATAGAAAATCATAGCTTTGGACTGGATTGCAGCATCAGCATCAACTTGATCTGGGCCAGCGGCACATTCAGTTTCTCGGATATCTTTTCAGGGCTCATGCCTTCGCGTTGCAGGCGAAGCATCTGGGCAACCTGAGAGATATTGGCAGTCGGCTGACTCTGCTCACGGATGTCACTGCCGACACGTTCCTCCACCTTCTCCCTGAAGGCAGACATGGCCAGTTCCTCATCATCCTGCTTTACAGCCTCCTGCGTTTTTACCTCGCTCTCTTCGCTCCCCTGAATATCCTGAATCTGCACCAGAGCCTGATTCAGCATCAGTGTTGCCTCCTGCAGCTGGGTAGAGGCCTCGACTAGCATCGACTCAATGTTTTTACGCTGTTGAACCTGCTGCCACCACAATATCCACAGTCCGATCACCGAAAGGATCAACACCACATCAAAAATGATTGAGAGGATTTCACTATCTAGAAATTCAGGCATATCGATCTACTCCGGGGCCACGCTTTTCGGACTTGTCTGTTTCAGAACCTGGGGATGGCGGTACACCTTTATCAGGTTTTTTTTCAGGAGCTTTCGAACCATCATCCCGGTGTTGCTCGCGGTCTTTAGGGGGTTGCTGATGGGGAGCAACAGGCCTACCCGGTGCATAAGGGCTGATCGGTGCAATTCCATCAGGAGGGGTCATGATCAGTCCAGCTGAAGTATTCCGCGAAGACGCAAGACCATCTGGCTGTGAAGTTGGGAAACCCTTGATTCAGTCAACCCCAGAACAAGAGCGACCTCTTTCATGGTCAACTCCTCATAATAATAAAGCGTAAGCAGTACCGCTTCCCGCTTGGGAAGTTTCTCAATGGCCTGGGCCAGATGGACAATAAACTCATTCATGGCGGTCTGGTTCTCTGGCATCAAATCCGGATCGCTGGACATCACCTCGAGCACGGAGAGTTCATCATCTTCACCATGGATCGATGGAAGATCATCGAAATGAACCACGGACATGGTTCGCACCTGATCCAGCCGTTGCCGATAATCATCAAGCGAAACGCCCAGATGGATGGCAATCTCACTCTCTTCAGCCGGACGCCCGTGCAACTGCTCAAGCTCCAGCAGCGCTCTCTGCAACTCCTTGGATGAATCGCGAAGGCCGCGGGGCATCCAGTCGAAGGCGCGCAGGTAATCGATCATGGCACCCCGCACACGGTAGGAGACAAATGTCTTGAATTGAACTTCACGCTCGGAGTCAAAGCGCTGAGCTCCATCAAGAAGACCGACAACACCGGCATTAATCAGGTCATCCAGCTCTATAGAGTCCGGTGTTCTTCGCATCAATTGATCAGCATGATAACGGATCAGAGGAAGGTATTCTGCCAAAAGTGCATCGGGATCATTGAAGATGGAGCGTTGATCCAGAGGTTTGGTTTCGTACTGATGCACGGCGGTCATGACCTGCGACTTCTCGGGCCGTGCGTACCCCGGTTCTGATCATCAGGGGTTAACAGATCATCGAGCCATACCAGCATCATCCCCATCCATGCACCGCCAATAGCCAGAATCGAAATCCTGAAAATCGCATCCGATAACGATGCGTCAATGATGGTACAGATCGCTATACCGGAGAGAATCCCAATGGAGGAGCCTGCGATGGCTGCATGCTTTATCTGCATCCGCTCACCCCCCTGCCTGCACAACACTTTCTGCATTCAGTTCCTGATTGAGGCTATGCTCCCAGAAGAACTGAAGGCCGCTGCTTCGGGAGCTGTCACGCGGACGCGCCAGTACCGTATCCAGCAACTTGTAGAGATGCTGGGTTGCCACAGGAGCTGCGGAGGGATTGAGCAGGCTCTGCTGCTGAATAGCCTCACGAACCTGTGGAGCTGAAACCATATGGCCGACATAATCGAGATGCACATCCAGATAACGATCTGTCACCGATAACAGGCGACGGAAGGTCAACTGGCCATCGAACTCATCCGCCTGATTGATGGCAATCATAAAACGGCGGACATCGCGCTGCTGAGAAAGTACTTTGATCAGCGCATAGGCATCGGTCAGCGATGTCGGATCGGGCGTCAACACGATCAGAGCCGATTCCGCTGCCGAGATAAAATAGAGGACGTTCTCGCCAATTCCTGCTCCGGTATCGATCAGTACTAGGTCATAATCTTTGGCTGACTCACGCATCTCATCGAGCATCACCTGCTGTTGCGTTGGAGTCAGGTTACTTAACTCGTAGAGGCCACTACCACCGGGCAATACGTCAAAACCCTGCCTGGAGGTGATGACCATGTCCGAAAGGGGAACATCGCCATCGATCACCTGTTTCACTGATCCCTTGGCTGAAAGACCTAACATCACATCGACATTGGCAAGACCCAGGTCGGCATCCAGAACCAGCACCTTCAGCCCCTGCTCAACGGCACGCTGGGCCAGATGAATCGAGAAGAATGTCTTGCCGACACCGCCCTTGCCGCTACTGACAGCAATGACACGTGGCGTTGTGTGCTCAAGGCTCATGCTGTCTCCTTTGCATACTTAATCTCCTGGCTACTCAAAATCGCTGTCAGGGCCTGTGGCGTTAGCCATCCCATCTGTTCGGGCACTTCCGGCCCGAAGCTGCAGTAGGAGAGTGGCAATCCGAATGCTGCAGCCCAGTTAACAATTTTCCCCGGCCTGGAAGTCTCATCCAGTTTGGTAATAGCCAGCTGATTCACTTCCAGTGTTCCTGCTTTAGCCAACATCTCCATACCATCCATCTCATCCATATTGGCCGGCATAACCAGTACGCGGTGGGTTACGGGTATCTCGTCCCACAAAGAGCGCTGCTTGCGAACCCCGCCCGTACGCCGGATATTCCAGCCTTCGCTATCCACTAGCAGGAGTTGTGCCGATTTTGTCGCCGCCAGCGCCTTGTCGATATCGGCATCACTACGAATGGTATAAAAAGGAACGCCTAGGATTTCCGAATAGGATTTCAGCATATCGGTTCCGCTCATGCGATTGACATCGGTAGAGAGAATGGCAACAGGAACACCCTTCAGGCTGTAGTGCGTCGCCAGCTTGGCGAGCAACGTTGTTTTTCCGGCACCGCACGGGCCGATAAAAAGAAGTGTTTCAGGCTCTTTGTGCGGAGCAATACGCTCAGACCAGTGCAGGACTGATGCGGTAACAGGGCTCTTTTCGACAAAGTCTTCGGCCATATCGAAGGCGTGGGTAGGCGCCACACCCAACTGAACCAGATGATCGAAAGCCTCACGACTCTCATGATCCGTCAACGCCTCACGAAGCGAAGATGACTCCTGGCGACCAAGCCCCTCGACAATGCGCTCCAACCGCTTCATGGAGGCTTTGAAAATCTCAGTGGTATCGACCTGATCTTTGGCCTGGCGCTGCTCTTTCGATTTCAACGCCTTAGCCTCCCTCTCCTTTTCGTAATGATCCTCATAATCGAGGGCGGCATGGACATGCCACACCTTCTTACCCTCACCATCCACCCCTTCCAGACGATCCATGATCACGGCATCAGGGCCGAACTCATGACGCACCAGAGCCAGAGCTTCGTGAAGTTTCGTGGCTGAAAAGACCTTAACCTGCATCGTTTAGACCTACTCTGGCCAATGTCTGTACATTCATGTTTGAAGGGATCTCTGCAATCGAAAGGACTGCAATTCGGGACATCACTTTCGTCAGTGCCTGAGCCAACGGCGCCCGAAGAAGCGGTGTGGTTAAAACAACCGGAATATCGACGTCATGGGCACTCATGGCATCATTAAGCCGCGTAACAAAGCGCTGCCACTGCTGTAATTCGAGCGGCAGCATGAAGTCTGAACCGCCACTCTGGGCCAGACGATCCGACATCACCTTCTCGATATCGGAGTCGAGTGTAAACACTGAAAGGTCTCCCTGAGCGCTCAGGTAGGGCTGAACAATGGTGCGGCCAAGGCGGCTACGCACTCGTTCCACTAGAGATCTGACGTCATGCGGTTCGGTTACACCATCGGCGATGGTTTCCAGAATAATCAGCAGGTCGCGGATAGGAACCCACTCAATCAGCAGTCGCTGCAACACATTCTGAAGAAGGCCAAGCGGAACCTGTGATGGAACAATTTCGTCAACCACCTTCGGATATCGTTCAGAGATCGCATCCACCAACTCCTTGGTCTGCGAACGATCAAGCATTTCAGCTGCATGCTTACGAAGAATCTCAGTAATATGGGTAACGATCACCGTCGGTGGCTCTACAACCGTATACCCGGATAGCTCAGCCTGCTGACGCTTGTCGACAGGAATCCATAGTGCAGGCAGACCGAAAGCCGGTTCTGTAGTCGGCACACCTTCAACCGGAGGGCCAGCCAACTGACTCTCAAGGGCAAGAAGATTGCGCGGACGAATCTCGCCACGGCCCACCTCAGCGCCCCGAACCAGCACACGATAGTCGCCCACGCCCAGTTGCAGGTTATCTTTGATGTGAACAGGCGGGAGCACAAATCCGATCTCCTGGGTAATCTGACGACGTACCGCCTGCAGACGCTCAAGAAGGTTGCCCTCACGACCACCCTCGACCAGATCGATCAGGCCGTAACCGACTTCAAGCCTGATCGGATCAACGACAAGAAGATCCGAAAGTGGCTGCGATTCTGGAATCTCTGCCACAGGTGCAGCTTCTAGTGGTGCTTCTACCAGTTCGGCCTCCTGTTCGGCGGTCAGGAGATACCAGCCGCTAACACCAAGCCCGGCCGACAGCAACAGGAAAGGAATAAAAGGAAGACCGGGAACAAGACTCATCAGGAAGAGTGCGGCCGAAGCAATGAGATGGACCTTCGGGTGCCTGGTGAACTGTGCACCGATCTCGAATGACATCGCCTCGCCACCACCGGCTCGGGTAATGACAATGCCGGCGGCAGTTGAGATCACCAATGCAGGGATTTGTGACACCAGTCCGTCACCCACTGTCAAAATACTGTATACGCTGACTGCATCAGCCAGCGGCATGCCCTGCTGCATGACACCAATAATCAAACCCGCAATCAGATTGATGGCAGTGATGATCAATCCGGCGACCGCATCACCTCGAACAAACTTCGCCGAACCATCCATGGCACCATAGAATTCGGCTTCACGCGCTACCTCTTCACGGCGTTTTCTCGCCGCATTGTCGTCGATAATACCGGCATTCAGGTCAGCATCGATGGCCATCTGTTTGCCGGGCATCGCGTCCAGCGTAAATCGGGCTGCCACTTCGGCAATACGGGTTGAGCCTTTGGTGATCACGATGAAGTTGATCAGAACCAGAATAATAAAGATGATAAGACCGACAACGGTATTGCCGCCTACCACAAACATGCCGAAGCCTTCAATAACATGGCCTGCAGCTGCCGGCCCCTCCTGACCATGCAGCAGAATCAACCGCGTAGTGGCCACATTCAAGGCCAACCTAAATAGCGTAGTCAGCAACAGCAGTGACGGGAATACAGAGAAGTCCAGCGGCTTCAACACATAGAGCGATGTCAGAAGAATCAGAATGCCGGCTGTGATATTGGCAGCCAGAAGCACATCCATCAGCCAGGTCGGAAGTGGCACCATCATGATCAGCAGTACGCACAACACACCACCGGCTAGCAGCACATCGCTGTTGCGCATCACCTTCTGCCATGTCAAAACCATACTTGCCTGCATGCTCTTCCTAACCCCTTGTTGAACCTTATGCGCTACTGTGAGAAGTCTTCATGCGGTAGATTTCTGCCAGAATAATGGCCACCGCCTCAAACAACTCTTCGGGAATCTCTTCACCGATGTTGACACTCTTAAACAAGGATCGGGCCAAAGGCTTGTTTTCACGGATAGGAACACCGTTTTCACGGGCCAGCTCCCTGATTTTTTCGGCCGTTTTACCTTTACCTTTGGCGAGCAGGCGAGGCGCCCCCAATGAACCGGCCTCATATTTGAGCGCAATGGCGATATGGGTCGGATTGGTAATCACCACATCGGCCTTGGGTACATCGGCCATCATGCGATTGCGTGCCTGCTCCATCTGAATCTGGCGGATCTTGGCCTTCATCTGCGGATCGCCTTCACTCTCCTTGTACTCATCACGGATCTCTTTCTGTGACATCTTCAACGACTTGGCATGCTCCCATCGTTGATAGAGCACATCTGCCAGGGCGATAAAGAAGAAGACGAATGCCACAAGAGCAGCGATCTGCATACTGCCACTGACCAGCAGGCTGCTGATCGCCTCCGGCTCCTGCCGGGTACTGCGCAGTGCCAACGGAAAGAGATCATCCACGACAACCCAGCAGACCGCAGTAATCACACAGAGCTTAACAATCGATTTTACAAACTCGGCAAGAGAGCGGGTTGAGAAAAGGCGTTTCAGCCCCTTTAAAGGACTCACCTTTTCAAACTTCGGCTTGAGCGTCTCGAAGGTAAATACAGGGCCGGCAACGACAAAGACGACCAGCATGCCGATCAACATAATCGGTACCGCAATGGGAAGAACCATGAGAAAGAAATCGATCATCACATCTGCCAGCAGATCCTGCATCCCCTCCGGCGTTGCCAGAAGCTTGGTGGAGCCGGACAGAAAACTTCGTGTCATATCCATATAGATGGAGACCATCCAGCTACCCAGGCCCGTAGTGGCCAGTGAGGCTAAAAGAAGAAAGGAGAGCGCCGTTGACGGTTCTTTACTGTTGGGGACCTGGCCTTTTTTGCGCGCCTCCTCAATGCGCTTGGGAGTCGCCTCTTCGGTTTGTTGACTCTTGTCCTGATCGTCAGCCATGCGTCAATTTCCTGACAGCCTTCTCAGGAAGAATGGGATATCATGATTCAAAGAGGCAAAGCCATCATGTACCAGCGACATGAAGGCGGGAAGGGAGAGTGCCAGTGTCAGCAATCCGAGTCCGACCGTTAACGGAAAGCTGACAAAGAAGACCTGGATCTGTGGTACGGCCCGCGATACCAGACCGAGAGCCACGTAAACAAAGAAGAGCAACAACAACACCGGCGCCACCAGCCGCAGAGCCAGCTCAAACATATGAGCTGCTGCATCATTGAGTACATCCCAGCCTGTCATCGACCACGGCGATCCCATCGGAAGAGTGGTGAAGGAGTCGGCAAGGGCGAGGATAAACACATGATGTGCCCCGACAGACAGCCACATCAGCATGGCCAGGACAGACACAAGCTGAGCCACGACAGCACCCTGTGCCGAAGTAGCCGGATCAAAGACGTTGGCAATGGCCATACCCATCTGATAGCTCATCAACTGTCCTGAAAACTGAACTGCCGTGAAGACCAGCTGTCCAATCAGAGCAAGGATTCCGGCAATCAGAATCTCCTGCATACCAAAAAGAAAAAACATGAACGGATCGGGCGGAATGGCCGGTACTTGCGACGAAACAACGGGATAGAGAATGATCGTGATCAATACGATCAGGCCAGCCTTGACCTGCCCCGGCACCACATTGTTACCCAAAACCGGAATCAGAATGATAAGCGCACTGACCCGCAAAAAAATAAGCAGTCCCACCATAATCTCCTGCATTGAAGGAAAAGGAAAGAGCACGACTGCTGCCTAATTGACTAGTCCCGGAATACTCTCAAAAAGCTGCCGGGTAAATGTCACGGCCTTCTCCACCAGCCACGGTGCAGCGAGGATCATGGAGGCGAAAACAGCGATGATTTTAGGTACGAAAGTAAGGGTCATTTCCTGAATCTGAGTCACAGCCTGAAACAGTGAGATAGCCACACCGACAACCAGCGCCACCAGCAGCATGGGCAACGACAGCCAGAGCACCATCTCCAGTGCATGGGTGCCAATATTGATAACCAGATCGGGATTCATATCCCGTTAACAGCAAAGCATGTGCCAGAGTTACCTGATACGTAAAAAGCATCCTGTCTTTTACTCGAATCGCCACGCAAGAATGCGGTCTGGCTTCGCTTTCGGCTTCACTATTTTCAGTCGCCGCACATCCATGTGCGGAACAAGTGCACCCTCCATCGCCATGAATGGCGGGAAAATTAGAAAAAATTCGTGAACATCTTGGAAATCGAACTTTTCCAGATACGTTACAAGCAATAGGTAGGAAAAATCGGAAGAAGAGCCGATTTGGATGGTCTTTCCGCTCACAGGGTGAGAGGCAGAATACCCCGAATCACGCCTTATACGGATCAGGCAATCAACTCAAAATAGTTGAGACTTCGAGAGCAAACTTCTCAGGAGAGTAGGGCTTCTGGATAAATCCACTGAGAATATCCGACTGAATGTTCTGGGTGGCCTTATCCGCATCATAGCCGGATGAGAGTATCAGCTTCACATCGCGATCCATAGCCCGCAACCGGACACATAACGCCTCGCCGCCCATGCCCGGCATGGTGGCATCTGTAATCACGACATCTATCTTTCCGGGGTCTTTGGTAAACAGTTCGATTGCCTCTTCAGCAGAAGAGGCGGTCAGAACACTCTGGCCCATGTCTGTAAGAATAGCCGTAACCAGTTCAAGAATGTCAGGCTCATCATCAACCACCAAAGTGGTCAGCTTTGCATGCTTGATGGATGGAGCAACATGTGTCGCCGTCAAAGGCTCGGCCTTTGCGCCGACAATGGGGAACACCACCCTTACCAGGGTTCCTACGCCCTCTTTCGTATGAATATGAATGCCGCCGTGATGTGCCTTGACGATACCCATCATGGCGCTCATGCCTAGGCCTCGACCGGTAAACTTGGTGGTATAGAAAGGCTCGAAGATATGAGACATGGTCTCTTCATTCATGCCAACACCATGATCCTTCACTTCCAGATAGACATACTCCCCCTCTTTAACACCCTCGCTGAACATGGCTGAATGCAACCATGCCTCGTCGACGTGCATCTGGCCGACATCCACCTCAACATCGCCATGACCATCAACGTAGGACTCGGCAGCATTGGTGATCAGATTCATAATGACCTGCTGCAGCTGACCGGTATCCGCCTCAATGGAAGGGATATTCTTACCCAGGTGGTAATGAATGATGGTATTTTGTCCGACAGAGACCTGAAGCAGGTTGGTAATCTCATGCACCAGCTCGGAAAGGTTTATCGGACGCACTTCGATATTGCCCTGGCCTGAATAGGCCAGCATCTGACGACAAAGATCTGCCGCTCTTTCACTGGCCTTGGATATGCGCTGCAGGTAAGGGGACTTACCGCGTTTCCCGCCAGTAATCTTGCTCTCGGCCAGCTTGGCATTCCCCATAATTGAAGTAAGTATGTTATTGAAATCGTGAGCTATACCACCAGCCATCACACCGAGCGACTCCAGTCTCTGAGTATGTTCCACCTTGGTCCTGAGGATTTTATCCTCGGTTATATCTGTCATGAAAGTAATGTGATTCACCACGTTACCCTCATCGTTCAGTACAGGAGCGATACTACGCAACGTCACCTTTTCACTGCGATCCTTGCACAAAAGTAATGCTTCGCCTTTCCATACTTCGCCTCTGTCTAACGTATCGACAATGCCTGTATAAAAACCTTCATCATGTTCACCGCTTCGAAGTATCTCGACGGATTGCCCTGCAATCTCTTCACCGCTGTAGCCGGCCATCTTCTCAAAGGCCGGATTGACATGCTCTACAATGCCGTTGTGATCGGTAATCATCAGAGCCTCTGCGGCATAATAGAAGGAGGCGGTCAGCTTTCTCTGTTCCTCCTCGGTCTCTTTTCGGGCGCTGATGTCGCTGCGAATCGCCACATACTTATAGGGCTTGCCCCTGTCGTTGAGAAACGGAACAATCGTCGCATCAACCCAGTAGTAACCGCCACTTTTTGTTCTGTTTTTAATTTCACCGTGCCATACCTTCCCTGAAGCGAGCGTGCGCCACATCTCCCTGTAAAAGGCATCTGGATGATGACCTGATTTAAGAATCCGGTGATTCTGTCCCAGCAACTCATCCTGTGAATAGCCGCTCAACTCGCAAAACTTTTTATTGGCATAGGTGATATCACCCAGATGGTCGGTCACCGCCACAATCGCATGTTCGTCCAGTGCCAGCTTTTGATACTTCAACTCCTGATTGGCCTCCCTCAACATCGTAGCGGTGGTCTGCAGGCGATACATGGTAAAAATGATATAAATGATCAGTAGTGCCGAGAAGGCAAATAGAAACATGCGGTAGATCTCGGCACGCTCCATCTTCACATCATGATAGAGCTCATAGGCCTGCAGCAGTGAGGCAGCATGATCGCCAGTGCCGCAGTTGATAAAGGCATCGACAGACGTCTGGGTTCTGAAACTCCGGTCTATCATCAGGCGAAGATGCTTGGCCAGTGACGGAAGCCCCTCTTCATTCAGCTCATCAACATATTTATCCAGATGTGAAAGCGTCGTACTTTCAGGCAACGAAACAGATTGAAGCAGATCGTTGTGAAGATGTGTCAGGTAGGAGAGGAGATCAGGCCGGTCGACAAACGACTGTCTGATGGCAATCGGAAAGTAGCGTAGAGAGTTTCGAAACAGAGCATTATCTCTCTTGAAGCTATCAAGAAAGCCCGACTGGGAGCCAATCGACTGCTGCAGTTTTGCAAACGGCCCTGATACCTCTTCAACCGGAAGAAGAAGCGCCAACTGTTCAAGCAGCCTGTTCAGTCTTTTTTCGGCGTGGGTGATCGAATCATAATGATTCAGTAACCCGACATGCATTTGAAGCACATCGCGTTCCAGTGATGCATCCAGCGAAGCGACCTCATGAATCAGACTGGTGATCTGGTAGAGGCTCTCATTACTGGCCTGACGCGATTGCAGATAGAGAAAGACCAGAGTGAATGAAAGCACCGCTATCAGCAGCAGCTCTTTGAAGCCGAAACGCTTCAATGTAAAGGTTCCAGTGATGAACCCTTGTATTCACCTGGTAATGTCTTCAGAAACTTGATCATCAGGGCGATGTCATGATCAGGAATCTCTCTTCCCAGCTGGTACTTGGCCATCGTCTTAATGGCATCTTCAAGCTTCTCGGTGCTGCCATCGTGAAAATAGGGCGCCGTCAACACGGCAAGACGAAGCGAAGGTACTTTGAACACATGCATGTCCTCTTTCAGCCCTGTGACATTGAACCTGCCGGCATCAACCTTCGTAAGGCCACCACGATCCTTGAAATAGTCTCCCATCACACCGAATGTCTGGTACATGTTACCACCCACACTGGCCCCCTGATGACAGGCAACACAACCATAATCCTTGAAAAGCTCGTAACCACGCTTTTCATCTTCACTGATTGCGCCCTTTTCACCCCGAAGATAACGGTCAAAACGGCTGTTTGGGGTGATTAATGATCTTTCAAAAGTGGCGATGGCGTCTTTAATGGTGGATGCACTAATCACCCCTTTATAACTCTCCTTGAAGTCACGGGTGTATGAAGTGTCGGCAGAGAGTTTGCTGATGATATCCGGCCAGTTGGAAGCCATCTCCTTATCGGCGTGGATTGGTCCCTCGATCTGATCCTCAAGTGTTGCGGCGCGTCCATCCCAGAACTGAACGAAGCTGAATCCGCTATTGAAGACCGTCGGGGAGTTGATTGGTCCTTCACGCCCCTCCACACCGAACGAGTGTTTTGTGCCATCAACGCCGCCGTTTTCAAGGTTATGGCAGTGGGCACAGCTGATTGAATTATCCGATGAAAGGCGCGGATCCTTAAACAGGCGCTCTCCCAGCTGCACCTTCTTAGCATCAACTTGAACGGTCATCGGAATGGGTTGAATCGGTTCACTAAAACCGAACGGGGTAGCGGCAGCGACCGATGACGAGCTCAGCAATGAAATCAAGACTGCGGTCATTGAGATACTAATCGGCTTCATCCATTGCCTCCTGAACAGAATAAGAGATTACAGCTTGAAGCTTTGTAGTAAAGAAGCGGTGATCAGATGCCAGCCATCAACCAGAACAAAGAGAATAATCTTAAGCGGCAGTGAAATCATCACCGGCGGCAACATCATCATACCCATACTCATCAGCACACTGGCCACCACCAGGTCGAGAACCACAAAAGGAATATAGATCAAAAATCCAATCTCGAAAGCTGTTCTTAGCTCACTGATAACAAAAGCAGGGATCAGCACATGCATTGGTGTCTCTTCGGCTTTCTCCGGCCTCTCCATGCGCGCTGCACCGATAAAGAGAAGCAGGTCATCTTCCCGGGTCTGTTTCAGCATAAATGAGCGCAGGGGTGCAGCAGCCTTCTCCACCGCATCAGCCTGCTTGATCTCTTCATTCAGGTAAGGGGTTAGTGCCTCGCTATCGATCTTCTGCCAGACAGGCATCATGATAAAGACGGTCATAAAGAGAGCCAGGCCGATCAGAATCTGGGTTGGCGGACTCTGCTGTGTCCCCAGTGCCTGTCTCAGGAAAGCAAAAACCACCAGAATACGTGTAAAGGATGTCATCATAATGAGGATGGAAGGCGCCAGAGCCAGCACCGTCATAAAGGCGATGATCTTCAACCCGGTAAACCAGTCGTTTGGATCCTCCGAATCTCCAAGACTGATCGATAGTGTCGGAATATCGGCTGCTACTGCCATATCCGAAAAGAGAATCAGCGAAAGCAGCAGTGCCAGCGCCGAGCTAAGTCGAAGCGACATGATTCACCTCGCTGGACTCATCCATCATATCTTCTCCCTGCTGCATTGAACCGGAGATGGTCGTGATACCTGATGGAGAAACGCCCAACAGGTAACGTTTCCCATGGTGATCGATCTCTACGACACTGTGGCGGGTATCAATAGCCAGACGCTGCACCACGCGCATAGCTGCCTCTCCTTTCGGAAGTTGGCGGAACTGCAGCTTTCGGAGAGCCCAGACCATGCCGGCAAAGATTGCCAGCACCAAAGCCAGTGCCGCCACGGACTGCAGCATCAGTATAAAGAAGTTATCCTGCACGATAGGCCTTGAGAATTAGCCGAGACTGCGAATTCTTTCGCCGGGAGGAACCACTTCAACAACGCGAACACCCAGCTTCCCGTCTGCGGAAACCACCTCGCCACGCGCAAAGACGCGCCCGTTGGCCAGTATCTCCACTTCAGCATTGGCCTCTTTCTTCAGGTCGACCACCATGCCGCGGTGCAGCCTTGCCACCGCATGCAGTGGTAACTCAACCCGCCCAAGCTCAACACTCACCTCAAGTGGTACATGCATAATCGCTTCAAGATTTGGTTTCTGGCTGCCTGCACTCGCTTCGGCGGCAACACCCTGATCAGTCGCATCGCTCATGATGCACCTCCATGATTACAATCATTCATAATTTCTATGGCCAACTTGCCATCCTGACTTCCCGCCATCACTTCAAACATCGGCATAGACCCGACCCACAGAACGGCGGGTTCCTGCTCCCCCTTACTCAGGGGCAGGAGATCACCGGGAGAGAGTTTCAAGAACTTTCCAATATCCATCGTACACTTTCCCAACTCAACACGTATCGACAGTGGAACAGATTCCATAGCGCGCCCGATCTGCGCTTCCCACTCTTCATCTACAGCCACAGCATCGTCACTCACCGTTGAACGAAGATTATCGAGGATCGGCTCAAGAAATGCGCGGGGATAACAGAGTGAGAATGTTCCCTTCATGTTTTCATCCAGCTTGACCTCAAATTCGATCACGAAGCAATCATCGTTTGACCCTGCGACTGAGAGGAACTGGGGGTCGGTCTCAAGTTTGAAAAGGTGAAAGTCCATCTCATGAACCGGTTTCCATTTGTCTTCAAGTAACTTTTCCAAACTGCTGGCGATTCGTTCTGCTAGCCGATGCTCTACCGGAGATAGTGCCTCATGGGTGTTTCCATAAGCTTCACCGCTTCCGCCCAGCATGGCATCGACATATGCGACAATCAGCGAGGTATCGAAGGTCACCATCATACGGCCATGCCCCTCTACCGAATAAGCGAAATAGACTCTGGAGGTCTCCTTGCCGATGATATCCAGATAGCTCATCTGGGACATCGACTCATTGGTGATGGTAATCTCACGTTTGAAGATATCCTCCCACTGCTCATCCATCGCCTCGACAAGTCGCTCCTGAACATTGATAAAAAGCGGATATTTTCCGGGCCCGGCATCACCACTTCCACTGAAGTCGTAAGCTTCGATTGATTGCGGCTGTGGCAAGGGAGGGAGTGATGCAAACATCGCTTCGGCCTGTTCATCCGGAGCCATGCTTGCCATCAGCGCATCAATTTCCTCCGGCTCAAGAACAGGCTTGTTCTCACCTGCAGTTGAGGCATTTACCGGCTCTTCAGAACTCATTGCGAGACGAAGTCCGTGAAATAGAGGTTTTTGACCGGTTTGCCACCGATCAGCTTGTTAAGGCGATAGGTCAGATCCTCTTTCAGGGCATATTTCCCCTGAGGTGTTCGAATCTCCTCAAACCGCTTGCTGGAAAGCTGCGTGATCACCAGATCCATCACCTTGACCATGTTGGCTTCAATTTTGGCCTGAGCATCTTCGTTGCGAACCTCAAGCTTTATTTTAGCCCGGAGAAACTTGCTCTCCTCGACATCGGCCAGATTAACCGTGATATCCTCGATCTCCATGAACACTGGTGGCGCATCCGGGTCTTCAGCTTCCACCTCGGGAAGTTTTGTCTGCTCAGTCTGAACTGCATCCTGAGCGGATGGGTCGGCTGGCTGATCCATCTGCATCATTTTCCAGGCGATAAAGCCTCCCACGGCCAAAACCAGCAGAAGCAGGACCAGATTGACGATCTGAAGCAGTCCCCCTGAAGATTTGGTTGCCTCTTTTTTATCTTCTTCATCTGCCATTCTATTCCTCCTGTCCGAGTGACTCGCGTCGTCGGGCTCTATTTATATACAACAATTTCAACTCGCCTGTTGCGCTCGCGCCCAAACGGGGTCGCATCGGTCGAAACAGGTCTTGATGGGCCATACCCGGCCAATGACAGCCGGTTCGGACTTACGCCCTCGTCCTCAAGGATATGCAAGACTGATGCCGCTCTGGCGAGCGTAAGACTCCAAGGATCCGGATAATCACTTTTCTCGTTCACTCCCGTGTTATCCGAGTGTCCATCGACACTGATTCGTCCAGGCAGTGAAGCCAGCATCTTCGCCAACCGCTTCAGTGCTTTGACATGCTCCGGTTTCAACTCGGCAGAACCCTCGTCAAAGAGGATTGAATCACTGATTCGAAGGTAGAGACGATCCTTGATAATGACTGTCTTCACCTTGTGCTGAAGCGTGCTATTTTTTAAAACAGCGTGACTATTCTGACGCATGGCCAGCATCAACTCACGGGGCGTAACGAGCTTCTGGAGCTCTACCGGTGGAATAATATGAAGCTCTGTCTTTGTGCCCGCATTCAATACCGAAACCGCTTTCTGGAAATAGCTTGAGATATCTGCAAGACCTGTCTTATCAAGAGTCGACATAGATACCAGCAGAATGAAAAAAGTGAGCATTAAGCTGACCAGGTCGGCAAAGGTGGTCATCCAGGCCTCCGGATCAGGCTTATATGTCACTTCATGTTTCTTTTTACGCTTGGCCATCAGAATCCCTTTGGCGGAGCCACAGCCGGACGTTGAGGTGCCTTGAATGATCCCCTGACTTTGCTATCTGGATGAGACGTCACAGGACGGAATTTCAGAGTAATCTCGACCCTTCGATCCATCGTGGGCTGGTTCGGAACAGGATGCATGCCGCCCATTCCGGCTGCAATCATGATACCATTGGCAATACCCCGTTCAGCAAATGCATGGAACACACTCATCGCTCTGGCAGCCGACAACTCCCAGTTGGATGGATAGAGGGATCCACTGACCGGCGTGGCATCGGTATGCCCTTCGATACGAATCTCGATCACTTCGGGCTTCCGGAAGATGGTCGCCATCGAATCGAGAAGAGGAATCATTGCCGGGGTCACTTCAACCTCCCCCGGGGCAAACGCAATCGAGTCCGGAAAACGGATCCGCACCTTATCTTTATCCAGAGGAAGGATATGCATGGCTCCCTCCATACCCAACATCTTGGCAACCTCCGTCAATTCTTTGGCGGTTCTTTTGGGTGCCCTGCTGCCATCGACAATTTCACGCGTCGGCATAGCCGGGCCTTCGCCCTTGGAGAGGTTCGCGCCCTTCGGAAGAGGGCTGAACGTGCCAGCCAGAGAACCGAGAGCAGCCAGACGCTTATCTTCAACAATGACAGCCAGCGATGTCAGAAGGATAAAAAATGCCAGCATCTGCATCATCAGTTCCAGAAACAGTGCTGCCCCGATGTCCTTTGGACGATCGATAGGATTCGGTTTTTTATCGCGCTTGGCCATGGCTAAAACTCAATCTGCCCCGTTAATCAAACGCAGACTGACGCTCTTTCGGTGGCAGGTAACCGAGCAGTTTCTGTTCCATGACACGCGGGTTTTCTCCCGCCACAAGGGATTGAACCCCTGTCAGAATAATCTCATGAACAAGAAGCTCGTCCTTGCTTCTTGCTTTCAGCTTGCCCGCCATCGGCAGGAAAATAATGTTTGCCATCAATGCGCCGTAGAAAGTCGTCAACAGTGCAATCGACATCGAAGGGCCAATGGATGATGGGTCTGACATGTTCTGCAGCATCAGCACCAGACCCACCAGCGTTCCAATCATTCCCATTGAAGGTGCAAAGGTGCCGAGAGCGGTAAGCATGTCCGCACCCTTGTTGTGGCGATCCGAGACCTTGTCCATCTCCATGTAGAGAATCTCTTCGATATCACCCGGTTCCTGACCATCGATCGCCATCTGCAACCCTTTGGCCATAAACTGGTTTTCGATATCTCCGACCTTGCTCTCTAGAGCCAGGATTCCATCCTTTCGAACCACCTGAGACAGTTCGACAAGCTCAGCGATCACTTCCTGACCCGATTCAGTTTTATACATGAATGTCTTAATGATAATGCCGATAAGACCAATCACGGCATTCAACGGATAGGCAATCATAATCACGCCAAAGGTGCCCCCCACCACAATCATGATCGATGGCGGGTCAATGAAACTTGGAATGCCACTGCCGATGGCAAAAAGAACCAGACCGAATGCGGCAACAAGGCCTATAAGAGTTGCGATATCCACGGATCCCTCCTAGAGAAGAAATTGAATCACTTTTGATTATACCATCTTTAGCAAGAAGCGTGCTAATTATCATTACAACTTTAAAGACCCGCTTCTTAATAAAATGAAGGCGCAGCATGTTCCCAAACTGCGCCTTCGACATCGAATTAACCTGTAGCGGGTAGAGAGGAAGGAGATCTATCTACCCGCCAATCCGGTTAATTACCGCTTGATCTGCATCAGTGAAGAGAGCATCTGGTCGGTCGTCATAATGGTCTTCGAGTTGGCCTCGTAACCACGCTGCACCACGATCAGCTTCACAAATTCACCGGCAAGATCGACATTGGACTGCTCCAGACCATAGGGGGTAATTGATCCCATACCACCATTACCGGGCTTTTCCAGAACCGGCGTGCCGGATGAGATCGTCTCCTGCTTCAGATTGTTACCGACACTGGTCAGCGTCGAACTGTTCGGGAAGTTGGCCAGCGCCACCTGATAGAGCGAACGACGCTGTCCATTGGTGAAAACACCGAAGATTCGACCGGTTGAATCTGTCTCAAGCTTATCCAGGAAGCCCGAGGTAAAGCCATCTCGGGTCATCTGTCGGGTCGCAAACGAACCGGCCAGCTGAACCGTGCCATTCAAGCCCACACCGGTTACGCCCTGCTGATCCGTTGTGGTTGCCTGACCAAAGTCAAAACCGATAGTACTGGCTGCAGCACTGTTCCATGGGAAGATGATACCTGGACCGACTTCGGTTACCAGCTCACCATTGGTACCGAAAACCAATTGATTAGCCGCCGGATTGGTTATCATGTTACCTGCCGTCAAGGTGGTTCCCGCTGGAATTTCACTGTTCTGAACAGTGACCGACCCACCCAGAGCCGCACCCACGCTTGTACCTGCTGACACCAGTGTGCCATTGATATAAACATTGGACGAGAAGGTGGTTGCCGCAGAGATCTGCGTTCCATTCGGGAATGCTCCCACACCTGCTGCGCCAGTCGCCGGCGGAGAAGCTGTCGTTGTTGAGCCGAGTGTTGCAGTTGAGAATGTAGAGGTCTCACCTGCTGCTGCTGCGTTAGTACCGATGGTCACTGTCAAACCGGTTGCAGCGGTAAACGCGGCTCCGGTACTTACAGTTCCGGCAGCCAGAAGCACAGCACCGGTAGCAGGATTATAAACTGCAACATCATTGGTCACAGTATAGCCACCAGCCCCGTCAGTTGATGTAACGGTGAATGTTGCTGTCGAAGGTGCTGAGAATGCCGATGCACCAGCAACAGTTGCCACCTGAGTCGCATTATCTGTTACGGCGCCAACGGTTGCGGCCACACCACCCGCAGTAGTAACCGCAGCCGGATCGGCATTGGTTACATTGAAGTTGCTTGCAGCATTACCAATGATCACCGGCTCGCCCGGTATACCACCGACTACATCTGCACCATCTACACCGGCCTGCCATTGCCATGAATTAGCGGCGGTTTTGGTAAAGTAGAGTGTGACTGCATGGGTCTGACCCAGAGAGTCAAAAACATTCACCTCAGACTTATAGTGGTAAGTGCCCGCATTGTTAGGGTCAAATGCATTACCAGCTGCAAATGGAAGCGCATTGGAGTCCAAGGTTACACCCGGATTAATGACCGTGGTTGCCTGTGCCTGGGCAGCCAGATTGCCGAAGGTGATGTCAGTGACATTACCAACTGCGGCTCCCGCCGTATTGGTCGCCCAACCCTGAACCACAAAACCTTGGCCATCGATCAGATTGGAATCTTTATCGAGGAAGAAGGCTCCGGCCCGAGAGTAGAAGGTCTCATTACTGGCCGTGTTTCTCAAGGCAAACAGACCACGTCCGTTAATTGCCATATCGGTCGGATTTGAGGTGTTCTGAATCGATCCTTGTGAATTATCTCTTGTGATCTGACCGATTCGCACACCGTTACCTACCTGGTTGGCGATGTTCGAACGGGTTACACCGACGGTCTGTGAAAGCACGTCGGAGAAGACCACATTCTGTGCTTTAAAACCCAGTGAGTTCACGTTGGCGATGTTGTCACCGATCACTCGAACCGCCTCACCAAACGCTGAAAGGCCACTGGAACCTGTAAAGAGTGCGTTATAAATACCCATGATTATTCTCCTTTTCTTATTAAACCTTATGAGTGTCCTGTTACCGGGCCACCCGTACGGGCACCAGCCCGTTAAAATAAATTACAATCGGACCTCGGTGACATCCGAAAGCGTTGCGGGTGTACCACCCACCATCAACTGCACGCCGTAGGGGCTCATGCGGACCGCATCAACCACGCCGGAGCGCTGAACTATTGCAGGAACATCGGTCCCCTGATTATCTACCGAAATCACCTCAATGGCGTAACTACCGGGTGCTGCCTGAATACCGGTATCGGTCATGCCATCCCAACTCTGTTGATGGACTCCGGCCGGAAGTGAGCCAAGTGCCATGGTGCGCACCGGTGCTCCGTTCGGATCATAAACCACCACATAGTTCTGCATGGTGTTGCCACCCAAATCGATGGCAAAACTCTGTGGCGTGCCGTTGTAGTCGACCCGGCTCTGATTCACGGTCACCATCTTGCCAAGATAATTGGCTGCCGAATCGGTCGTGCCGCCGGTTTGGTTGGCAACCAACTGTTCAAGAAGCTTGTTGGTGTTGGTCTGCTGTTCAACCATGTTGAATTGTGCCAATTGAGCCGACATCTGGGTCGGATCACTCGGGTTTAGCGGATCCTGATTCTCCATCTGAGCCACCAGCAGCTTCAGGAATATCTGCTTATCGCCAATATCCTGGTTTTGTGCACCTCCTTTCAGATTCGCATTTGCCGGTCCAATTGCGGGGGCTGTAACTGCTAAAGCCATCTCTATCTCCTATGCCAGAATACTTATATGGCCGGAATCAGCCCTGTTCACTCCAAGTCGGGTGACCGACTCCGAAGATCCCTCAACTGTGTTGCCATTGATTGCAAACTCACTGAATGCGCCGCTCTCTGGTCGGCCTGTTCCCTCCTGGCCACCCTGGGAATTCATATCCATCGAGAAGTGCCCCAGATCCAGCCCCTGCTCAGCCAGCGCTGCACGCAACTGCGGCAGATGCTGTTCGATCACCTGACGGGAAGCTGCCTGATCAACAGCAATGTGAACCTGAAGCTGCTTACCCGCATCACTCTGCAGCGTTACTTGAACCTTACCCAGATGGGCCGGCTCCAACTGCATCTCCAATTTCATTGAGCCATCTTTGGCCGAGCGAGCAATTTCGATCATCGCTTCAGCAGGCTTGTAAACCTGCGCTGTCCTGTAATGCAACTGTGAAGCGAAGTCCGCCCCTCTTGCTCCTTTGGAATCAAGTTTTGAGCTGTCAGCCAGAAGCGTGTCGGATTGCTGGCTACCACTGTTCAAATCCTGCTGCGATGTGCCGCTGCCAAATTCATTTCCCTGAGCTGAAAACTTCTCAACAGCGCCTGCCTGGGGCTGTGATGCATGGAGTTGCTGGAAGTGGGACGGCGCACGTCCCCTTGCCTGAGCGGCAACATTGACTACAGGCTCTGCCTGATCCTGCCGAACACTGGCGCTCTCCTGATGAGTTCGTGCTGTCCTGTCGGCCGCCTGGACCCCCGGCTGCTGCAGACCGCCTCTGGATATGTTCTGCTCCTGCAGATCACTATCTGCAAGCACGGTTGATCCTGTCTGGCCTGATGCTTGAGCAGGCTGCGCCTGTTTAAAGCCCTCTGCTCTGTTTGCGCCCGCCTTCACAGCCTCAGAGAAGGCGTCAGCTTTAGAGCCAACATCAACAAATCGAGAACCCTTATCCGACACGCCGGCCTCACCTGTAGAGGCTCTGACGGCTTTACCGGTAAGCTCCATAGCGACCGGTTTCCGAACATGGCCGGCCAGCCACTCATCGGCTGTCAGGTCCTCAATAACCGGCCGGGATGCGCCTGGACTTCCCGCTTCTACGAGCAGTTTCTGACTCTTGTCGGCAACACCCATTTTACTTTGGTTGGAAGCGGCGAACAGATGCTTTGCCACGTTCTTTCCGGACTCATCCGATTCTGATTCAGCAGAGCGATGCAAGGCGCTCTCTTTATTAACCTCTTTCTGATTCTGCAACACTAACGGCTCAACAAGCCCAACCACGGCGATCGCCTCCTCTTCAGTGGAGTTGATACTGTTCTGTTTTGCCTCATGCTGGATTTGGCCTGCTTTAAAGTGAGAAAAAAGCTCGTCTTTAAGTTCTTTGTCGGGCTTGGCTTTGCCGGAACCGGCAGCAATCAGTGACTCCATGGTTGAAGCCGTTCCATCCGACTCCGATACCTCGGCACGATTCCATTTTGAGGCAATCATCGCTGAAGCTTTAGCCTCGACTGTCGATCCGGCCACACCCTTCTTGGCGACTGCGAGATGGGCTACACCTTCGCCCTGTGTGCCAGCCTCTTTTATTGCTTGAGAGAGAAGTGATGATGATTTTGAACCCTGCTTGATCTGGGCCTGAAACGCCGCCATGAACTTAGCGAAGAGGCCAGCCGTTGCAGTTTTACCGCCTTTTGTGCCGAGCCCCTTGAGACCGGCAACACTTGCCTGTGGGTTTACTGTTTGTTCTATCATGCACAACTAAGAGCATGAAGAAGGCCAAATGATTAAATGTTATTTTTCAAGCACTTAAGTAAGTTTAAGTTGGGACGCACAGGAAGATATTTCCCCTTATGAGGAAATATCTTCCGCGATGACGATCAACTCGGCAATCTCTTCCCGGTAGTCGGTCCATGAACGGCGGGAGACCGGATTGCCGTAAGGATTGATGATAATTTCATTCTGCCGCAAGCAGCTGAAATCTTCATGACGAGGGAAGAGATGACGAATGCTCTCCTGAAGCGGATCACTCCATACAAAAGGCTGGTTCAGGCGATAGCCGAGCCAGATATACCCCTGCCTAAGAAGATTGGCATAGAGTAAGGAAGGGTCTTCCGGCAACTCGCTTTCAACCACCAGTGTCTCCAAATTCATGGCATCGCTCTCACCCACATCACCCATCAGATCATCAATGGTATGCCTCAGTGTACGCTGCATCTCATAGACTTCCGGTGTCTCGGAGGTGTACATGTGATAGCTGGTATGGGCTACATAAGTACCATAAAACTCATTGGGAACAATGATGTGAATTTCGGTCGGTACTGAGAAGCGATCCAGCTCTTCCTGTAGCAACCTTGCCTCACGCCTGTCATTAAGCACTGGGAAGATTTCAGGCTTGTCGCCGGACTCTTTCACAATGGTGATCATATGCGAGAGCGTCGTGGCAATGACCGCATAGGCATCGCTACTCATATGAAGCGGGCGTGACAGGACAATCTGATCCACACCTTCCATATAGCCGCGAAGCGGATTCATATTGGAGTAGTTCCAACGCTCGACAGTGACATGAATCCGATCGCAGGCATTCTCCATGGTGCAAACCCGTCGTTCCAGATACTCCAGCTGATCAATACGCTCATCCTCGGTCAAGTCATCAATCATACGTACATGAACTGAGTCATACTCATCCAAAAGACGTTTCAGAAGAAGCGGCAGACTTCCAATCCATCCCATAATCAACACGGTCAGCTCTCTCTTTCTCTCCACCCGCTTCACAGGAAACAGGGCATGTCCATTATCGACTCGGGCATCTTTCTCGTAATGACGAATGACGTAGAGCAACTCATCACAGAGCGCATTTTGATCGAGAGCCACACCCATCACACTGGTAATCTTCAGCGGATAGTCGAAAACATTCAGAGCATAGAGAGGATGGCAAACACCCTTCTCATCCGAAACACCGACAAAGGTAACACCCCGCACCAACAAGTGGGCGGCCACATCGAAGAGTGGCGCCTGATGCTTACGATCGGGGGACGCAATCATCACCTCACCATCAACTAACTGAAGCTCACTGCTCCACTCGGCAATCTGAAGGGCTGACTCCTCGGTTCTCTCCGGCACCATCAATCGGGTCATTACCTGATCAAAATCTTTATAGCTGAGGATATTCTTAAACATATTGGCCCTGAAGTCGGCCTGGGAAAGCACCACTGTCGGCTTGTTATAGAAATCGCTGTCGTCCCAACCCACCTGCAACAGGTGATGGTGGCTGTCGAGTTTCGGGTTGGCCATGCCCGGCATGGTGTAGTTAAGGTAGATGTTGGGATTCACCTTACGAATTGCCAGCAGTTTGAAGAAATTCTGGGCCAGACTTTCGGCCTCTGAATCGCCATCGGCCGCATTAACAATCGCCTGGCGGGCCACACCAAGATTAACCCGGCGCAGCGAATCGACCTCCTGCAGTTTACCCCAGCGGTAGGAGACCCACTTTTCCACCAGTAACTCCTCAGGAGCTTTGTTCTCCTCACCGAGAAGAACCAGTTTCAATTTGGTAAAGCTTCGCTCAGCCACGATTCGCAGCTGGGTTACAACATAGGGAGAAACACTATTCCAGCCAATCATTACCATGTGATTGGCGACATTCAGACGCTCGTTTCTCAGCTTCACCATCAGTTCGGAAACAATGTTGGCACCAATACCGATAAAGAAGGCGAGCACAAACAGCCCGATTACAATCGACATCACAGAAATAAGGATAAGGGTGTTGTTCTCTGGATAAAGTACAATATTACCCGGATCGGTCAGGATTCGGAATGCGAACCATATTCGGGCCAGCATCGTATGATCCTCGGCCTGCATCGTACCATCCTGAGTATAGTCAAAGTCCCCGATCAGGTACTGGGCAACCACACCGCCACCAATCGACATCACCGCAAGAATCAGCACAATCAGGTTAATCTCCTGCATGTACTGCCCCTCATGCATCACATCACGAAGGTTTCTGACAATCACCAGCCACGGTCTGAGCAGGCGGATTAGTCGCAACATACGCAGAGCTGCACCGTATGGAATCAGGTGCATGCCCGGAATCATCACAATGGTGGCAATGACATCAATCCACCAGTAGATCCACTCCATTCTCTGTTCATTTTTGGATGTATGTTTCTTCATACTTTGCAGAATCAGGAAACGGATAATCAATTCGACGGCAAAGAAGATAATCACAACCCACAGCAACGTACCCTCAGAGAAGAAGGAGAGAAGCACCACCAGCGAGATAAACATGCCGTAAGTCGGTGAATACATGGCACTCTGCAGGTCAATATAACGGAAAACGCGCAGTGTCCGCATTAGATAGAAAGCCCGGAATAGCCGGACCAGCGTGGCATTCTCAGCCGCAACCTGAACATCAAACACGGTAATAAGCAGTGAGGCCACACCGATGATATCAAGTGTCAGGAACAACATATCAAGCTTTCGGTTCAGTGATGTCCGATAGGGATTGGTCTTGATTTTGTGCCGCATAATGGCAATGCGAAGAGCGATTTCGGTTGCGAAGACGGCGAATAGAACTGCTGCCAGCAACTGATTGTGACTGAATGAGAGGGCAATCAATACAATCATCAAAAAAGCAAAACGCGGATGCATCAGCACCCATTCAAGATGATGATAAATCAGTGGCTTATCTAATTTTCTCTGTTTCATGGATGTTCCTCTTCCACGAAGACGCCGGGCGTCATGGATTTACTTTACTTATCTGTCTGGTGAGCGCCTGGCTGATGGTAACGGCTTTTTCCGGAGGCAGGAATGAGAGGATCTTTCCAACCTGCTTCTCATCCATACGAAGGAACATCTTCACCACAGTTGAAAGCTCCATTTTAGCGATAACCGGGGCCGCCTTTTCCGCCTTCATCCCCTCATAGACAGCTGTAAGCCGCTTGATCTTCTTGGACTTGATACTCTCTTCCTGCAGCAGAAGTTCCTGTATACGGGCTTCGAGTTTCTCAAGCTCCACAATACGCTCAGCAGCCTTGCTCTCGGCAGCCTCTGCCTCTTTTTCACGTTCGCCAAGTGACTTTTCCATGGCCGTCAGCTTTTCGCGGGTTGATCGAAGCGACTCAAGCAACTCCCGTTCCGCAGGAGCACTGAATGACTCTTCAGCAATAGCCATGGAGGCGGCAGCCTCCGCCGATGGGATAAGATGATCGCCCAATGCCTGCATGGCAGCGGCACCATCCATTCCGATATCTTCGATCAGAGCCACCGAACTCTCGCCTTCCTGATTTTCAGCTACGACCTGCAAAGAGGCACTCCTCTCCATCCATGTCATGCCGACACGTGCCACAGCAATGCTCGTCATCAATATGAGCAGTGAAGGAAGTAGAAAACGTTTCATCAGACTTTCATCTCCTGTCGATTACGAGCCGCACACATATCATCCATCCCCTGTTGATCGCGGCGATCCTGAATCCGTTTCTCTTTTCTGTTCGATGCATCCTGCATCTTTTCATGAATCTTGTTTTTCTGGTTGGCAGCAATCCACCCCTGGATCAGCAGTTGCTCCTGCTCTTCGACTCTCTGAAGAGCTTTCATGATCTTTTCAATACGCTCATGCTGCTCGTCCATCGCTGAATCCATCATCAGCAGCATGGAGGCCTGAGTACCCCCTTTCAACACCTGCTCACGTTGCTGCTGGAGCTGTTGCAGATAAGCCATCACCTCTTCTCGCCTGCTCTGCAGGTCAAGACGTTTGGCCGCCATGGCACTGAGCGCCTCTTCGGCACGCTCACGTTCATGCCCGGCCAGTTTGGCGAGAACTTCGTGGGGCGACATGCTCATGCTGCACCCCCGGCAATCTGATCAGCCACATCAATCGCAGACATCAGCTGCATCAATCGCTCCTGTGAACGCCTTTTATCACTCTTCTCTTCGGCATCCTGCTGAAGGAATTTCAACATGTGCGGTATGCGTGAAATCACACGATCCAGTTCCGGATTGGTGCCCTTCTCATACGCGCCCATATTGATCATATCCTCCATTCGCTCATACAGTCCTAAATCCCTACGCAAGGATCGTGCCGCATTAAGCATTTCTGGAGTAGCCAGTTGATTCTCCAGTCGACTGATACTTCGAAGCAGATTAATAGCCGGATAGTGGCCCTGTTCCGCAAGCCTCCGCTCAAGCACAACATGACCATCAAGAATGGCCATGGCAGCATCGGCAACCGGATCAGCTGAAAGGTCATCACCCTCAACCAGCACGGTATAGAGCGCGCTGATGTCTCCACTGCTCTCCCCTGGGCCGGCCCTTTCAAGAAGCTCCGCCAGGGCGGTAAAACATGACGGGGTATAACCTTTACTGGTCGGAGGTTCACCCAGCATCAGACCGATTTCACGCTGGGCCTGAGCAAAGCGGGTCAGGCTATCCATCATCAGCAGCACTCGTTTATCACGCTCGCGGAAGGCTTCGGCAATGGTGGTTGCCAACAGTGCGGCACGCACCCGAAGAACCGGTGGCATATCCGATGTCGCCACCACCACGATACTATGCTTGAGAGCCTCTTCACCGAGGGAGACATCCAGAAACTCGCGCACCTCGCGACTTCTTTCACCCACCAGTGCAATCACATTGATTTCAGCATCCGAATTTCTGGCCAGCATCCCCATCAACATACTCTTACCTACACCGGCGCCGGAAAAGAGCCCCATGCGCTGACCCCATCCCATCGGTAAACAGGCATCCATCACACGTACGCCCAACTTCATCTGGGTGTCAATAACATGACGAGCGTAGGGATTCAGCGGCTTACCATAGAGCGGCAGAGATGCCCCGGCCGGCACCATCGGCTTTCCATCAATCGGTTCGCCAAGCGCATTAATCACCCGTCCCAACAGATGTTCGCTGACCTGTACGGATGGGGGAACAGCGCGGGGACAGACCGTATCACCGGGAGCCATGCCCCGAATGCTTCCTACCGGCATTAACAGTGTTCGTTCATCACGAAACCCCACCACTTCGGCTTCAATCGTGCCTCCCGATGTGCACTCGATATCGCAGGCATAGCCGATACTGGTCTGCAGGCCGGCAGCCTCGATCATGGGGCCGAGAACCTTATGCACACGACCACGAACCGGGTATGGATTCCTGTGTTTCAGAGCGTTCAGAAGCGAATCCCGGCGACCCTCATCCCATAGCGGGCTGACAATCTTACCACTCATGAAGGATCCGGGTTTTCGCTGTCCTTTGCTTCATCGCCGGCATAGATCGAGCCACCATGAAGGGCAACGCGAATATGACGAATACTATCGGCAACCGCCTGGATCGGATTGACAAAAGCATCCTGATGCTTGGAGACGAGACGACAGGTTCCAGCCGCAATGGAGGGATCAGCATAAAGACGCCAGTCAGGGCGTTCCTCCTGCATCAAACGTTCAAATGTCTGCAAGTCATCAGGACTCACAGCCACCTTCAGTGACGCCACTTCCGGCAGCTGCTCGGCAGCACGTTTCGCTGCCTTGAACAGGGTCTCTTTCTGCTGATCAAGAAGTTCGCCGACCAACTGCTCGACGACCAACTGGGAGATATCCACGATGGCATCCACACAGCTCTGACGCATGGCTGCGGACTCATTCTCAGCCCGTTTGAGACACTCTTCCATCGCCTCAACAATCTGCTCTGCACGTTTTTCGCCAAGCGCTAGGCCGGCCTTTTCGCCAGCCACATAAGCCTTGTCATAGGCCTCTCTCTCAACTATCTCGGCACGACCCTGAGCATCTTTCAGCATCTGCTCCAGCTGATCCATCCGCTGAACTTCAGAACCGGTAATTTGCGCAGCGGTAACGCCCGGTGTCGATGCTGGAGCTGCACCGAATACCGGAAACGGTGACTTTGATGCGGGTTTTGAAACGCCTTCGAGTATCTCAATGGGTAGTGGTGTAAGACGAGACATCGTTTCAGACCATGTCATCGGTGGCTGTCAGTGTGATCGAACCATCTTCATCCAGTTTTCGTACCACCCTGAGAATGCTCTGCTGACTCTCCTCAACATCGGCCAGCTTCAAAGGACCCATCACCTGCATATCTTCGCGCATGATTTCAGCTGCACGGGAAGACATGTTGCCGAAGAATCGTTCGGCCAGTTCATCAGGTGCACCTTTAAGTGCCTTAACCAGCTCATCGGATGAAACGTGCTTGAGAATGGTCTGGATATCGCGATCGGAAAGTTCGAGCAGGTCTTCGAAGACAAGCAGCAGTTTATCCACCTGGGAGAACAGCTCTTCATCCTTCTGTTCAAGGCGCTCCAGCAGCGGTTTGGAAACATCCTTATCGAGGCCCTTGAGAATCTCCACCACATTTACCATGCCATCGAAACTGATGCCGGAACTACCGGTGGCTTCTGCCAGCTCCTTCTCCAGTGTCTCTTCAATATCGCGCACCAGCTCCTGCGGAACGGTTTCGATTTTAGACATCCGCATCACAACCGACATCTGGATCTCTTCATCCAGCAGAGCGATCACATGGCTGGCCACGGATGCATCAATATTCCCCAGGATAAGTGCGATAGTCTGAGGGTGCTCTGCCTCAATATAAGATTTAATCACAACCGGATTAATACGGGAAAGCTTCTCCCAAACGGTCAATGTTCTCGGCTTATCGAGATTATCAAGAATTTGCTGCGCACGATCCTGCTCAATCGCATAGTGAAGAAGGTCGGTCACACTACTGCGGTCACTGTGATACATCGGATCATCCGATTCATGCATCTCCAGATATTCGTTGAGCACTTTGTTCAAGGTCTCCACCTCGATCTTTCCCAGTTCGGACATTCTCCGGCTTAACCGAGTCAGCGTAAGATCATCAAGACCCTGTACAATCGGCGCTGCCGCTTCTGGACCCAAGGCGAACAGCAGAATAGCCGCCTTCTCCTCACCGGTTAAATCCTGTTTTGCTCGACTCATGAACCCACCCACTGACTTAGCACTTTACTGGCACGTTCCGGATTGGTAATCACCGCGCTGCGAGCCCGCTCCATCTGTTCCAGACGGGCATAAGCCTCATCAGAGAGTGATGGTAATGCACGTCCGGCCCCTTCATTAGCCTCTGAGGTGCTGCTTGAAAGGCGCTGAGAAAGCGGGCGAAGAAGAAACCATGCCATCAACAGTAGGGCCAGTCCGGCCACCCCATAACGTGCCACCTCGAGATAGAACGCCTTGCTGGCTGCATCTTCCAAAGCTGAAGCATCAGCACTGCTGGATATATCCAGCAGTGGCATACTTTGGATCTCGACCGTATCGCCGCGATCTTCATTGTAGCCGATTGCCCGTTCAACAAGTGTGCGCAGACTCTTCAGCTCAGCCTTGTCACGCGGCACAAAGGTCTCAACACCGGCATCATCTTTGGTAACTGTTCCGCCAACAATCACAGCAACGGATAGCTTGCTGACTTCACCGAATGGGATCACCTTATGCTCCGAGGTTGAGCTGATCTCGTAATTGTTCATGCTCTCACTACGATTGGCCCTTTCACCTGGCGATGTGCCAGTGCCACTATTCGCCTGTGCTCCGGTATTCTGACCCGGTGTGTTGGAAGCCACTCCGGGCACTCCCATAGGCATCGCTTCACTGGCTGTTCTGTTCTCCTCAATCAGTTTCTGACTGCGAATCACCTGTTCATCAGGATTATAACGCTGGCTGTTCTGCTCGACATACTCACGGTTGATTTCGGTGGTCACCCGAACCACAGCCTGACCGCTGCCAACCACCTGCTCCATCATCGTAGTCAGCCGATCCTCAAGACGGCGCTCTAGCGACATCTGATACTCCTGCATCGTCTGTCCTTCACTGGAGGGTTGCTCATCATCATTAGCCGACAGAAGATTGCCGGAAGAATCAACCACGGTAACACCGCCTTTATCCAGCGCAGGAACACTGGCTGCCACCAGATTCTGGATAGCCATAACTGTCTGCTTGGGGAGTCTCTGGCTACCCATGAGCTGTAGCATCACCGATGCGGTTGCCTTTCGATCCCTTTCTGCAAATGCCGACTCTTTCGGCAGAACAAGGTGTACTCGCGCTGCGGTTACCTGAGGCAACACCTCAATGGTACGGGCCAGTTCGCCCTGCAGAGCTCGCTGCAGATTAATCTTCTGGGTAAAATCACTTATGCCGAACTCATTGCTCTTATCAAAAATTTCGAAGCCGGAGCCATTGCCCGGCATCATATCCTGGCCTGCCAGTTTCAAGCGAATGCTGTAAACCTGATCCGCCGGTACCAGAACGGTACCCGATCCTTCCAGTTTGTAAGGGATGTGCTCTTTCTGCAGCATCTCCACAATAGAAGCCGAATCCTTCTCATTCATTCCCGCATAGAGTGCCCGGTAAGGAGTATCTGCAGACCAGAGCATTAGCCCGACGAAACCGACCAGCATCAATCCACTGGCGACAAAGAGCAGCAGCTTGCGATTCTGGAACAGAGCATTTTGCACGGCTGCAAATCCGCCCTGTTCTCCAGCTGCTCCGGCATCCATGGGCGAGCCGGTTGCTACCACCGACTGTTGGCGTGGCGCCTGTTGGGGTGTGAGTGCATCAGCCATAACTTACTCCTATACCTGCATCCGCATCACTTCACGGTAAGCATCCACCAGCTTGTTTCTTGCCGAAAGCATCAACTGGAATGAAAGACTCGCCTTTTGAACCGCCAGAAGGGTCTCGGCAACATTGCCGGTACCGTTCACAGCCAGGTTCTCAGCCTGGACTGCAGCGGCTTTATGCTCGGTATTGACCTGTTCGGTGTACTGCTTGATCAATGCACCGAAATTGCCCGGTTTTTGTGTGTTCTGCTGTCCCGGTGTGGGTTGAACAGGAGTTCCGTATCCGTGAATATTCATATCAAATTCTCCGTAAATCGTTTCAGCGTTTAACGCAGGAGATCCAGCGACTTCATAAACATGCGCTTGGATGCCTCCATAGATGTGACGTTGGCTTCGAAGCTTCGGGCGGCAGAATTCATATCCACCATCTCTTCAACCATATTGACGTTGGGCAGCTCGACGATCCCTTCGGCATTGGCATCGGGATGAGCGGGGTCATGCACTTTGCGGAATGGGCGAGGATCCTGTGCGACATCGACAACCTTGACCGACTGCCTGCCACCCCGTTCCATTGAACCCTTGAAGACATCTGAAAACCGTTGCTCTATCGGTGTAGCCTGAAAAACCACCTGACGACGGCGGTAGGCTCCGCCTTCACGGGTGCGTGTGGATTCGGCATTGGCAATATTTTCAGCCACGATATCCATGCGCGATCGCTGTGCGGACATACCGGATGCACCGATATGCATGGAGGAGAAGAGTTCATTCGCCATTATCTACCCGCCTCCTTGATCACTTCAGAGAGGCCGCTGATCCGCCCTTTAAGAATACGCAGACTCAGCTCATGCATCATCTGGTTCTCGGCCAGGTTGGCCATCTCCTGCTGCAGATCAACACTGTTGCCATCCATGCGTTGAACCGTGCTCATTGAACTTCTCAGGGTTCCGCTGGAGAGCATATCCATATGCGATGGACTGGTCTTCGCCAGGCCACTCTCACTCTGTTTGGCTGCCAGAAAATCGGCAAAGGTGCGCGTATCAGCTTTGTAGTTGGGGGTGTCGGCATTAGCGATGTTCCCGGCATGAACAGTCTGCATGCTCTCGCGTGCACTTGCCGCAGCTTCAAGCCTTAAAAAACCAGTGCTAAATAGAGTATTTCCCATTCCGGCTCTCCATTGTCAAAATTATGACGTTAAGTTGTCGCGCCGGGTCCCTCGCGGCCTGCTTGACTAACCAACAGCAAATGCCGTGCCAGATTCATAGTCTTTTAATTTATTTCTTAATGTGCGGATACTGATACCCAGAAGATTGGCAGCCTCCGTACGATTCCCCTTCACATGTTCAAGCGTCTGCTCAATCAGCGCCCTCTCCATATCACGTATGCTCATGCCCGCCTGAATAGCACCCTGACCCTCATGCTGGTTATTCAGCTGGGGAGCTGCGGCAAGGCCGAGATGTTCCGGTAAAATATTCCCCTCCATACACATCAGAAAAGCCCGGTGCATGCAGTTTTCCAGCTCCCGAACATTTCCCGGCCATGAGTGAGAAGCCAATGCCTGAAAGGCTGTCGGATCAACCATGGGGACACCCTTGCCATACATCTGGCTAAAACGTTCGAGGAAATGCTTTGTTAACGGGGCGATATCGGCTGGACGGGTTCTCAATGCTGGCAACTGAATCGTGACAACATTCAGGCGATAGTAGAGATCCTGACGGAATACCCCTTCGGCAACGGCCTTGCCGATATCCCTGTTGCTGGTGGCAATGATACGCACATCAACCTTTACCGGTTTACGGCCACCCAACCTGTCAACTTCACCCTCCTGCAGCACACGCAACAGCTTGGCCTGAAGATGGAGCGGCATTTCGGTAATTTCATCAAGCAGCAGCGTGCCCTCATGGGCAATTTCGAATTTACCTGGCCTGGCCTGTGTTGCTCCGGTGAAGGCCCCCTTCTCATAACCGAAGAGCTCCGCCTCCAGCACACCTTCGGGGATGGCAGCGCAGTTGATAGCGATGAAGGCGTTGTTTTTTCGATTGGAGCACTGATGCAGATACTGGGAAAGACGCTCCTTGCCGGTACCGGACTCGCCGATAACAAGCACGGAGGCCTGGCTAGGTGCGATCAGCGCTACCTGATCAAGCAGGCGACGGGTCTCAATGTCCTGAGTGACAAAGATATTGCTGCCGCCCCGCTGCACCTCTGCCTGACGAGCCAGCTCTGTCTGGTGTCCTGCCTTGCGAACATAAATCTGCATCGCCTCATCAGGGCACGGAATCATGCGATAATCCATCACCCCCATACGAATAAGATCAGCAGCCCGATCCGCATCTCCTCGATCAGCCATGACGACAATATTTGCCTGTGGCTGTTGATCGAATAGCCGTGTAACCAGTCCGGCAACCGTGACACTGTCCCAGACAAAGATAATTGCTCCGGCTTCCGGTTCGATCGATGCCAGAGCCTCGGGATAGGACTCCACCCTTGTCTCAGGAAGAAGGCGACCGAGCTGAACACGGAGCTCCGCCTCATATGGATCGGGAAAAGCCAGCAGATAGAGCGGTGTTGAACTCATCGATGGGACTCCAGCAACTGATCGGCCTGACGCTCCGCCAGAGCCAGTGATGCCAATGATGCATAGATACCGGCATCCTTCTCTGCCTTGAGCTTCTCCAGACGCTCGATGGCCTGCGTTCTCTTACCCGTATTCATTTGACAAATACTGAACCGATAGCGCCATTCGGCCGTCTGTTGCGTTTCAGGAACAGCCTCATAAAGCGCCTCTGCCTTAGCATAATCCTTGGCCTTGAACATACTATTGGCCTGTTGGATCAGCGCCTCTACTTTATCGGCACCTTCAGTTTCACCGTACTGTCGCCAGGCATGGGCTGCCACATGCCAACGAGAGAGTTTCTCGGCAATATGGGCCTGCGCCTGCCAGTACTCGTCACGCTCCTCGATGGCAATATCGGAATCGGATACGGATGCCATGGTCTGTGAAGCAGCTGAAGCGCTACCGCGCTTTAACTGCATACGAGCCACAATAAGCAACATCTCCGGACGATAGAGCGTGAACTCATGTTCGCTTAACCACTTCATCACCCGGTTAACACCATCGGCATCACCGCGATCAAGCCACAAGCGAGCCTGTTCCAGCATCACTTTGTGGCCCCATACACTTCCGGCGGCCTGCTCATACAACTGGCTAAGAATTTCCTCAGACTGCTCATACTCCATCAACATGCGAAGCGCATGGGCAACGCCGAACTGAAGCTGGGAAGCACTACGGCCTGAAGGTCGCAACTGCGGAAAACGCTCCCAGATCACGACCGTCTGCATCCACTTTTGATCGTCGATGAGTTTTCCAATATAGGCTTGAAAAGTCGACTTTCCCTCACTCAAAGCCTGCTCGACAAGCTCTGGATAGGGGGATGAGGCGACCCTGGCATAATCCTCCAGAGCAACTGTTGTCGCCTGCCTCGGTGTGTTCTCCGCATCAGCAACACTGACTCGTACCCATATGCGGGCCTGATAGAGGATCGATTCGTTTTCAACTTCAGACAACTGGTTCTGGCTGGCAACACGCTTCAAGGCAATAATGACAGGCTTGAGCGTCGCATAATCTTTGCTATCCCGATATTGGAACATCAATTTCCGCATAAAGGCTTTCTTGCCAACTGTTGTTTCAGCAGCAACCAGTGAGATCTTCTCATACTCTTTTTCAACCAGCTTGAGGTTGGGATCAGGCATATGAGCGAGCATATCGGCGCGCAATAACCGGACATGAGGAACATAAAAACCCTTCACATACCGTTTCAAAAACTTGTCGCTCAGGTTCATCGCCTCCTGATCCCGATCAAAACGATGAAGCATCCGGATATAGGTTGCGAAAAGGCGCTCTTCCGATTCAACAATATCGGCGTCCTTCAGGTAGACTTTTTCAAGTGCAGCGTAAGACTGTTTAAAGCGCCTCTCTTCATAATCGATCACGGCAATCCAGCTCAATCCCACCAACTGCTCGACACTGTCATCCTTGACCCGAAGACCATGCTGCAACAGATCGTTACGAGCCGAATCAAACCTAGCCTGATCAATGTGGATACGGGCCATCAGCAGGTATGCCTTAGTCGCATCACGCGATTCGCGAAACCGTTCAGTCAGGTCCCTGGCCGCAGCCAAAGCAAGTTTATCGGCCCCCCTCTTCCAGTAGAGCCAGGCACTTCTCCATATCAACGGTGCCTGATCGACACTATCAGGAAACTCTTTCAGGACAGTGTCGATCGCACGGATCGCCTTGGTGATATCCTGATAATGGGATGCAGCAGCCCGGAACTCCTCGGCTTCAGCTACAAGCTTGAGCAACTCCAGACGATCCATCTCTGCCAGCTTCGGTGAAGCGAGCATCTTCTCAGCCGTCTGAATAGCCTGTTCAGGATTACCCTGATTAAGAAAAATACGGACGCCCTGAACCCGATCACTGGGTTCGGCGATGGCCAACCCGACTCCAGATCCGGCGACCAGAGCGATAACAACAAGGAAATGAATCATACACGGCGCAATGCAAGAGTTGTGCCGAATGGATCAGACAGGGGTACTGGAGATTTAGAGGAGTCCAACCACTGAGGAAATCAAACCTCTTCCGGAGTCCGAAGTCCCTTCTTTTTGATCTTCTCGACCAGTGTCGTGCGATTCATCGACAAAAATTTGGCGGCGCGGTTCTTGTTCCAGTCGAATCGCTCAAGAGCGGAGACAATCAGATGTGTCTCAAACTCATCGACAATACCTTTGAAATCGACCTCATCATGATGTTCAAGATCAACCATGAATCCCTGCCTGGCCCGCTCTCCACTATCAAGCATGCGTGAAGGGAGGTCATCCACATCCATCATGCCACTGCGTTTCAGCGTGGTGACTCTCTCCACCAGATTTTGCAGTTCGCGCACATTGCCCGGCCAGTTGTACCGAAGAATTGCATTTTTTGCTGCATCACTGATACCTGAAATCGCCGTCTGCTTCTCCCGGTTAAACCTGGAGATAAAGTGATCAGCCAAAAGAAGAATATCCTCGCCACGCTCACGCAAAGGGGGCAGACGCATCGGAATCACATTGAGTCGATAGTAAAGATCCTGACGGAAATTGCCGTTGCCGATCTCCTCTTCCAGATCGCGATGCGTAGCTGCAATCACCCTGACATCAACGGAAAGACTCTGATGCGAACCGACAGGCTCAAAGCAGCGTTCCTGCAACACCCGCAACAGCTTCACCTGCAGCTTGGCACTCATATCGCCAATCTCATCAAGGAAGATGGTGCCGCCATTGGCCACCTCAAAGCGACCGGGGCGAGCCCTGATGGCCCCGGTAAAGGCTCCCTTCACATGCCCGAACAGCTCGGATTCAAGCAACTCTTCGGGAATAGCGCCGCAATTGATAGATACGAAAGGCTTGTTGGCTCGCGTGCCGGACTGATGAAGAAGGTTGGCAAGAACCTCTTTACCTGTTCCCGACTCGCCATTAATCAGAACGGTACTATCCGAATCACCGAGAAGCTTTGCTGTTTCGCGGATTTTCTGCATGCATCCGCTCTGGCCAATCAACAGCTTTTCACTGTCAGATGCAGCCAGACGCTTCTTCAATATCTGGTGCTCCTGTTGAAGCTCCCGCTTTTTCAGCAGCTCTTCAACACGAACAAGAAGCTCATCATGGTCGAATGGTTTTTTAAGGAAGTCATCGGCCCCGAGCCGGATCGCTTCGACGGCCGTATCAATCTCAGCGTAGCCGGTCATCAGAATAACCCCCATATTGGGGTCGGCGGCCTTGAACTCTTTCAATAGCTCTATGCCATTCCCGTCGGGAAGACGAATATCGAGAATGGCAACATCAAACTTTCCATGGGTAGCCGCCTCACGGGCACGCATGGCGTTAGAGGCAGAGGTCACATGATGGTTTGCCTGCTCAAGGGATTCCTGAAGGGTAAGGCGCAGCTCCTCTTCATCATCAACCAGCAGCATATATGCAGTTTTAGCCAAGTGCTTACTCCCTCAAGCGGAAAATCTATTCCGCCCAAAACATAATGACTAACAACCGAAAAGTCAAAATAATGACATGCTGAAATAGTCCGCAACCCTTTGTTTTTAAAGAATCACAGCCGACCATGTCAAAAACAAGTCGCTCTGTCAGAAACCATAAATCGTCCAGATTGAGATGTTTTCCCCATTATTCCTTGCTTCATGCTATAAATATCCATTGAATAGGTTTCAAAGGAAAAGTGGTCATGTCGCAAGCACTAAAGAAACAATTGAAGCAGGCCATGGAGATGGATGTTTCCGAAGTCGCCAGTCTGCCTGCACTGAAGCGCTATGCTTTCGGCCTCCTCCGGCTTGTCTGGCGCATTATCAACCGCTTTGTTGAGGACAAATGCATTCAGCGTGCTTCCGCGCTCGGCTACGCCTCGCTGCTTGCCATTGTTCCACTCGTCGCTCTGGGTTTTTCCATCTTCACCAGCTTCCAGGCCTTTGATGTGGTTGCCGGAAACGTGCGGAATGCCATGCTCGAGTATCTCCTGCCTACGAGTCAGCTGGCAGTTCAGGATTATCTCGGCCAGGTCGCAGACAAGGCAACAGCCCTGTCCATATTCGGTATTCTCGGCCTGCTCTTTACGGCCACAGCACTGCTCAACACGATGGAGGAGGCATTCAACGATATCTGGCGCATCTCCAGAGCCCGCTCCTGGATGTCCAAGTTTGTCACCTTCTGGTCGGTACTGACGCTCTCGCCAATCCTGATCGGCGCTTCACTTACCATCACCTCATACTTTGTGGCTCTTCCGGTGATTCGTGATGTTGCCGAAGGTGCAAGCATCGTAGGAGAGGTGCCTTTCCTTCTGCCGTGGCTCATCTCATCCACCGCCATGACTGCACTGTACATGGTACTTCCCAACACATCGGTCCCCTTCCGCTATGCGCTGTCCGGAGGCCTCATAGCCGGCGCGCTGTTCGAAATGACCAAGCTAGGCTTTGCCTTCTACATTACCGAACTGGCCAACTATGAGAAACTCTACGGAGCCCTCGGCACGTTGCCGGTATTCCTTATCTGGCTCTATCTGATCTGGGTCGTTGTCCTTATCGGTGCCGAGATCGTCTTCTGCCTGCAACATCCCGAGCAGTCTCACAAGCAGGGACGCGCCTTTCTCCAGCCGGGCATCCGTAAGTTTTTCTCGCACCTCATTCTCCTGCGCGCGGCCCAGGCGATGCATCAGGGTGAAAGCCTGCATATGAAAGATCTGGTTACCGAGACATCCATTCCGGAAAATATTCTGCAGGAGATGATGGACTCTCTCTGTGAGAAGTCGCTGCTCAAACAGGTGGTCAGCAACACTGCACAAGGTTCATGGGTCCTTGGTGTTGATGCCGACGCTCTAACGCTCGACACCATTCACAGGGCCCTCTCTTCCGAGCCGATGGAGGTACCGGAAGTGTGGCAGCAGTCCTCGGTTGGACGCACGCTGTCAGGCATCTATTTCCGTATCGGCCGCAAGCAGCAGGATCTGCTCAAATCGATCAATATCCGCAACCTGATGGAGAAGGAACAGAAGGAGATTGACGACGAAGAGGAGGTGATTGCATCGTGAGCCGGGCAACCCTTCTTATCGCCGGATCGGAACATGATGCTGACATGCTCTATGTCTCCGGTATGTTTGTACCTGACCCGTTTATCGCCATTGAGATCAAAAAAGAGTGGCACGGACTCTTCTCGCCACTGGAGGTGGACCGTGCAGTCAGGCAGTCCGCATTCGATCAGGTACACCTCGACTCCGAATGGAAAGAGAGAGGCAGGGAGAACGGATGGCAGCCGGGCCTCACCGCAGCGGCGGCGGCATTCCTGAAAGCTCGCCAGATTTCACACATTCGAGTGCCGGGGCACTTCCCTCTACGCTTTGCCGAACAGCTTCGCAGCTGGGGATTTCAGGTCGAGGCTACTGAAGGCAACCTGTTTGAAAGCCGCATCACCAAAAACGACGGGGAGATCAAACAGCTGGCCAAAGCCGAAAAGCTGACCCGTAATGCCATGCGGTGTGCCGAGCGCTTTCTTGGCGAATGTTCTATCGGAAATGATACTGTGCTTCGTCATGCTGACGTGAGTGGAAAAGTGAAATCGAAACATCTTCGTTCAGTGATTGAAACCTACCTCATTCAGAACGGTGCCATGCCATCCCACACTATTGTGGCCTGCGGCAAGGAGAGTGCTGATCCCCACAATATCGGTTCCGGATACCTGCGGGCTCATCAACCGATCATTATCGACATCTTTCCGCGCCTGTTGAACTCCGGGTACTGGGGAGACATGACCCGCACCTATGTTAAAGGCAAAGCAACAGCAGAGGTCAAAAGGCTCTATCAAACGGTAAGCGAAGGTCAGGACATCGGCCTTGGCATGGTGGCAGACGGTGTGGTTGCAGCAGATATCCATCAGGCGATCACCACCCATTTCGACAGATCCGGTTTCAAAACAGGCGTGGTGCGAGGCAAACAGTGCGGTTTTTTTCATGGTACCGGACACGGTGTCGGACTCGAAATCCATGAAGCGCCAAGAGTTTCAACCGGCACTGACATCCTCAAGACCGGTCATGTCATCACCATTGAACCGGGCCTCTACTACCCGCATCTGGGCGGTGTAAGAATCGAAGACATGGTCGTAGTGCATAAAAATGGCCACACCAATCTCACCAACCATCGGCGCAGACTGGAAATCAGATAAGTGATTAATTCAAGGTAATCTTTTCGCGAAACTGTTATTCATTGAAAAAAGTGTGCTACAATTCGTCTGGTTGGGGAAAATGCATATTCTACATGGGGAGATTAGCGGTGAATGACGAGTTTCTAGATCTTTCAGGTATCCATGGAAATGCCAGCTCTAGTAAAGAGCTCCTCTCCGCAAAAGATTTCCCGATTCTGGAAGGGTTGTCGCCTTTAAGTATGCGCATCCTCAACAATGCCAGTCAAATCATGCATGTCTCCAAAGATGTGGAGATGCTTCATGAGGGTGACACTCCCCACGACCTCTACTTTATCAAGCAGGGCTCCATGGCCATCGGCAGACAGTCAGGAAGCCAGCTGAAGGTGATTGCCAAACTGACATCGGGCGAGATATACGGGGAGTTCGGAGCTCTGCGCAAGAAGTCCCGTTATGCCTCGGTCTACACAGCCGAACCGAGTACTATTATCAAGGTTGAACTCTCGGCCATTCAGCAGGTTGTGGAAGCGGACAGTAAATTCCACGGCCGCCTCGAAGCACTGATGACCCATCGTATGCTGGATAGCTTTTTCTCCAGCCACCCTGTCTTCCAGACCCTCCCGGATCGTGAACGCAATGAGCTTTCACGTACGCTCAAGGTCAACACCTATGATCGCAACGTGCGCATTTTTACCCAGGGGAAAACACCTCAAGGTGTATATCTGATACTTTCAGGTGAAGTGGAGGTTCGATACACCAACCGGTCCGGTGAAGAGCGTCTGGTAGAGATTCGCCGTGACAATGACCTGCTTGGTGAAGTAGCTATTAAAAACGGAACGGAACTGGCCTACTCGGCTGTGGCCGCAAGCAACGTGGACATTCTTGAGCTGGACAAACCAGCCATGAAAGCGATGCATGACCAGCATCCTGAAACCTTCAAAAACCTTGAGAATTACATCAATAAACGTGCGGAGCGTTCTGTCGTTCGCCTTAAGGAGAACATGGGCTGATCTGAAAAGGTCGATGCCTTATTCAGCTGCCGCTTTGTCGCCTCGCAGTGAACTGATCCCACCCAGTCGCCATAGCACCCATGCCCCCGGCAGTGATGCCACACCGAGGACAATTACCCAGAGTGCGGCCATGGCAGTCGCTGCATCACCGTTTGCACCGAAATAGATCGCAAAGCTGACATAACCGGCCTCTCGAACACCAAAACCGTTCAGGGATATCGGCAGGGTCGCCACTAGCGCCACCAGGCCCACCATGATTGAGAAAGCAGCCCAACTCATCTCGAGACCGACAGCCATACCGAGAAAGAAATGGGCCTGAACAATCAATGCCTGAAATAAAAATGAGACCGGCAGGCTTCTCCACCACATCTTCTGAAAAGATGCATCCATCAACGGCAGCGACTTCAACTTCTCCAGCTTCTCGGGCAGACGACTGACCAGATACCTATCCACCAGAGGGTAGAAAAGCATGCCTGTCCAGGCTGCCAACACCACTGCCAGCCAGCTTACCCACCAGGTCATAGACCAGTCGAAAAAAAGCATGCAGATCGTCAACAGCAGGAGCAGTGCATACATGCCGTTCACCCGGTCAAGAATCACACTCGCCCCGGCGCTGACACCGATACCTCTGCGTCCTTCGCTCTTGGCCAGCAGGATACCGCGAATGACATCACCACCGATGGTAGAAGGGAGGAAGAGACTGGCAAACATGCCAAGGAAATAGAGCTTCACCTTTCGCCGTTTAGAGACCTCGATTCCGAGTCCCTCGGCAATCCAGGCCCAGCGTACGCCACACATCACGTAACCGATAGCAAGACAACCCAACGAAGCCAGCAGCCAGAGAGGGTTGACGGTGTGAATTCGCTCCCACACCTGTGCCAGGTCGACATAATTCATAACAGCCACCAGCAGGGCTGTCGTCAGCAAAAGTTTAAAGGCAAATAACAGGTGATCTCGCTTCATGAATGAGCTGCAAAGTAGCATACCCTCTCACGCCAAGAAACAGAGAAATGGATCAAACAAACATGGATATTGCCGAACAAGAACCTAGAGTTGTCAGATTATCATGAAATCGCTATCGAACATCCCCGAAGCCCACTACCCTTTCTGGCTTATTCTGCTTTGGGCAGTACTGACACTGCCTTCACTGGGGCTTGCTCCACTGTTTGATTACGACGAAACGATCTATGCGCAAACCGCCATTGATATGATGCGTCATGGCGAATGGATCGTTCCGACCGCCAATGGCATGCAGTTCTTTGAAAAACCCCCCTTCACCTACTACCTGATGGACCTCTCGTTCATGCTCTTTGGTGAAAACGCTTTTGCCGCACGCCTTCCGTCGGCACTCTTTACTCTCTTTACAGCCCTCCTGCTCTTCCGCTTCGGAAACCGCATCCATTCTGCACCATTTGGTATCAGTGCCGCGCTGATCTTCATGACCATGCTGGAGACGGGACTGTTGGCACATGCCGCCATTCTTGATGCGGTACTCAACTTCTTTATCGCAGCCTGCCTGCTCTACTATTTCGAATGGCGCCAGTTCGGTCAGTACCGCCATGCCCTGATTACCGCTGCCATGATGGGCGCTGCTGTCAGCATCAAAGGGCCGGTCGGTGTGGTGGTGCCGGTGCTGATCATCATGGTTGATCGCCTGCTGGCCCGCGACCTCGTTGCCACCCTTCGTGACATCCCTTGGCTTCCATGCATTGCACTTTTCCTGCTTACGGCCACACCGTGGTACCTGATGATCCTGTTGATGCATGGCCCGGGGTTTCTCTACGAATTCATCGTGGTGCATAACATCGGCAGGGCCATGAATCCGATGCAGGGTCATGGCGGTGGCTGGCACTACTATATTGTCGTCTTCATCGCTTCGGCACTTCCGTGGCTTGCCTGGTTTGTCTGGAGCAGCAAGCAGGCGTGGCAACAGCGCGACTCGAATGACCCGCTGGTCGCCATCGTCAAACTGGGGCTCATCTGGACAGTGATCGTCATCGTTCTCTTCACCTTTGCCCAGACCAAGCTTCCACACTACATCTCGGCCATCTATCCCGGTACAGCGCTGCTGATTGCTGCGGCTCTCTTTCATTTCGGTAACAGAGAGTACGTCGCCAGAAGTATCTACTGGAGTTCGGTACTGCTGCTACTCCCGATTGCCCTGCTGCTGACACTCTTTCCGGTCATCTATCCGCAACTGACGGAGATGGTGAATCACCCTCGTGCCGTGGCCATTGTCATGCAGGATATCTATCCGCCCGCATGGATATCCTATCTCGGCGGCATGCTTCTTATGGCTGTTTTATGGCTCGGTTGGCATGCTCGCAAACCTGCAGGCAGCCATGTTTTCCGTTTTACCATCGTCGGCATCGCCCTGCAGAGTGCGATGCTGGTCGGGTTCGGCACCTTCGCCGGTGATCTCGCTCAGGCTCCCACCATGAAAATCGCCGAGCGAGTACAGCAGCTGCCTGACGAGATGCCAATCTACAGCTTTAATCTCAATGCGCCCTCCATCTCCTTCTACGCCCGGCGCTCATACCGGATCATTCTCGGTGATGGCAAGGACCTGGCAACCACGGACATACCACATGCTGTCATCATGCGCAGTGAAGCGTACCAGTCGCTCCCATACCTCCAGTCCTACAGGCCTGCGGTCGAGCAGGGTGGTTATTTGCTGTATATCGTCTCCCCTGCTAGCAAGCGCACCTTATGACACTCGCTCCGAAACTATCCGTCATCATTCCGGCCTATAACGAGGCGGAACGTTTGCCTTCCACCATTGATTCAGCCTACAAGTGGCTGGCCGAACATCTTGATGGTGGCTTTGAAATCATTGTTGTCGATGATGGCAGCAATGACACAACAGTGAGAGAGACCCATGAAATGATCTCCAGACGCCCCCATCTGAAGGTGCTGGAGCAGCCGGAAAACAGGGGCAAGGGTGCGGCTGTACGTCGGGGCATGCTGGAAGCCAGCGGTGAGATTCGACTCTTCATGGATGCCGACCACTCCACCCATATTCGAGAAGTGGCCAAGGTACTCCCTGCCATTGAGGCCGGAGCAGAAGTGGTCATAGCCTCACGCCAGCATCCCGAATCGGATATCTCGGTTAGCCAGTCATGGCTACGTGAGCACATGGGAAAAAGTTTCAATCTCATTATGCGCTCCATCGTCGGCCTGAAGATGGAAGATACCCAGTGCGGCTTCAAGGCGTTCACCGCCAGAGCAGCCGATGCGATCTTCGCCCGTCAGAAGCTCGACGGTTTCAGCTTCGATGTAGAGCTGCTGTTTCTCGCTTCAAAACTGAATTTCAAGATTGCCGAGATTCCGGTGGAGTGGGTCAATGAACCCAATTCACGGGTCAGGATGCTGGCTGATCCGGCATTGATGTTTATGGATGTACTGCGCATCCGCCGAATGCACCGGGAGCTCTGAACGAAAACAGGCGCCGTGAAGGCGCCTGCGTTCATTCATGATTTGAAGTTATTCAATCCGTGCGGCTGGTGACTTCCAGCAGATGATAACCGAACTGTGTCTTCACCGGTCCCTGCACGGTGTTCACATCAGCTGAGAAAACCACTTTATCGAATTCTGGCACCATCATACCGGGACCAAACTCACCCAGATCGCCACCATTATGGCCTGATGGACAACGTGAGTGCTCTTCAGCCAGTTCGGCAAAATTGGCGCCTGCCTCAATCTGTGCTTTAAGTTCGTTACACTGCTCTTCTGTACTCACCAGAATATGGCGTGCGGTAGCTCTGGACATCATCAACTCCTGAAATGCAAATAGATAGGGGGGTAACTTTATCTGCCAGAACCGATTTGCATAGCAACTTTCTTAGAGTGGCTTCGTCACACCGGCTTAAAAGCGGAACTTATTTATCAAGCACCTTGCGAATGGCTTTACTCAAAGGGCCGACAGCAAACGGCTTGCTGATCACTTTGATGGAATCGATATCGTCCAGACCATCCAGGGTCGACTTCTTATCGTAACCGGTAGCAAACATCACTTTGACTGAGGGATTCATCTCTCTCATGGCTTTGAGCGTATCAACGCCGCCCAACCCCGGCATCACCACATCCAGAATCACCAGGTCAATATCATTTTGATGCTCTTTGTACTGCTCAAGCGCATTATTACCATTACTGGCAACAATCACCTGATAACCAAGGCTCTCGAGCACCTTATGGGCTGTATTGAGCACCAGTTCATTATCATCAACCATCAGGATGGTTTCACTGCCGTGACCATCCGCATGTTCATCCCCCCCCTGCTCTTCAGTGACTGCTCGCGTCTCATCGAGCGGGAGGTAGATGTGGACAGTGGTACCAGGATTCTTTTTTTGTGAAGAATGAATCTCTATCACACCGTTATGGCTATGAATGGAACCATACACCATCGCCAGCCCCAACCCGGTACCTTTATCCGGTGCCTTGGTGGTAAAGAAGGGTTCAAAGATGTGATCTATATACTCCTCTTCGATACCGCACCCATTATCAGACACGCTTATATGGGCGTAACCTGCTTCGTGGTGAACCCCATGTTTCTCGTTAAAAGTGCTGTCGGCATCAAAGCGGTCGAGCTGAACCGTGATAGATGGATTCTCCACCCCGCTCAAAGCATCGACAGCATTGTTGATCAGGTTCATCAATACCTGCTGCATCTGATTCACATCACACCTGACCGTCAAATCACTGTCGGTCACCTCCATCTGGGTATGTATATTTTCAGGAACTGAGGCGCGCTGCAGCTTTATCGTCTCTTTCAGGAATGATGAAATTCTCACCGGTGCCCTGTTCACCCTTCCCTTACGAGAGAAGGTGAGAAGTTGCTGAATGGTTCCTGCCGCACCGAATGCAAGGCGCTCAATCAACTTCAACCGATCAACCACGTTCGGCATTGACTCCGCCTCTTTTTTGGCCAGGTAGATATTTCCGGTAATACCGGCAAGCGTGTTGTTGAAGTCGTGGGCGATGCCGCCTACCAGGGTTCCGATCGCTTCCATCTTCTGTGATTGGCGAAACTGCGCCTCCAGCGCCTCCAACTTTTCGAGATTCTGCTGGATACCGATATAGCGCTTGATATGGCCATTCTCATCCATGATGGGAGAAATGGTCAGCATGGCGGGATAGAGGTCGCCGCTCTTTTTCCGGTTAATCACCTTGCCGCGCCAGGTTTTACCGGCGGAGATAGCCGCCCACATCTGCGTATAAAGATCGGGATTCTGACTACCGCTCTTCAGAAGACTCGTCTTATTCCCAATGGACTCCTCTTCACCATATCCCGTGATCTCGGAAAAGGCGGAATTGACGTGCTCAATGACACCATCTGCATCGGTAATCACGATCGCCTCTCCAGACTGCTCCATAGCCTGGGAAAGCATCAGCGCCTGGGCTTGCATCTCTTTCTTCTCGGTAATATCAAGGGAAACACCGAGAAGATGGGTGGCCTTTCCTTTCTCGTCGTAAATGCCTGTCTTGATAGTGTGAAGAAGCCTCTTTTCGCCACTACTGGTGGTGATCTCCTCTTCGGGAATCTCCACCATCTTGTGACTTTCCAAGACCTCCCGATCCTTGCTGATGAAGAAGTTCGCCTGCTTCTCATCGAAAAAATCAAAATCGCTCTTGCCCATCAACTCACTTCGATCATAGCCAAGCAGCCGCTCTCCGGCACGATTAAACAGCTCGAATCTCAGATGCTCTGCATCCTTGAGAAAGACCATGGCCGGCATGTTCTCCACCAGCAGGCGAAAACGTGATTCACTCTCCCTGAGAGCCTCTTCACGGCTCTTTACAGCATCGATCATTGTGTTCATTGATGTTGCCAGAATGGCGATCTCTTTCGGCCCCTGGGGTGAAACCTTCTCGCGAAGCATGCCATCGCTCATCATCAGCGAGTTCACCATTGAGGTAATAGGCCTCAAAACAGCTCGCCGTATGGTGAATACCAGAATAAAAATCAGTAACAGCGAGATAAAGAGTGAATAGTTGATATTCTCCCTGACGATTCTCTCCAAGGCCAGGTTAACTGCCCGGTCAGAGTTGCAAACCGAAATACGGCCGATATTTTCACCTGAATCGGATATAACATCGGCCGAAGCAGCATAAAAACAACGCTCAAACATGTCCGTTTGCCCAGCAGCATCCGGAACGTAATCAATGATATTCCACGCATCATCTCTCGTTTTTCCGGTTATATAGGCATCCTGCCCCAGAATTTCGCCCATTTTCCTGTCGTGTACGATAATGGCATAGATATCTTCGGTATCCATTTCACTCTGAATACGCATCTCATATTCGTTGACCGCATATGCTTCCATATAGCTGACCATACTTTTCTGAAGTGACACGAGCACCGACTCAGAATGCGCCTGAATATCTTGCATGATCTGATTTTTTACCGAATAGAATGATAACGCGGCATTTCCTGTAATAACCACCACAACGACTGAGACGATAATAAAGCTCAGGTAGGCATTCAGAGAAAATCTATTCCTCAACATGAAAGCCGCCTGCATTCAAAATAACTATGCACCTTTTTATCACTGCCCCAGGCCCAGAACATTTCTCCTGATTGTCGGCAACTGCTGCTGAATATTTTTTGAAGATATCGCCAGAACTTCGAGCTTCTGATTCTTCACCACCGCTTCACCCTGCAAATAGAGGTGCATGGACTCAACCGATTTTTCACCCATCAGATACGGCTGCTGCATACCGGCACCCACCAAAACGCCTTTGGGAATCAACTCCAGAAAAACCGGCTCCGCATCAAACGTAATCAGCAGCACCTCTCCCTCCCTGTTCATATCTCTGATCGCATTCAGGGCCGCCTGGTACCGGTCCGACCCCTGAAGCCAGAGTGCGCGAAGGTTGGGGTTGTTTTCGATAAGTTCTTTGGCGTAGTCGTAAGTCTCCTGATGGGAGAAAGTCTCCTGCTGATAGAGCCCTCCGCCTTTAATGCCTTCCTCTGTCAATGCCTGCATAAAACCGGCCGTGCGGGCCTGGCCGTTGTCCCGCTTTTGGGGAATGGCGATAATGCCGACCCTGCCATCCTGCCAGTCCAACGCCTTCATTTTTTCAACAAGAACCTTGCCGATACTATAGGCACCCTTCCTGTTATCTGAAGAGATATAGGAGACGTACTCGCCGCTGTCGCTACCGATATCTGATATCACGACCGGTATCCCGGCTTTTTTCGCCAGTTTGAGAATCGTGACGCAGGCTGATGAGTTCGTGGGAGAGACAATGATACCGGACACCCTGTTGTTGATAGCCCGAACGGTGTATTCAAGCTCCTTTTTCGCATCATTCTCCGCACTATAAACAGTTGCATGATAGCCCAGAGCCTCGGCCTTTGATTTCACGCCACGCCACATGATATCCCAGAAAGGAATCCTCAGATCCGACACCAGATAGACCAGCTCCTTTTTGGGTGTTTCCTGCGATTGAGTTTCTTCACCATATGCGACAGTGGACAAGACAAGGGTGAGAACAAAAAAAATAGTTGTCCTGATAATGCCCATAACTCTCTCCTTATTACCCATTTGCATCCACCAAGCAATCAAACAACACGAACCCAGGCATCATCCACTTCCCGCTTTCAACATGACGCCAGCATAGCTGCCGTATTTATTATAGCCACTTCATGCAGATTAGAAAGTTGCAGCTATAATAAACCTGTATGCCATAACAAAGGAGTATCGGATGCTCGAAAGCCTGTTTACACCAGCCTCCAGAAGCGAGCAATCCCTATGCCACTTGATAGTAGCGATGCTATCCATCCTGATGTCCCTCTGCTCAACTGCTGTGATGGCCGGCCAACTCGAATTTGGCACTCAGGGTTATTTCCGCAGCGGAGCCGGCACCTCTTCGAACGCCACGCAGCAGTGCTTTATCGCCCCCGGAGCCGGTGCCAAATACCGGCTGGGAAATGAGTGCGAGAACTATTTCGACATGGGTGGCTTCTTCCGCTACAGCTTTGACAAGCGTGAAGATGCCGCTTATCTGAAGATACTTGGCCAGTTCGAACTGGCGAGCCCCTACGAACAACAGATTGAATGGCTGGGAACCTCCCAGCTATATGTCGAACTGGGAAACTTCTCAAAGCCGACAGGCGAGGCAAAGTTGTGGATTGGACGCCGCTATTACTCCCGCCCGGATATTCATATCAATGATTATTTCTATCTCAACATGAAGGGGGATGGTGCAGGCATCATGGATCTTCAGGCGGGTCCGGGCAAATTCGCCTACACCTATATGCAGACTCATAAACTACCGCAAATCACAGGCATAGCACCTGACAAACGGATCAAGCAGAGTATCCATGAATTGCGCTGGTATGAGCTTCCGGTCAATCAGGGTGGAGAGCTTCTGCTCTACGGCTTTTATTCAAAAATTCATGGACAGGCGGTCAGCGGCAACCTGATTCGAAGCGTTAATGGATGGAGCATTGGAAGCATCCACACCCAACAGGCGTTCCTGAACGGTAAAAACATCCTCTCCCTGCAATACGGCAAAGGAAGCGCAAGAAATGCCGGCTCTCCTCTATTCGAGAGTGATACTGCCATAGGTCAACTGACAAGTGATGTGGCTGCTGACGGACTCAAAAGAAGCAGCACCTTCCGGCTTACCAACCAGCATGTTGTCGATGGCGATCGCTGGGCGTGGATGAGTGCACTGGTTTACGAACGTAAAATGCATGCGGCATTTGATGGTACAGATCAGACGTGGCTCAGCCTGGGCATCAGGCCCGTCTATTTCATCAACACGAAATGGCGGCTGGCCACTGAGTTCGGCCATGACCGGGTCACAAACCATGCATCGTCCACACACGGGGGGCTTAGCAAAGCCACCCTGGCAATCGAACTGGCCAGAAAGAAAGGATTCTGGGAACGCCCAGTTTTGAGAATATACGGTACCTATGCCAAATGGTCGGAAAGCTTCAAAGGACAGATCGGTGGCACTCCCTTTGCCAGTAAAACAGCCGGATGGAATGCGGGCATTCAGATCGAGCAGTGGTGGTAACAGGGGCAGGTTTAACCTGTCTCCAGCCAACCCCTGACGCGTTCGAGCAACCACTCAACATCACCCTCAATGAAAACCCGCTTGGCACGCGAAGTCTGGCCGGAGGTGACACTCACCGAGGATTTGGAGAGACCGAACGATTTGGCAATAAAGGCCTCAATCGCCTTGTTGGCCTTGCCGTCCTGAGGCGCCTCTTTAACAGCAATCTTGACAGCATCGCCATGCAACCCACGCAGGGCTGCCTGTTTCGCTCCAGGTTGGGCATGGATGTGTAGATAGACACCGCTATGGCCAACAATCAGGTAGGGTCGATTCAAGCCTGCCTCTTGAATAAACGGATCAGTGGATCATCGGGGCGGCTATGCGGTAGAGACTGTTGACCAGAAACTCATTGAGGAAATAGATAATCAACAGCACGATGATCGGCGAAAAATCGATGCCGCTGAAATAGGGTACCCGGCGCCGGATCGGGAAAAGCATCGGCTCGGAGAGCTGGTTGACGATGCGCACAACAGGATTGTAGGGGTCGGGTGATACCCAGGAGAGTACAGCCCGTGCGATGACCACGACCATCGCCAGTGTCAGCACAATATCAAGAATACCGGCCAGCGCCTGAAGAAAGTAACCCAACACGAACATCAGCGACTCCTCTCCATCCTGATCCTAGCGCAACTCTTTTGAACGCTTGGCAGCAGCCGTAACACCGGCACGGATCGCACCGGGCAAGCCATGCTCATACATCATGTCGAGCGCTGCCTGCGTGGTGCCACCCGGACTTGTCACCTGATGACGCAACTCCTCGGCCTTGCGACCACTCTCTGCCAGCATCTTACCGGCACCTGCAGCTGTCTGTGAAGCCAGCTTCTCAGCCAGTTCAGCAGGCAGGCCAAGCTTCTCGCCGGTTGCCTGCATAATCTCGGCCAAAAGAAAAAAGTAGGCCGGACCACTGCCGGAGACAGCCGTTACGGCATGCAACATGCTCTCATTCTCCACCCATGCCGTTTCGCCGGAGGCTGCCAGCACATATTCGGCGCGCTGGCGATGCATCTGATCGGCACCGCTGAAAAGTACGGACATGCCTGCACCGACCAGTGCAGGGGTATTCGGCATAACACGGACCAGTGCCACATCATCTCGACCAAGATGCTGCTTGATGGCGGAGCTCTCAACGCCGGCTGCAATACTGATCAGCGTACTATCTCCCTTCAGATCAGCAGAAAGACCGTTGAGCGCCTCCCGCATCTGCTGCGGCTTGACAGCCATAAGCACGACATCGGCAGCAGCAACTGCCTGTCGATTATCAGTCGTTGTACAAACACCATACATTTCATGAAGACTGTTCAGGCGCTCCTGACGAACATCGGTAACTGTCAGGCAATCCACCTGATGACCGCTGCGAACCAGCCCTGCTATGAGCGCCTCGGCCATATTGCCGCCGCCAATAAAAGCTATATTAAGTTTCTGCATTGAATCCTTCTTATTCATCACCGGGTCCGAAGAGCACGGTTCCAAGACGTACCATCGTAGCCCCCTCCTCCATGGCAATCCTGAAATCACCGCTCATCCCCATACAGAGCTCGCCAAGGCTCTCATCGGCAAGCTCATCCCGCAAGTTTCTCAGCATTCTGAAGCTGCCTCGAACAGACTGATCATCATCTCCTTCAACGGCTTTGGCAGCCATGCCCATCAGCCCGACTACCTTTAACTCCGGCAATACTTTCACCGCCTCAAGCAGCATCGAAGCGTTCTCAGGAGCCACTCCATACTTCTGTTTTTCTCCGGAAATATTGATCTGGAGCAGAACCGGCAGCTGTCGCCCCTCCACATATCCGGCCACCTCGCGAGCTATATCGACATCGCAAAGGCTATGCCACATGGCCGCATATCGACCAACATACTTCGCCTTGTTTTTCTGAACCGGTCCGATCATGTGCCAGTTAAGATGAGGGAATTTTTGGGCTCGGTCGCGAAGTGACTGAGGCCTTGATTCGCCGAAATCGAGTTGGCCGGCTTGAGCCAATACGGTTACAGCCTCATCGCTATGGTATTTGGAGACTGCCAGCAGGGTTGCACCATGCCTCTCTGTCTCTTCATGCAATGTTTGCCAGCGCCTGATCAAAGCATCATCGCTCATCCTCGACGACCCTGCCAAAGCATCAGAATGGTTAAAAAGAGATAGAATATGATGGACTGGGCCAGCAGCAGTACAACGGTGAAAATTGAACCTTTAACCAGTGCCAGAGCAGCCAGCCCCATAATCGAAGAGAGCACCACGACCACGACCACGGCCTGAGCAGGAGAGCAGCCCATATTCATCAAACGGTGATGCAGATGATCACGGCCGACATACTCGATCCAGTCCCGGAAGCTTTTGACATCCCCGCGCGAGATTCTCGACACGGTGGTATAGATCATATCGAAGATCATCACCGAAAAGATTAGCAGTGGCGCTGAATAGGCTTTAAGCGCCCCCTCTGATGACCAGTCTCCCATTACCGCCACTGCAGCCATGATCCAGCCGAGATAGGTACTTCCGACGTCACCAAGAAAGGTACGGGCCGGACGATCATAACGGGCATTGTCGGGAAGAAACCCAATGGCGGCTCCGGCCAGGGAGAGACAGAGCAGCAGCATGTAGAGCTGTCCGGTATGCCAGGCCAGCATCCCCATCAATGCACAAACGGCGACGGCCAGAGAACCGGCCAGCCCATTGATACCGTCGAGAAAGTTGAATGCGTTGGTGATACCGATAATCCACAATGCCGTAACCAGATAGTTGATCGGCATGCCCCACCACGTTTCAGGAGCGACGGTGACATAAACGTTACAGGCCATCAGAACAAGCAGCGCCAGCATCTGTCCGATCAGCTTGATCTTTGCCGATAGTTCACGCAGGTCATCCCAGAAGGAGAGAGCAGCTACAATCAATGCCGAAATACAGATCCCTTTTAATTCGATGGAGTAGTTAAAGTTGAGAAGCAGCGTCAGATTGACCGAAACAAGCAAGGCTACGCCACCGATTCTCGGAGTCGGTTCGGCATGGACCCGACGTGCATCAGGCATATCCATCGCCCCGACCTTTTTCGCAAACGAAATCACCATGGGCATCAGGCCGTAAGTCAGAAACGCTGATGCAACGGCAAGCTTCGCGACCGTGGAAAAGAGACCTGAGAGCTCTATCGGAAATGAAAGAGCCAAACCGGCCAGCAGAGCCGCGACACGGATCGACATCCTGTCCATCAGCTCATACATATCTGGATTGCCTCGCGGATATACGCCATCTCTTTATCACTGGCATCGGCCAACATGGGAATCGAGACACAATCCTGCCATGCGGATTCTGCACCGGGCATTTTGACACCCAGCAAGCGACTGACGGGAGTCTGAACTGGGCGCGCTGCAGCGACACCGGATCGCCGCATCCGCTCAACCCATCGCTCGGCATCGCCCGGAGCCCTGATGATATAGCGATAGCCATTACCGCTCTGGAGGCCCGTGACAGGCAGAATTTCGCCCGATTCAAACCAACCCTCCATGGTCAACGCATGGGCTTTACGGGCACGCCTCTCTTCATTGGCGAGCCCAAGTCGCACATTCACCATCGCGGCATGAATATCGGAGAGCTGGTGATGACCGGCGTATGACTGCAGGGCTGATGCCACATCCGGATCACGCATGGAGACAACAGCACCGGACAGTTCGGAATCATCCGTAACGACCATGCCGCCGTAGGCACCACCCCAGGGTTTGGTGGCATAAAAGGAGGCAATAGTGATCTCTCCGAAACTGCCTGCAGGCTTTCCATTCAGATCCGCCCCGGCCGACTGCGCGATATCTTCAATAACCGGACATGGCCAGGATTCCAATGCGAGCGGCTCGACCATGCCAAAAGGGTGGACGAGCACCACGGCATCCAGTGATGCGGCCTGCTGCAGGGCAGGCTCGGGAATCAGACGGAGATCTTCGCCACAATCCATGCAGACCGGTTCACAACCGACAGACATCACGGCATAAAGTACGGAACTACAAGTATAGGAGGGAATGCCGACCTTCTTCACTGACCGATACTGCATCAGTGCACGCAGTGCCAAAGAGATTGCACTGGTACCGGAATCAACGCCTGTCGCAAACTTGCGCCCCAACAGGGAAGCAATGCGTTGCTCAAGCAGAAGAGTCTCTTCACCCATTGCCACCTGGCCGGATGCAACGACCTGTTGCACCGATCGCGAAAAGGGCTGGCCGAATACAGGACGGGAGTGCGGGATCATATGACGCCTATAACCCTGGCAGGTGCATAACATAGCTGCCGAGCAGGTCACTTTGAGTGATGTCTGCATCTGCACACAGGCAAACAAGAACGCTACAGAAGCTGGGTATATTCATCAGAGGCGTATGCGCACGGGTACAAATCCCTCAGCACATGTCAGCTTTCCCTGCACACCACGGAAATTCGCTGTGGCCTTGGCAATCTCAATAATATTCAAACGCACGTGGGTACGCTCAAGCTGGGAGGCATGAGCCTCAAGCGCTTTCAGCTTCTTCTCCATGGTGTGATCGATATCCATGAAAACAGTCGGGTCGAATCCGATGGATGACGGAGTTTCATAGGCAAGAACATTCGGCACATAGCGTGTGACCGAGTTGGTCACCTGTGCCAGTACACGATGATCCTGATGCGTATCATCGCGATGATTCACATAGACGGTATTCGGCTGCACCTCTTGAACAAGATTTTCGAGCATCTCCATCAATGCCATCGCCTGCTGGGGAAGGCAGGTGTCTGAAAAGACACCCCAGTGTACTTTTGAAATACCAAGAATTTTTGCTGAAGCTTCCTGTTCGGCCCTGCGCACTTCTGCATCGCCGCCAACATCACCCTGTGTAGCAACAAATAGATGCACTTCATCACCTCGCTCGGCATGAACGGCCATGGTGCCGCCACAGCCAATCTCGATATCATCGGGATGCGGTGCCAGTGCAAGAATCTTACTCATTGTCTCTTTCCTCCCATTCGAAGGATCATCTCCGAGGTTACTGGTCCCACATTAAACAGCATATCAATGACCGACAAGTGTGAAATAAACTCGCCATGCAGCTGAGGATAGCATGGCGCTTCTACCTCCTGGAACCATAATTCAATGCCGGCATCGGTGAATTTCTCTTGCTCCAGATAGTTGCGGCCCTCACTTCCTGAAAGGTAGGCATCACCATCAAGCTCCCTGCACAGCGAGATCAGGCGCTGGGTCGGCTCATCGGAAACGGTCTTCATATCTGAAGCCAGATGAAGCGGGGCCTTGCAACCAAGCATCCCGCCAAGCACCCGGATCACCTCAATATTGAGATCCGCAATTCTCTCCCATGGCCGCTCCATCACCGCACGCAGCTGTGGCCAGTAATCATCCGTATAGGGCGCCTTGGTATAGGCCTGTTCGATGGCAGCAATCTGCTTGCGCGACCAGTTCGGTTGAGCAATGCCGACCTGATCGATTGCTTGCGGAAAACGATAACTAACCGGCACCGTGACCCACCGGGCTCCACCGGCCGTCTTGATCCGGTTCCGGTTCTGCCACTCACCCTTATGGTACTGGACGGTATCAAGAATGATGAAGGCATCAGAAATCAACCACTTATGAAAAAAACCCGGCCAGGGCAGGTAGTTGGGTTGGTGAATGGTTACCAGCATGGCGGGAGTCTACCCAAGACTGCAATGTACAGACATCATTTTACCACATGTAACAGGAACGGATTGGCCTCCATACGCACACCCTTCTGGGAAGGGATACGGAGACGCACCACGTGCGGCCCCCCTGTCAACTCAAGCGGAGTTACCGAGACACCTCCATCAACAGGCAGGGTCACCGTTGCCGCAATGACGCCATCGACAATCCACTCGCCACTGAGTGTTGATATCTGTGAACCATTTCCGGCTCCGCCAGGTGTGGCATCGGAAATACCGGCATAGAGATTGAGTCTTGAGGCGACATGGACGACATCACCGGGAAGCATCCGCTTACCCATCGCATCTTCTGCAAAGAGCGCACTCATTCGCAGGTTAATCCCTTTTTTCATAAACCAGCTTGTATTGTGCCCCTTTCTCAACGCCTCCATGACTGATTCCGAGTCTTTACCATCACTCCAGACATCCATCGGGTAGTTGCCCAGATACTCGTTGGCCATCCCCTCCTCATGATAATCACCTGCCGACACCGCCCATATCGGATCGGGCCGGTAACCCATCATGTAATCCATCATGAAACGGTCCCACATGCCCCCGGGAATCGAATTACTGTCGGTATCGCCATAGACAGCGGCAAAGGCATCAGCCGTAGGCGCCTCAAAAACGCGTTCGTTGTAAGGCGGGGTATCGAGCTTTACACCCATAGGTCCGTCACGAACGCCGGAGAGCGTTCCCGAATGAGTCCAGATGGTGAACAACCCCTGCTCTCTTGCCGCATTGATAAAATCGACATCGGGATCGACCTTTTTCTGCAGCAGCCACGTACTCAGGAATGCGATAAATGAAGCAACCAGAAGTAGGGCGACACTGCGCTTACGCTTACGCAACAGGATCATCACAAGAATGAAAATAGAGAAGAACCAGAATATGAGCGAGAGATTGAAATTACCTTTGATGTTTCTCAGGTCATAGCTCGGCAGCGCCTCGATCTGCTCAGGACGCTCAACCCCAAGGGCAATAATATGACGTTCGGCATCATGCAGTGTCAGATCTTTGAACGGAATTCCACTCCAGTAGTAACCCGGCGTCGATTCGGTAGCAGCCATGATATGGAGATCAGGATGACGATTTTGTGTCCGCTTCATATCGGCAAACCATTCGGAAAGACCGGTCTCATGCAGTGAAGGGTGCTCCTGAGAGATGCCAACCAGATGGGCAATCGGATCAAGGCCGAAGCGGATGGTGTAACGATCATGTTCGCCGAAGACCAACGTATCAATGCCACGCTTCTCAGCCAACCCTGCCAACATCTCCATATCATGCATGCCATCGGAGTGGTTGCTGCGCACATCAAGCAGCACACGTCTGGGCAGGGCAGGCATCTGAAGCTGATCAGCCGACACGGCGGCCGCTGCTGCATCGCCGCTATTTTCAGGCATCTCTCCGACAGGCGTGGTTTCAGTCAGATGGGCGGTGTTGTCGATCATCTGTTTTAACTGTTCAAGGCTGATATCAGCGGCCCATGCCATCGAGGTGGTCGATAAAAGAAGAGCGAATGCGAAGCCTGACAAAACAGCAAATTTACGCACAAATTTTCTCATAAACCGATTGTAATCCATCAATCATCGCCTCCACTGAGTAGTGATCCGCGCGATTGCGGGCAGATGCCCTAACCGCAGGACTCCACTGGAGAAGCAAGCTTTGCGCCACCTGCTCGCTCTTTTCAGCATCAACCACGGCACCGACGCGCTCATCCACCAGTTCACTCAATCCGCAGACATCACTGACCACACAGGGCAGTGATGCGGCAAAGGCCTCAACGACAGCCCGGCCCATTCCTTCGTTGCGTGAGAGAAGCGTGAAACAGCGTGCCGATGCAAGGTAGGGAATCGGATCGGTCCAGCCGGCAAAATGGACCTGGTCGGCAACTCCGAGATCCGATGCCAGCGCCTCGAGGCGCTGCCGCTCCTCACCATCGCCGACAATGGCCAGACGGGCTTCAGGATTGATTCTGCACACCTCTGCCCAGGCGCGGATCAGACGATCCATTCCCTTGATCGGCACCAGACGTCCAACCGATACCGCATCCCAGAGCATCGCATGATCGGGTTGCTGGCGCAGTTGTTCGACACCTCTACTGATACCGGCAACATCGACACCGCTGGGAATCACATGCCACTGCTCACGGGCACCGATATTCAACTGCAGATGATCCTGTTTTTCCGCTTCGGTCAGGGCAATGAGCGCATCACTCTTATTCGCCATCCAGCGTTCCACCGCAATAAACAGCTTCGTTTTCAATGCGCCAAAATAGTTGTGGAAAATGTGTCCGTGTGGTGTGTGTACAACCCTTGTCCGGCCGCTGGCAGCAAGTCTGCCAAGCACTCCGGCCTTGGAGGTATGTGTGTGCACCACATCAAAGCCATCATCAAGCAGTGCACTGATCTGTCGATAGGCGGAAAAGTCATGCGGTCCGAGAGAGCGTCTCAACGATGGCAGCCACTGCACCACTCCACCTATCGCTTGAAAAGCCCTCAACGCCTCCTTAACACGACGCGCTTCATCAGCAGACATATCCGACTCTTCGGAGAGTCCCATCGCCAGCACCACATGATGGCCGGTGCCTGCCTGTTCCGTGGCAGAAATCAGGGTGTTCACCGCCGAACCGCCGCGATCCATACGGGTAATCAGATGCAGAATCCTCACTTGAGCGCCTCTACAGCTTTAACAAAGCCATCATCATGGAGATGCCATGCGTAGCTCTTCTCGACCGCATCTCTCAACGTTTGACGGCAATCATCATTATATTCGACCTGTAACATTTGACGCACAGCATCAGCCAACGCTTCGGCCGAAACCGCATCAGCCAGCCGATTAAAGGGTAGTGATGGCACCACCTCTTTGTTGGCCGTCACTGGTGTTGCCACCACCGGCAGGCCACAGGCATTCGCCTCGATGGTGACCAGTCCAAACCCCTCCAGATCACGCGTTGGCAACATAAAAATATCAGCGGCAAAGAGGCGTTTTTTCACATCCACCTCCGAAAGATAACCGGTGAACTCAACTCGATCTTTCACACCCAGCCGCTTCGCCTGCGCATTCAGCTCCTGCATCAACTCACCACGCCCGACCACACACCATTTCATCTCAGGAATTTCATCCTTGAGCAATCCTGCTGCTTCAACAAGCAGATCAACACCAGTACGCGGCACCAGATTTCGCAGCGTCATGACAACCGGCCCATGCCAATCAAGCGATTTCCGCCACGTTTCACGCTCACCTGCATCCGGTGACGCTGGAATATCGACACCTCCGGGTGCAATCGTAATCAGTTCGCGTTGGAGCTGGAAAAAATCGCAGAGCCGGTCCTGCATAAACCGGCTGAGAACAAGAAACCCGGCTGCGGATTGGTAGACTTTTCGCTCAAGCCTGCGCATTGCCAGACCGGCCAGCCAGTGCTTCAAGCCGCCACTTCGGCCATGGCGCGTGGCATACTCCTCAAAGGCAAAGGAGTGGCATACCTGGAGCCGTGGCAACCTGCATCCGGCCTTTAGCAACGCCCATATGGTAAACGGCTGCTCAGCCACCACGACATCAAAATTCACGCCATGCTCCTTCCACCATCTGGAGGAACCATGCCGAAGCTGCTTGAGTCCGGCGGGTCCCCGGTCACCATCATAAGGCAATCGATATTCGATCATTCCGTTATCCAGATGAATGACCAACGGTGCATCGGGCTGTGGCTGCCGCGTCAACATCGTCACCTCATGACCATGATCCTTCAAGGCCCGAAGATGATGGACAAGCATACGCTCAGCACCACCGTGCACCTCTTCGGCCGAGACATCGGAGACAACCAGAACTCTCATGATTCCACCTTTAAGGATTCAAGGTCTTCCCATCCGTGCTGCTGCATCCAGCGATCCATCAACAGCAATCCCCAGAGAATATCGGAGCGGTCATGCCCTTGACTGTGTGCCTGACACTGGGCGCGAATAAAATCGGAACGAATCAAACCGGCCAGCGCGTTCCCCTCGCTCAACCTCTGAAGCTCGTCGGCCAGCCCGTCTCGCAACCAGTGTTTGACCGGGGCCATGAACCCCTGCTTGGGCCGGTAAACCACATCGTTCGGCAATCTTCGTGCAGCAATGCGTTTGAGCATAATCTTCAACCGCTCCTGCCACGGCCAACCCGCCACCTTGGAATCGGAAGCAAGTGTCAGCACCAGTGACAACAACCGTGTATCAAGAAATGGAGCTCGCAACTCCAGTGCATGTGCCATACTCATTCGATCACCCACGGCAAGCAGGTCATCCGGCAGATAGGTCAGAACATCATAGGCCATGGCTCCATTCACCGGGCCGAAACGCCCAATTAATCCGGACAGGCCGCCCATCGATACGGCAGCCGAAGGCCAGAGATGGTCTTGATAGTCAGCCTCGATGTTAAGCATGTCGTTGGGTGAGCAGTCGGTTGTCTCTGTCCACGAGCGATAGGCGTCGGCATCGCTCAGTTCAAGGCCCTGTAGAAAGCGACGTACCCTTCCACGCAGATTCCGGCTCGAACCACTATCGCCGAGCATGGAGACCAGAGCTTTCGCAATACTCCGACCCGGCATGTTGCGCATGCGGGCATGCCAGTGCATACCGAGATAGCGTGGATAGCCGCCGAAGAGTTCATCGCCTCCAACACCGGAGAGGGCAACATCGACATAGGGCTTGGCAGCCTGGCTGATCAGATAGGTCGGCAGGGCTGCCGTATTCATCACCGGCTGATCAAAGGCCGCCGCCAGATGATCCAGAGCCTGGCGGGCATCCGCTGCCACCTCCAGCACCTGATGATCACTGCCGACATGCTCGGCTACACGCAGTGCGTAGCCACTCTCATCATAATCGGAAGCGCCGCCGGAAAAACGGACGGCAAAGGTATGCAGCGGCACTTCAGCGTTGCGTGCCAGTGAAGCGGCAATCAATGAAGAGTCGACACCGCCGGAGAGAAAAACACCCAGCGGCCTGTCCGACATCGTACGGAGAGCGAAGGCATCATCGAGGAGGCGCTCGACCTCCAGCTCAACCTCTTCAGGTGCCAGATCCTGCGGCTGATCCGCTTCCGGCAGGAAAAAGTAACGGCGGATTTCAGACGCGCCTTCCCGGCCTGCAACAGCGTAACAACCGGCGGGAAGTTGCCGAATCTCCCGGTAGAGCGTCTGTGGCGCCTCCAGGCGCATGCCTTTTAGAAGATCAGCTACCGCTCGGACATTGGGAGTCAAACTCCAGTCGCCATGCTCGAATGCATTCAGTGTCGAGGCCAGACCGATGCGCCCGCTCTGTTCACAGATAAACAGCGGCTTCTCACCGAACGGATCGCGTGCTGCAACCAACAGCTCTTGACGGGAGTCCCATAGAACAATCGAAAACATGCCATTAAGCAGTGCGAACATTCCCATGCCAAATTTGCGATAAAGATGCGGCAGCACCTCGGTATCAGACTCCGAGGTGAAGTTGATACCATCGGCTTCAAGCTCTTTACGAAGCTCCCGATAGTTGTAGATACAGCCATTAAAGAGAACGACGACTCCATCCGCAACAAATGGCTGCCTGCCCCGCTCATCCGGACCGATAATGGAGAGCCGATGATGAATGGCGGAAAATGATGGTGACAACCACTCTCCATGATCATCCGGGCCACGCTGCTTTACGGCTTCGGCCATTCGACGAAGCTCACCGGGTGCCAGCGCACCTCGAACCGCTACAAAGCCACACATCGGGCCCTTGTCAGCCCTCTTTCCGACAGAGCATGCCGAGATTGGTGGTGGTCAAGAAACGAAACGGCAACAGGTCCAGAATGGGGTCAAGCGCAATAAACAGCCCGGAAAGAAAGCGCTGCCGATCGAAGAAAGGGCTGCCGAAAAGCATCGGCCCTCTCACCTTTTTCACCACAGGTAAGCGGGCCTCTTCAAACCACCCCTTCCAGACCTTGAAAGGGTGTACTGAGACGTGGCCGAACCCGACCTCTGCTGACAGCGGAGGAGCGGAAACATCATCCTGGCCTTTCCAGTACATTTTTTTGAATTTTCCGGCTGTGATTTTATCAAGAGCATAGCCGGCCATTTCGGGCAGGTTACTCGGATTGGGGGTTGTCACCATGGCATAGCCACCCGGCTTAAGTACTCGAGCCATCTCCTGGATCGCCGGCATCGGATCCGGCAAATGCTCCACCACTTCGGAAGAGATAATGATGTCGATAGTGTTGTCAGCAAACGGCAGTTTAAATATGTCACCCGACATAAAACGGATCGGACGCATCTCCCGCTGCTCTACCCGGAACCGGCTCCGAGCTGCGCCCTCGGCAGCCTCGCGCTGGTTCAGATCAAGCCCGAACCATTCAGCCTGCTTGAATTCGGAACATGCGTCATAGATGTCAAAAAGATTGGTTCCCGGCCCGCAACCGAGATCCATGACGCGAATTTTTTCGGTACCTTTGGTTCCCCCAAGCAACCGTTTCACAGTTCGCCCGAGCATGACCTGCCTGAGTTTCCAAAAGTAAAAAACATGGGTCCATGAGCGGGCAAAGAACTTCTCCTCACTGGCCCATGATTTTTTAGCATTACGCTCCGAATCGTTACTCACAATATCTCTCCCTTACTTCCGCTCACGTAGCCATCCATTTATAAATCCCCAAGCATAACAGAGCTGACAGATCAACCAGACCCAGCGACCGGAGAAGAGGCTGCCGATCATACGGAAGGGATAGCGAAGAACGCGCTTCCACAACGGCCTCTTCTCCACGAACTCACCGTGTTCGGCCGGCGTTTCGATCACCCACTCAGGGTGGTGAATGTTGGCATAGGCTGCCTGATAGCCATTGCGATAAAACTGGGTAAGCAGCTTCTTCCAGGTCTCCGGTGGAAGGTGGTGGTAGATAATGTCCGGCAGAATGACAACTCGTGAGCCCGCATCCCGAAACACCTTTCGCAGATAGGGATCAAGCCCGCGTGGGATGCGCTCGTTTTCACCGCCCACCTTGCGGAACAGATCGGCACGCATAATCAGACAGGGATGCTCAGCCAGGTCGGAATC
>JBNKZS010000006.1:0-63891 GCA_050301755.1 Mariprofundaceae bacterium
TGCCTCCCGTAGGAGTCTGGACCGTGTCTCAGTTCCAGTGTGACTGATCATCCTCTCAAACCAGTTACTGATCATCGCCTTGGTAAGCCATTACCTTACCAACTAGCTAATCAGGCGCGGGCCCATCTTTTAGCGTGAGGTCCGAAGATCCCCCACTTTCCTCCGTAGAGCGTATGCGGTATTAGCTTGGATTTCTCCAAGTTGTCCCCCACTAAAAGGTAGATACCCACGTGTTACTCACCCGTGCGCCACTCGTCAGCGGACCGAAGTCCCTGTTACCGTTCGACTTGCATGTGTTAAGCACGCCGCCAGCGTTCGTTCTGAGCCAGGATCAAACTCTCCGAAGAAAGTTTAAATTTAATTAATTACTTGATCCCAACTTGATCACATAGATCTCTTCTCAAATTGAATAAACGTTTGCGTTCATTGCTGAACTGTTTACGCAATCAAGAATCGATCCAATCAAGATGGAAGAGACCCGATGCGTCCACAGTTCAAATAAAAACTACTACTTGTAAAGAACAAATCCGCTGCTTTCGTGCTTGCGCTCTCTGGCTGCGGGCGGCGAACTATACGGTCGCCGTTTGAGGTGTCAACCTCTAAATTCAAACAACTCTTCGCGGTCAGTTTTCAGTGCCTTTCGGCGCGTCTTCCTCTTGCGAAGGGCGGCGAACATTATCGCCACATTTCGGTGCGTCAACACCTTTGTTCAAACTTCCTTTTCAAGGTTGATTTGATGCCTTTCGGCATCGCTTCTCCTTGTCGAGGGCGGCGAACATTATCGCCACATTTCGGTGCGTCAACACCTTTCTTCAACCTGCTGTTTTGACCTCATTTGAGAGCCGCTTCAGCTGTTGAAGGGCGGCGAACAATAGGGAGCGAGGTGAGTTCGTCAACATCTTTCTTGCAAGGTTTTTAAAGACGCCCGGGAATGCGTTATATACCTTGGGTTTTACCCAAGACGATCTGGTTTTAAACGCCAAGCAGAGGGCACTTCGATTGCAGGACATGTCCTGCATTTAGAACCGTAGAGAGAGTGGATATCACCATACAGCCATCTCCATTCAATCAGAGACCTACTATTCCACGGTCAGATTTACAAACTTCCGTTTACCCAGCTTAATTAGATATGGGCCGCCGACTTGCAGCTGGATATCCTTGTCGGTAACTTTTTCGCCATCTATAGATAGTGCGTTCTGTTTAATTAAACGTATCGCTTCGCCATTGGAGGCGGTGAGCCCGGTTTCCGAGAGCGCACGGACAATCCACAATGCACCGTTTTCTGCGGCCAGGGTTGCTTCAGGAACATCATCCGGAATCTCTTTCTTGGCGAACTGCAACTCAAAACCCTCCCGAGCCTCGCCACCGGAGCCCTCACCATGGAAACGTTCGACAATCGTGGCAGCCAACTGTTTTTTGGCCTCCATCGGATGCATCGCCCTGACCCCATCAAGATCAACATCCGTAAGAAGTTCATAATACTTGAACATCAGGTCATCGGAGACACTCATCAGTTTACCGAACTGCTCTTTCGCCGACTCGGCCACACCGACATAGTTGTTAAGCGACTTGGACATCTTGTTGATACCGTCCAGTCCTTCAAGCAATGGCATGGTGAGAATCACCTGCTGCGGCTTGCCATAGGCATCCTGTAACTGACGCCCCATAAGCAGATTAAACTTCTGATCATTGCCGCCCAGCTCCACATCGGCATCCAGTGCCACGGAGTCATAACCCTGCACCAGAGGATAGAGGAATTCGTGAATGGCAATCGACTGCCCGCCCTTATACCGCTTCTCGAAATCATCCCGCTCCAGCATGCGGGCGACGGTGGCCTTACCTGCAATGCGGATCAGGTCAGCAGCGGTAAGGTTGCCCAGCCACTCGGAGTTGAACCGGACCTCCGTCCGTTTCGGGTCAAGAATCTTGAACACCTGCTCTTTGTAGGTCTCGGCATTTACCAATACTTCATCATGGGTGAGCGGCGGACGGGTCTCGTTCTTGCCTGTCGGATCGCCAATGGTACCGGTGAAATCGCCAATCAGAAAAACCACAGTATGGCCACAGTGCTGGAACTGTCGCAGCTTCTCGATCAGTACCGTGTGGCCCAGGTGCAGATCAGGGGCAGTCGGGTCAAAGCCGGCCTTCACACGAAGCGGGCGCCCCTCTTTCTGAGCCTCTTTCAATTTCACCTCAAGTCCACCTTTGGGCAAAATCTCTAAAGTGCCGCGTGATAGCAGTTCCATCTGTTCCTGAATATTCATAACAACCCCTGATGACAATTCGGGGGAATGCTACGCAGCAAGGGCTTGGATGCCAGCACGGAAATAGATGAACGCCAAAGAGAAAACCCCTCGCGCTGTAGATTCAAGCCCAATAGCAGCCTATGCTGTGCCAATGAGTTTCATTCCAGATGAGGGGAAATACCTGATCGGCATCATGTCCGGCACATCGGCCGACGGCATTAACGTAGCCGTTGTCCGCGAATCAAATTCCCAGCTGATTGACTTTTATGAACTACCCATGCCTGTGGAGCTGCGTGAACCGATCCTGAGACTGGCCCAGCCGGGGCTCAATGAGATTGATGCAATGGGCGGGCTCGATCGCGCTCTGGGAGAGGCTTTTGCCACCGCAGCACTCCAGGCCATGCTCGAAGCAGGCATACCCTCAGCCAACATCCTTGCCATTGGCTGTCACGGACAGACGATTCGCCATCGACCCAAAGGCATCGATGGCGGCAAACCATTCACCCTTCAGATCGGCTGTGCAGCGACCATCGCTGAGCGAACAGGCATCACAACCATTTCCGACTTCCGCAGCAGGGACATCGCGGCAAATGGAGAGGGTGCGCCGCTGGTTCCTTTTGCTCACCACGCACTTCTGGGCATGCCCGAGCATCCAGTTGCCGTTCTCAACATTGGTGGCATTGCCAACATCACCTATCTTCATCACACCACAGTGATCGGTTTTGATACAGGCCCGGGCAATATGGTGATGGATGCGCTGATGCTCGCGATGACAGATGGGCGATCTGCTTATGATGCCGATGGTGACCTGGCTGCATCCGGCAATATCTGCTTATCGCTTCTCAACGAACTGTTGGAGACCCCCTACCTGAAACGAAAACCTCCGAAATCGACCGGCCGGGAAACCTTCGGGCAACAGGTTGTCGACAGGATATTGGCCTGGCCTGACATTTCCGATGCTGACCGCATGGCAACGGCCGCCGAGTTCACTGCCAGAACGATCTCCAACACACTTCAGTTCCTGCCGCAGCCACCTGAAACATGGTATCTCTGTGGTGGCGGTGCCTACAATCTCCATCTGGCTTCAAGACTGGAAGAACTTTTGGCACCAGCCCACGTCAAAAGCTCCGCAGATCTGAATATCCTTCCTGAAGCAATGGAGGCCCTGTGCTTTGCCCTGCTGGCAAAACACACGCTACTGGGCATGGCCAATACCGTGCCTGAAGTGACCGGCGCATCCCACGCTGTTGTTGGCGGCCAGATCACGCCGGGCGACAACTGGGCTGAAACAGTGAAATGGATCCAATCACACATGGCTTAAGCGGTGCCATTCTGGCCCGCAGCATCCCCGGCAAACCCATTCCTCATCGATATGTATGGCTACTGGCAGCCATGGCCATGCTTCCGGATATCGACTATGTGTTGAAACTCATCTCAGACACCACCTATCTCCGCTACCACCGAGGTATCACCCACTCCTTCCTGATGCTGCCGCTGTGGACATGGCTACTCTACAGCCTGCTTCCAAAACAGAAGGTCTCGGCGCCTCTGATGCCCTGGCTTCTGGGCAGCGCTTTGATGGCGCACATCTTCCTGGACCTGATCACTTCCTTCGGAACAATGACACTTGCCCCCTTCTCCGATAGCCGCGCCAGCCTGGATCTGCTATTTATTATTGATCCCATCTTCTCCGCTCTACTTCTAGTCCCCCTAATAATAATGCCCCTGCTGAAGAAATACGGCCGGACACTCGGCATCACTTCACTGCTTCTGGTAACGACATACTTGACGATAGCCTTTTCATTCCATGAAAAAGCCGTCGAATTGGCACGCCAATATCATCCGGCAGCTGAGCATATACACGCGTTGCCCATGCCTTTCACGCCCTTCAGCTGGATGATGGTCGCCAGCTATCCGGCAACCGACGAGCGTGGCTTTATCGATTTTATGCCGGAATTTGACGGAACTGCATCTCTCTTTCCCGACTCGCTGGTTTATCAGTTTTCTTACAACCGCGATACTAGGGAGGTTTTCTGGCAGACATTCCCTGCCATTCGAGGCGTCTCAAACATCGACCAACTGCCGGGCGTTGCCTTTTATCGCTGGTTTGCCCGTTTTCCGGTCGTATTAAAACAAAACGAAGAGATGATCGAACTGGCAGACCTTCGCTTTGAAACCATGAACATGACTCGCGAAGCCTTCAGGCTGCGTATTGAACTGGGAGAGAAACCTCAAGCATGGCTGATGTGGCGGGCAGATAAAAAAATCGACCTCACAAACGCCAAGGCTCCACCAACCAGCTGGTGATCCTCTTCTACTTCCCTGAATGCTTATTAATTAATAAGGGGAATAATTAGCCGTGCAGAGGGCCATCGAGAAATGATAGTTCCTGCCAGATATGGGTCGGATGACCTTCGGCATCACGAAAACGCAGACTCTGCTGCTTCGGCACCATGCGACTTGCACGTCCGTAACTATCTTCCTGAAGTGCCTCTTCCTCATCAGCCGAGAGAATAAGAAGGTCTTCATCGGGAACAAAATCGGTAATCTCGTAGGCCTGATCCAGATAACTGACTCGCCTGCCAATCAGACAGCGCATTGCACCCTCGTCTTCAATCAACCCTTGCAAAGCCGAATCGCTCATTCCATGCTCCTGTTACCAACAACACCATAGAAACGATGGATTCATCCGTCAATGTACGATAGCAAGGAGGAGAGGATGAGCGGAATCTGGAGTTCTCTACAACAGTGGACGCTGCTGGATATTACTGCAACACGCTGGCTGTTGGCTATAACGGCAATTTTTCTAACCATAGTCGCGCAACGACTTGTTCTGCGCGTTTTTCATGCGCTGACTCAAAACCTGGCAGCCCGCACTGCGACCAAGGTGGATGACGTCCTGCTGGCCGCAGCGGAGAAACCGGCGAACTGGTTGATTCTTGTTATCGGCACACTTCTTGCCATCCACCTTCTCAATCCTCCTGTCGAAGTCTTCCCGCTGGTTCCTTTGGCTGACAGCGGTGGTCGCATTATCTCCATCATGCTCGGCATCTGGTTTCTCTGGCGTCTTATCGACGGCTTGGGGGCCTACTTCTCAGCCCGCTCTGTCAACTCCACCTCTTCGCTCGATGATCAGCTCGTCCCTTTTATTACCAAGACACTGAAAGCATTCCTGGTTCTTACCGGTGTTCTGGTAGTTGCCCAGAACATGGGCTACTCGATCTCGGGACTGATTGCATCACTAGGTATTGGCGGTATTGCAGTAGCCATGGCCGCCCGTGACACCATTGCCAATGTCTTCGGCTCCATCATGATCCTGGTCGATCGCCCCTTCACAATCGGCGACTGGATCAAAACGGGTGAATTTGAAGGGGTGGTTGAAGAGATCGGCTTTCGCTCCACCCGCATTCGCACCTTTGCCAAAACGGTGGTTAACGTCCCCAACTCAATGCTGGCCAACATGGTGATCGACAATATAGATGCCAGGCCGAAGCGGCGTGTAAAGATGCGAATCGGCATCACCTACAGTACAACACCGGCAAAGGTGCAGGAGGCGATTATCGGTATTGAGAAGATTCTTAAGTACCACATCGGTGTTGATCAGGAGTTCTCTCTGGTGAAGTTTGATGAGTTTGAGGATTCATCCCTCTCCATCTTCCTCTACTACTTTACCAAAACCACCCACTGGGAGGAGTACCTGCAGATTCGCCAGGAGGTGAACATGCAGATCATGGAACTGCTGGAGTCACTCGGACTGGAGTTCGCCTTCCCCACCCGAACCGTGCACTTGCAACAGGAGCGGCAAGCAGATCCAGACAGCAAGAAGAGATAGGGCGCAAGTTTCGACTTACCAATATTGCTGCACATGGATAGGCTTGAGGCATGACCTCTCCTGTCGGCAAACTACCCGAAGTCCACGCCTTTACCGATGGCGCCTGTTCCGGAAATCCCGGGCCCGGCGGCTGGGGGGTATTGCTGCGCATGGGCAAGCATGAGAAGGAGCTCTACGGGGGAGAAGCAGCAACAACCAACCAGCAGATGGAACTTCAGGCGGCAGTTGAAGCACTTAAGGCCCTGAACAGACCATGCAGGGTGACTATTCACTCCGACTCCAAATATGTCGTACAGGGGATGAGTGAGTGGATTCACAACTGGAAAGCCAAAGGCTGGAAAACCGCAGGAAAAAAACCGGTCTCCAATCTAGAGCGCTGGCAGGAGCTTGACCTGCTGGCCGCCAAACATCAGGTGAACTGGCAATGGGTTAAAGGTCATGCCGGGCATCCGGAAAACGAACGCGCGGATGAACTGGCTCGCCGGGGGATTCCTCAGGCGTAACAGAGACGCTTTTACATTTTTCTACGGGTGTGATGGGATTGCCGCATGAAATTCATGTTCGACTTCTTCCCCGTATTACTCTTCTTCATCGCCTACAAGGCCTACGACATCTATACGGCAACGGCTGTGCTCATCATCGCCTGCCTTGTCCAGACCGCAGGGCACTGGGCTGTTCACAGAAAGTTCGAAAAGTCGCATCTGATTACTCTGGTGCTGGTATCCCTCTTTGGCGGTGCCACACTGCTGCTTCAGGATGAGATGTTTATCAAGTGGAAGCCAAGCGTCATCAACTGGCTCTTCGGCGTTGCCTTCATCGGCAGCCAGTTCATTGGTGAGAAGAGCCTGATCCAGCGCATGCTTGGCGCTCAGCTAGAACTGCCGCAAACCGTCTGGCGCAACCTGAACACTGCCTGGGCCATCTTCTTTATCGCGCTCGGCTTCGTGAACCTCTACGTGGTCTACAACTTCGATACCGATACCTGGGTCGATTTCAAGATGTTCGGCCTGATGGGTCTGACACTCGGATTCATGTTGCTGCAGGGACTCTATCTGGCAAAGTATATCAAAGAAGCCCCTGCCAAGCCTGACGCATAAGGGCATGCTTCAAGTGACCATTTGTGTCACACGCCTCCCAAAACCCTTAAATAGCAATGCTCCTGTCTGGCATCCGCCTTGCTCACATGGATAAGCATATTTTGAAATCCCAACCATGGAACGGGCTTCAAAACACTTTTGATATTACAACTAGGAGTAATTAATAAAATGATGACTTATATTAACAAGAAAAAAGCCGAAAAAGGCTTCACTCTGATCGAACTGATGATCGTTGTAGCCATTATCGGCATTCTGGCTGCAATCGCGATCCCGCAGTTTGCCGCTTACCGTGTGCGCGCATTCAACTCGGCTGCCGAATCTGATCTGCGCAACATCATGACCTCTCAGGAAGCTGCATATGCTGACAGTCAGGCTTATGTAGCGGTGACTACTACAGTGGGACCAGGTCCATTGAACCAGGTTCATGCTTCTCTGCCAGGCGCTAAGCTCTCTCAGAATGTTTACGCACGAGTACCTAGCACTTCAGCTACTGACTATACTGCTCAGACCCTGCACACTCAGGGTGACAACCAGTACAATGGTTCAGCTGCCGGTGGCATCACCACCACTACCAAGGCTGAAGGTTCGACAACATTCCAATAATGGAATAACTGTGAAGTGGGGGCGTTTTTCGCCCCCACTTTTTTTAGCAGAGTAGGGAAATGAGTCATGAACAGTCTTCAGCGCGGATTTACCCTGATTGAACTGATGATTGTTGTCGCCATTATTGGAATTCTTGCAGCCATAGCGATTCCACAATTTGCTGAATATCGTGTACGGGCTTTTAACTCCACCGCTTTGGCGGATCTTCGCAACATCATGACGGCTGAAGAAGCCTATTTCGCTGACAATCAGGCCTATACCAACTTTCCAATATCTGAAGGCTATATAGCCAACATTGCAAGTCTTCCCGGTGCCAATCTGGCTCTCAATGTTTGTGCTCAAGTCACCGGGGCCTCTTCGACCGACTTCACTGTGCAGGCAGAGCATTTAAATGGAAATGCCGCTTATACAGGATCCCAGTCGGGCTCAATCACTACTTCTAGCAAAAATCAGGGCGTTTATTCGCTAGGCTGTTAAACAGCATGCTTACCTTGGAAAGGAGTCACATGAAAGCAATAGTGTGGCTCCCTTTTTTTGCCTCTCCTTTTTTTTGGTCAGGGGCGCTATCATCTCATGTAGGCATGGATATGCTTGCATTGGCCACAGCACTCCTTGCCTCCGCTCTTTTGACAAAAAATGATAACAACCATTCCAGCTGGCACTGGTTCTTTTTTTTACTTCTGATAGCGCCTATTTTCCTTCATTACTTTTCACACACACTTCGCGCACCTTGGCAAGAGTTTCGACTGTGTATCTATCTAGCATCTGCATGGCTTATCTACCGCATGAGCCAGTCGTTCGCCTCTCGGCTTATTGAAAGTGCTGGTTGGGCAACTTTATTGGCAGTTGTAGGGAACTTTTATGTGCTATTCGCCATTTGTGGAATGTATGGGGTCCACCCCTTTTCTGGTAATTTACTTTTCCCTATATGGGCGCCCAATCAGAATAATTTTGGCGGCCCCCTGATTCAGCGCAATATGGAATCTCTTTTCATGTGCCTTATCGTGGTTCTGCTGCTATATCAATCCACCAAAGGCAAAGGAAAGGCTGCAACCTGGCTACTCGCCTCAATACTCCCTTTTGCAAGTATATTCCTATCTTCAAGCAGAGCTGCCCCTTTTGTCTTGGTCGCCGGTATTTGTCTATCATTATGGGTAATCAAAGAAAAAAGAACATATTTAACACAAGCCACTCTATGTTTGCTCGGTGCGGTTGCGCTGTCTGCGTACCTGCATATTCCAGGTGAGCTAATCATTACAGACCGCCTGGCTTCAGAAGCATCGGGAATAAATCCCCGGCTATTCATTTGGTCTCTCTCTTCAGTACTGGTGTTAGAAAACCCTTGGCTTGGAATAGGCTGGGGAAATCTTATTGCCCATGGAACCGATGCCCAGGAGTTATTATTTGAGCGATTTCCATCCACGGTTGAATTGCAGACAGGCATGAATGGAACTCACAGTTGGACCCATAACTACTTTCTCGAGTTCTTAGTATCAGCCGGAATCCTGGGAGGGTTGTTAGCACTTTCCATTGTTTTTTCCTTACTTTACAAACTCTCGCTTATTCTTCGCAATAAAAACGGATCCCATGCATCATTCATGGCAGCCGTTGGTGCCTGCATGATCCTCATTCATGGCATGGTATCTATTGCAATTTTTCAGGGTTTTTTCCTGGCTCTTTTTGCACTGTTTATGGCCGGAACATTTCCTTCTCCTTTACGACGAAATGAAGATAGTCGCATTCGCTTTGCCTATATCTTCCCTGCTCTCATTGTCGCCGGAATTTGGGGCTCGATGATATCCACCCAAAGAGACCTGGAAGAGAAGTTAACCCTTCCTTTGAACTCAGATGCATTTATCACTTCAATGAGTGCCGCACTTGAAAACCCGTGGACACACGAGCAGGCCTTGCGTCACTATGCGGCTAAAATCATTTTTGCCAATGCATCTAACCATGTTTGGATTCAAAGTGAATATTTAATTAACTCACTATGGAATGAGTTCCAAAGCTCAGTTCACCTCAAGTTTCTAATTATGAAGGCGCATATAAAGTCAGATCAACTGTCCGAGACCCGTCTAATCAACAAATTCACGAAAACATTTTCAATCGATCCTGCTTGCGATATTCTCATACACCATAGAGATATTGGGCATGAGAAAGGTGAACCCATTGACGTATGGAAATAAACACATCATTGAATGGGCATCCCTGATTCTTCTATTCACCTTTTCTGTCATCTTCAACAATCCGGAAAACTTTGACGATCACGCCACGGAAGAGCAATTCTTCCTGCCCTCTAAAGATATTGTTTCTACAATCAGCCTTGGATTCGGAAATTTTTCATCATCTCTCTACTGGATAAAAACCATCTCTTACTTCGGAAGCCATTCAAGCAACAGTAACTTTAACACTCTGGCACAATTGCTAGAAATTGTTACTTCCCTAAATCCCAAAGCTGAGCACGCCTACTACATGGCAGCAGCCGTTCTTCCATGGAACACCGGGTCAACCACTCTATCTGATCCCATACTTGAGAAGGCTATGGAGAATTTCCCTGACGATTGGCGCTGGCCATACTATCGAGGATTCAACCATTACTGGTTTGAACATAACACTAAACTAGCAGCCTACTATTTAGGTATCGCAACACTGAGCTCCAACTGCCCACCCATTGTAACAAGCCTTGCATTGAGAATGAATTCTGAAAGCGGCAGCCTTGATACGGCTCTTATATTTTTAGACAATCTCCTAAATGAAAAAAATGATCGCAACATTCAGAAACAGCTACTCCAAAAACGAAATATGATTCTCTCTGAAAAAATACTCCGCAAGGTTGACCGGCTTCTCGAACAGCTTTCTATACGTCACTACGACTCTAGAGATATAGACAGCCTACGAAAACAGGGGATGATTATCCCCAGAACTCTTCCCGACGGAGGGAGCATTCATTTCAATGACGAAGGAATCATTGTTAGCAGCGTCTCAAAAAAAAGGTTTAGAATTTTCATCCCTGCAAAAAAAATGGGGGGATCTCAATGAACCCAATACTTGAGGTATCCGACCTATCACTCAGCATTCCAGATGGTCATATCATTCAAAAGCAGAAACAAATTCTCAACAGCGTTTCATTTGAAGTCAGTGAGGGCAAAGCCACAGCATATCTTGGCCCAAACGGAGCCGGCAAAACCAGTACTTTTCGCATTTTGTGCGGCCTAAGCAAAGCAAGCTCTGGAAGTGTTCATTTTAAAGGAAAAAGGATCGTAGATGGACTTCCATCAAATCAATTCGGATTCATGCCAGAGCAGCCCTACTTTTATAAAAACCTGACTCCAAAAGAGCTGCTGCATGGCCTTGGAAAGCTGTCAGGAATAGATGAAAAACAATTGAATAGATCTATAGATGAATGGGCCGAAAAACTCTATTTCACAAAGGTGATTAATCAGCGACTTTCATCTTGTTCCAAGGGTCAAGTTCAGCGTGTTGGGCTAGCCCAGGCACTAATTCATGAGCCAAGCTTTATTTTACTTGATGAGCCCCTCTCGGGCCTTGATCCCCTAGGACGAGAGTGCGTTCGGGAAGTCATTCGATCTGAAGTAAAAAAAGGGGCAACCGTCCTCTTCTCTTCACATATCCTTTCAGACGCCCAAGCGATGTGTGAACATGTGATTGTATTACAGCAAGGAACGATCGCATATTCTGGCGCTATGAAATCTCTTCTTACAACTGACACAAGCTGGCTTATTCGCGCCAACTGGACCACGGATGCTTTGCCCCATTTTGAAAAGACCGAAGCCTATCATGATGTTGACGGAACCCTCTGCCTGAAAGCACCGTCAGAAGAGATAAGAGACCATATAATAAATCATATCCTTAAGTCCCCCGATGCGTCCCTGATATCTGTTGAGCTGGAACAGCGGACTCTGGAGCAGGCATTCGTAGAGATATTGAAAGGAAAAAATGAAACAGCTTCTTGAAATTGCACGGCTAACATTTGCCGACGCCGTCCGTAACCGTATCGCCTACGGGGTTTTTGTGTTTCTTATTATCACGCTAACAACCACTATTGCTCTGGCATCGGTAACTATGGGGCGAACCGAATTAATGATCATGGACTTGGGGCTTGGGGCAGTTTCAATTCTTGGGAACTTGATGGCTATCATCATTACCATCCAAGCTTTACAACAAGAAAAAGAGACTCGTACTCTTTATGTCCTTATTACCAGATTAGACAGCCGGTGGGTTTATATATTTGGAAAATTTGTCGGCCTCGCTTCAATTCTTGCACTTCAAGTTACTATTATGTGTCTACTTCTGGCTTTGTGTATTTACCCATTTGGTGACATCTATTGGTTGTCTTATTTACAAGCCTGTATAGCAACCGTGCTTGAGGTGTGGATCGTCATCATCATTGCCATGCTTTTTGCCCAAAGCAGCTCTTTGTTTTTGGCAGTTCTATTAACTCTTTCAGTTGACATTACCAGTCGATTTACATCTGTCATAAGGCAGTTTGGTGAACAGAGTGACATCCCTGCTATACACTGGATTACTGAGATAATGTTCTATGCATTACCCAATCTTGAAGCCGTGAATTTGCGTAACGGCGCTGGCTACATTCATAGCTATAGTTTAGAGACATTGTCTTCCATTGCCGCATATTCATTTGTAGAAATATCTTTTTTACTATTATTGTGCACATATATCTTTAAGCGTAAGAACCTGACTTAATAAACGTTACCATCCCCACCTTGGCATCACATCCCACCCATCCTCAAACGAATCTTCTTCTAGCCCCATAAAACAAGCATGGGCTATCATCGCGGCATTATCAGTACAATATTTTGGATGGGGGAGGTGGATCTCTAATCCGTGTTTTTCAGACGCCTCTTTAAGCATTCTTCGTAAAAGGGAATTGGCCGCAACACCGCCAGCGATGACCAAGTTTTTTATCCCGCTCTCTTTACAGGCTCGAATACTCTTCTTAACCAACACATCGCATATTGCCAACTCTATAGATGCCGCCATATCAACTTTAGCAGCTTCATCCAGATCTCCATAACCCTTTACAGCATACATCACAGCTGTCTTCAGACCGGAGAAGCTGAAGTTCAGATTATCTCTGTTTAATAGGGGTCTTGGAAGCGTGAATCTTTTTGGATCTCCATTCGCTGCCAATCTTGAAATCTCAGGGCCACCTGGGTAAGACAGCCCTAAAAGCCTTGCGCACTTATCAAAACACTCTCCTGCTGCATCATCAATTGTCTGGCCAATAACTGAATACTCTCCAATAGCCTCAACCCGTACCAGCATCGTATGACCACCTGAGACAAGCAGAGTGACAAATGGAAAATCAGGTAATCCATCTTCCGAAATTCCGGGGGCCAGAAGATGCCCCTTCATATGATGAACTGGAGTGACAGGAATTTTATTCACATGCCCCAAAGCCCGAGCATAGGAGACACCAACCAGAAGAGCCCCCATCAGCCCGGGACCCGCGGTTACCGCGATACGGTCAATATCCTTCCAACAGCAATTGGCCTCATGCATAACCTCTTCCACCATCCGGGGCAGTGCCTGAAGATGTTCGCGGGAGGCCACTTCCGGGACCACGCCGCCAAAACGGGCATGCGTTTCGATCTGAGATGCGATCTTATCAGCAAGAATTCGCCCTTTCTTGTTGTCGACATCCCCCTCAAAGAGGGCCACAGCTGTCTCATCGCATGATGTTTCAATTCCTAAAATTCGCATGGCTCTAAGCTAACCATAAATATCAAACATATGTATTGGCATTTGTGATTTAAACCACATCCAATGCTTTTGAATCGAGCATCTTTCCGACCATTATCTATTTAGGAGGATATAATGAGACACTTGAAGCTTTGTGCTGTAATCCTGTTCATCTGTTTTGAGGCCTTCACGGCACATGCAGATGAAACTGTTTCCGTAAAGGTCGGTTATGCCAGCCTCGCGGCAACAGGAAGTCTTGCCGTAACAGCGCCGGGCGTTATCGGTACCAATCTGAGCGATGCCACGCTTGGTCTGAAACGGAGCAACAATGCTACCGCTGAAATCGCCATACAACTAGGCGATGGGCGCCTGTCGGCCTCTTATCTGCCACTGAAATTCAATGGCAGTTCAACACTGGCAACCGGAGTTAATTTTAACGGGCAGAACTATACTGCAGGAACTGCTATAACCAGTACACTGAAGGCATCCATTAGCGATGTCGCTTATACCTATTACCTCGTCAACATGGATGACCTACCTTCACGCCTGCAATTTGGCATTGAAGCCTCGCTCAAGTACATCCAGCTTGATTCGTCACTCAGTGGCGGTGGTGTTACAAAAAGCTCTTCTGCAAACATCCCCTTACCCACAATCGGCCTTCGCGGACGAGTCGCACTGGCAGATTTTATCGGGGTTTCAGGAAGAGTTGGGTACATCGGATATAATGGCAACACATTCACCGATGTCGAAGCTCAAATCGAGTTTTCTCCAATTCCAACACTCGGCATTTATGGTGGATATCGATACCTGGATGTCAAAGCGGACTCTTCCGGCATATCCCTGAACGCTCAGTTCAAAGGCCCGTTTGCCGGACTCTTTTTCAGATTCTGATCGAACGTATCGCCAAGGTGGTCTTAAGCAGGCCACCTTGGCGACATTGATCTCTCCATAATCATTGCAAATTCAATAAGTTCTGATAATCTGCTCGTGTAATGGATTCTATTTTGCGCCTAACTTGCGCTTGGAGGCTTACCATGTCGCGCATCTTCCTGCTCTGCTGTCTTATGCTAGTCGGCATTCAAATGGCCTCAGCTGAGGCCGAAAATACAACCACGCCTGTACCAGGATCACCAGAAGATGACATTGAGCTAGTACCCGATGCCATGCAGCATGCTGTAAAGGCTCCAGAAATTGACATTGCCAACATCCGCGACCCGTTCTCCTCATACCTTGCTCTGGTGGCCCAACGGGGAAGGGCCCTTTTAGATGACCAGCGTTTACGCCTGGAAAACCGTGAACGCGAAGTTCTGGAAAACTTTGACCTCAGCACACTAAAGCTTGTTGGGGTTTACTCCATGGGTGAAGATAGGGTTGCCATGATTGAAGACAATACCGGTCGCGGCTACACGGTACGACGCGGCAACTATATGGGTAAAAACAATGGGCGCGTTGAAAAAATCGATGCCGACACCCTCTACCTGGTTGAGCAGGTGATAAACCCTGCGGGCGATGTCGTCGATAATCAGGTTACGCTCACCCTAAAAGAGGTTAACAATTAGCTGCTGAACCACAATGGATCGGAATACGATCATCCGGCTGTTTGAGCATCTACAGACGGAAAATCCAGAGCCTGAAACCGAACTAAACTATTCGTCCCCTTTTGAGCTACTCGTAGCCGTAATGCTCTCAGCGCAATCAACCGATGTCGGCGTAAATAAGGCTACAAGCAAGCTCTTTCCGATAGCCAACACACCCCGAACTATTTTGGAACTGGGTGAATCTAAGTTAAAAAAACATATTTCCACTCTGGGGCTCTACAACAGCAAGGCCAGACATCTACTTTCGACCTGCAGAATACTGGTTGATCAATACAAAGGTGAAGTACCTGACAATAGAAAAGCACTTGAAAGTCTGCCTGGTGTCGGCCGAAAGACAGCGAACGTTCTATTGAACATTCTGTTTAACGAACCAACCATTGCTGTGGATACACACATCTTTCGCGTAGGCAACCGAACAGGTCTTGCCCCCGGTAAAACACCTCTTGAGGTCGAAAAACAACTGCTTAAAGTGATTCCACTACAATTTAAAATGCATGCTCATCACTGGCTGATTCTGCATGGTCGCTATACCTGCAAAGCGAGAAAGCCTTTATGCCACCGTTGCCCAATCGAAAACGAATGTGAATGGCCCGAAAAACCGACTGCCTGACTCTCTGTAAGCAAGAGTCAGAAATAGCTGCCAGAGAAAAAGGATAAGGGCTGTCAGGCTGTCACGAGCCCAGGCTGTCCAGCTCCACCAGTTCTCTCTTCCGAACCACAAATCCAAACACGACCGCAGAGAGTAAAAAAAATACAATGAGGCCATTAGATAAATACTGTTACCGAGACTTAAAGAGACGCTGACAAACAGAACAACCAAGACAATCCAAATAAACGAGACAGTGATAGAGCGAAAAGAGGTCGACCCGTAACAGATAGAATCTGCAACAACGGCGATCAACAACACCATGCCAGCAGAAACAATCCAACCAAAATAGAACCATCCCTCCAAGGAGGAAGAAAGTAACGAGTAGATAAAGGGCCAGACAATAACAGGAAATAGAAGAGCTATAGAAAAATAGTCGTACAGGGTTGCATTTCCTTCTACTGCAACTGGCCTACTCAATGAATCCTCTCTTGCTGCTCCTCATCATCTGCGACAGCCGGTTCAGCAGCAATGGCGTAAGAACCATCCGCCCAGTTCCCCAGATCAATCAGCTTGCAGCGTTCACAGCAAAACGGGAAATTCTCTGTTCCCTTTTCAACCTTCGACTTGCAAATCGGGCAACTGAACTGCATCACCCTATGGGCACCATCATTGAATAGTAAGGCAGGTCATCTTCTACATCACTGGCAGCATCACCTGCCCTCCATTGCTGAAAACGAACCCGTATCGCATGCCTGTTACCTGAGCATTCTGGAACAATTCCCTGCTGAACGCATGCAGTATCAAGCCCTAAAACCAGAAGACCGTATTCAACGCCTCGGTCTGGCAAAATCTGATCTGATCCGGCCGCTGCCATTCGTTTCTCCCATCCGACAAAGTCATTCAACATAATGTCGAGATGCGTAACAGCAGCATGAAGATCATGAAGATGGTCACCTAACAGATCCTTATGTCTTGAAGCACTCCAAAGCAAACCCAGTCCCTGTGGCAAAGTCGGTTTATGTGCCAGTAGATCCTGTTTTTTCAAAGCATTAAAATAACTTCCCAACAGAGCATCTTCGCAGAAGAAGTCCATTGCATCCTGAACACTCAGACGCATAGATTCGATGTACTTCTCAATCATGTCACAGGCTTCAAGTATCTTATTACGATACTCCGGATGGTTTTCAACCAGTTGAGTCAGGTGGGTGCGCATGGATGCCAGGAGTGCCACCAGTTCAGGGACCGCCTGCTTTCTCCCATGCTCACCAAGAAGTGATGATCTAACATCACAAGCTGCCAGTAACCATGCATAAGGCTGATCGCACTGCCGGGCACGTTCAAGCGACCGAAGTCCATCGCGAAGCTCGATAAAGGAGCGCATTCGAGGCGTCAGCGCAAAACTGAATCTTGCCAACTCAACCACGACAAACTCCAAAACGTTCAGCCCAGGCATCTACGTGTTCCACGATCTCACCGTACACCCTTCGAAAGGTCTCTTCACTCCGACCCATAGGATCATCAATCTTCGCCCCGCCGTGCGGCTGGGAGAGCATCATTACCTTACCAATATGAGCCGGGCGCATCTTACTAAGATGCTGTCGCTGACCCAGCTCCATCACCATGACCAAAGCAGCCCGATCAAGATCAGGAGCAAGAAGCGTCTGCGAAACGTGCTTACTCAGATCAATATCAAACTCTTGAGCTATTTTAAGTGCCATTTCAGGGACTTTTCTTCCAGGCATCGACAACAGGCCACGACTAAAACACTCTGCATAGGCATCGCCCTGCTCCAGCCTTTTTCGCATATACGCTTCGGCAAAAGGGCTTCGACACAAATTACCGGCACAAATAAATAATATCGGTGATGGAAGCAGCATACTAGTCCGCCACTTGCCAGATTAACTGGCCATCACTCTCTTGATGAATGCGTTTCAACAACGCCTCATGAGCCTCATGATCATCCCGGGGAACTAGCAGAGGATCACGGCGCATGATTTTAGCTGTCTCTGCCTTTTCATCACGACTGCGGGCAGCTTTAGATATCTGCACGAATGAAGCGGCTGGCTTGGCATGTACCTCCATCTCAAGGGAGAACTGGCGCCCTCCCGTCATGGAAAGATAAACTTCGGCCAGCAACTCCGAGTCCAGAAGAGCTCCATGCAGTTCACGGTGTCCGCGCTCGATCCCGTAACGGTCACAAAGGGCATCCAGATTATTCCGCTGCTGTGGATGTTGTTTACGGGCCAACTCCAAAGTATCAATCACTAAAAGATGATCAATCTCGGGTTTTTCAAAAAGATTCAGTTCATTCATGATAAAACCGAGGTCAAATGGTGCATTATGAATCACCAGTGTCGCGCCCTGAATAAATTCCAGAAAATCATCCGCAACCTGCTCAAACGTCGGCGAATCCTTGACCTTATCGTTGTTGATGCCGTGAATGCGGACAACCTCTTCAGGAATGTGTCGTTCTGGATTCAGATATTGATGAAAAGTGCGACCTGTGAGCTTACGATGACTCACTTCAATGGCGCCGATCTCAACCATCCGATCCCCGTTCTGTGGGGACAATCCCGTGGTCTCTGTATCTAACATGATTAAGCGCATAGTCGGCATTATAATCAGCACACTTCTTTTTGCATCATGTAACCTTCAAACTAAGGAATCACAACTTCTTTCTCTTTGCCAAACCACCTCTCCGGAAGATTAAACAGAGACTCGAAAACACCTGGAGCAGCCAACCCAGCTTCCTCGGGCGTAATCTGCTCAACTTTCGCATCTGCAATTGGGCCATGCATCCGGTATATTTTTCTTAAAAAACTGTGTGCCGCTCCACCAAACATGTCTCGAATTAATGGAATCTTGGAAAGGATGGCATCCAAATTTTGCAAGGGCCTCATTACAAGGGTCAGGTCCACATTTGCATCATCCATATCCATCACGCCCTTACCTGCCAAATCCATGGCCGAAGAGCGCATGGCAACCTTATGCACCTGAACATCTTTACCATGCATGGTCGCTTCCACCTGCAATCGCTTATAACTAAGCCCCGGCTTGGTAAGGTCTTCTCTGCTACCGAAAAAAAGCGCCGGAAGGTCTGCCAAACTGATAGCAGAAAGGAACTTGGAAAGCGTACCTCCTTTCATAAGGCGTCCATGATCAACCCGAATTCTCAAGCGTCCTTCGAGCCCTTGCCACCAGGGCTGGTCTGTAAACAACGCACCCTTACCGGAAAAAAGAATGTGCATCGCCCCATCTTCAAACAGCTTGGAAAGCTCAGCTCTCTTCATCATGTGTCCGAAATTCCCTTCCAAACCGGCAAAGCCACGCCAAATGGTTCCGCCCTTTTCTCCAGGCAGAAGTGTCGCCGATAGCTTAAGGTGCAACCCCTCCATTTCCGCCTCCATCGAACGCAAATCAATCACACCACCGCCTGGCATAGAGAATATCGTAATCATATTGTTCAGGGACAGTTCACCACTCCGTAAAGACTCTGCCTTCATCACCGCAACACTGTTAAGCGCAGAAGCAAGCTTAATAGAAACCCCGTTAATCTCCGCATCATCCCAGACAAAGCGTTCGAGATTGGCCCTTAATGCCCATGGTTTTTTCATGTCAGGATTACGGGAGAGCACTTCAGGAAGCGCGTTTCGATTGAGATACGATGCATTGACGTTCAATTCCCACGGATCAGGACCAAAGGGAGCCAGAACATCAATAGCCCCTGCAAAGGCTTGTGATTCAATCTGCTTCAAACTTAGGCGCAATTCATCGTAAGAAACCTCTCCAGAACCACGAAGCCTCAACAATTCATCATCGCAACTAATTTCATCAACCAGAACGATCTTCTGGCCTCCCTTACTCCTGTTTTTTCCCTTAAACTCGATCGAGAGCGGATCATGGATTTTTTTCCTAGTTCCCAGAAAGTTTTCCCAAGAAGCATCCTTCATGCTAATTTTTCCATGCCACTTTTCATCATAATTAAGCGAGGCGGAAATGCGCCCTCCTGCTGCCTTCACAGGAAGAAGGTAATAAGTGGTCAGCTGTTCCAGCTCGCCGCTTGCTTCTGCCTCCATGGATTCCACTTGCCACTGACCATTTTCATCCTTCGCAGCTTTCATGTCTGTTTTCAGATTCAATAGTGGGGTTGCCCAGACGAGTTTTGAAAATCGAACCTTGTCTTCAAACGTCCATACAACTTCCCCCCCATCGACACGAATCGGGGTCTCTTTGATTTCTAAGCTCCATGGTTCTTGCGGCTTAAGTGAGATGGATGCCTGGCGTGGTTTCTCTTCCGTCGGCATCCATTGAAGAGAAACCGAGGCCTCTGCACGGGCATGTCCCCAGTGGAGCTCTATAGCCTCCTCCTCATGCAGCCAGTGATGCATCCTTCCAGCATCCACATCTCCTCTTGCACTGACATTCAACACAAGAGTCGACCATGGAATATCGAGGCCGCCTTTCGCCGCGCCAACATCATGAGGAAGCTTTGCAGAAGAAATGATTGCCTTCAGGCCATACTGATCAAGCTCAACATCTGCCTCAACCCGAGTGATAAAATCATCATGCATGCCAAGAGAAATTTCCGCGTCATCAACATGCCCATTAACTTGATAGCGTAGCGCTTCAAGGTCGGAGTCCGTTGGCATGGCCTGCCACTGAATCCAGGGAAGCTCAACCTCTGCCCTTGCATCGGTGGCTACACCTCTCTTCATACTCGATAGCCAAGTGTGCCAGGAAGAGTCTCCAAGAGGCCTCAACCCCCGCCATATCAAAGGCATCTCCAAATACGGAGAAGAAGCGGAAAGCTTCAAAAGGCCGTCTCGCCAAAGGAAATTCCCTTTAACCAGATTTTTCCCCGACCTGTATTCAAACCTCTCTGACTCAAACCGGGCTATGCCCGTACCTGACTCCTCCATCTTCACTACTGCGACAGCATTGAATGACTCCACCGGCCATGAGGCGCCATTGAGGGAAAACATGGCAGGTGAAGAGCTGGATGAAGAAGCCTTTACTGTTAAACGCCACTCGTCCCTTTGCGGTCTTCTTAAATCGACCTCACCGGCAACCGGCCCATCAAAATATTTTCGCCACTGTTCGGGGAGCCAGCTTAAATCAGAATAAACCGCTTCAATCTCATCAGGCTCAAACCGGCTATTGAAATCCATCTCCACTCGTATGGCCGGCGTGCGCATTAACAGATGTCTATCATCGCTCTCGTACGACAAGGTGAAATGCTCAAGTCGGCCTGATTGCTCTCTGTATCTCCACTCCAGATTCATTTCCTTGAGTGCAACAAAGTCAGGAATCGGGAAGGCTTGAGGTGCGCCGCCTTGGTCAATAACAATCTGTATATCACCGCCACTCAGATGAATTCCGGCTGGCTCGACCTTTCCCGAGAGCAGGTCAAGAATCGAGATATTTACGGTGACATCACTTTTTTTTATCGTGACAGCATTGTCATAAGAGGAAAATGAGCTGGCATCAGCCTTGATGCCAAAGTCTCCGGCCCAATACCAAGAGAGATCACCAAGTGTTACCTCTTTGAACTTGAGCTCTTCTTTCAGGAAGGATTCAATCTCCGGTCTTAATGTTTTTACATCTGGGGCCATCGACCAAGTGGCAACAGCTGCCACAGCCACAAGCGACAACAAAACAAAAATCACGCGCCGACAAGCAGTCAGCGCGTGATTAAATAAGCGAAGTAGTTTCAACTTACGATCGGGATCAGACCTTGTCTCCGGATTCAAGTTTCTCCACCTTCTTCTCCAAAGCTTGGACCAGCCCATCAAAACCACCGTTCTGTTTGATGCCTTCATTGAAATCGTTTCGGAAATTACTCACCAGACTAACGCCTTCGATCTTGATATCGTAGACCTGCCAGCCGGTAGCTGTCTGATGCAGGCGGTACTCCACAGGTGTGGTTTTATCAGCATCGACCACACTTGTAATCACTCGAGCCTTGTCGCCTTTGAATTGAGCATCATCAAAGATCACTTTCTGATCCCTAAAACCTGCCAGCCTGTTGCCGTAAGAGCGCTCAAGGAGTTTGCGGAACAGCTCTGTAAAGCTGGCCTTCTGATTTTCAGAAATATCTCTCCAGGTCTGGGCAAGACTACGCTTTGACATTTCCCGATAATCAAATCGTCCGGCAACAACCTTACGGATTTTCTCGCGATCCTCTTCTGTCAGAATGCTCATATCCTTTCTAGCTTCCAGCACCTTGATGATGCCGTTTACAGAACTCTCCACCACAACTTTCGGATCATCTTCTGCCCAAGCATTGGAAACTGAAACCATCGCCAGCAATGCAGCCATCAATACCTTCATTGAAAACAACTTTCTCATCTCGTACTCCGTTTAACTCTAACTGGTTGATACTGTCAACAAATGCAAACTAGCAGCCCTCACCGTTCTCTGTGAGGTGCAGATTATTCCTTACTGGAGGAAAAAATGTACTTACTCACCAGATCTTCAATATTGATCGCAGACTCGGTCTCTTCGATCTCATCCCCCGGCTGGAGCATCTCATCATCACCGCCCTGTGAAATACGAATATAACGCTCTCCGATGATCCCTTTGGTTCGAACTGATGCAATCGCATCCGAAGTAATGGAGATATCCTCGTTGATCAGCAGTGTCAGCTTGGCCCGTGAGCGGTCGTTCACAACCACATCTCCAACACGGCCAATAACTACCCCGGCCATCATGACGTCACTTCCCGAACGCATACCACCTGCATCCGTGAATACGGCCTGAAGCGGGTAGCCGGTCGATCCGATCCCACCTATCTGCCCAAGCTTGATGGCCATCCAGCTAATACTGATAATACCAAGAAGCACAAACGCACCAACAATCATTTCAATTTTCTTATACTCGTTCATATACGTTCTCTCAGTTCATTCTCTAAAGAAAAAATGATGTTAAAATATAGTCCATCATCAAAACACCGACAGACCCGATGACCACGGCCTGAGTTGTCGCTTTCGCCACACCCTCGGTCGTTGGCACAGCCCTGTAGCCCATGTAGGTGCAAATCGAGCCTATCAAAACACCGAATGCCACGGCCTTGGTCCAGCCAGCATAGAGGTCTTCAGGCAGAATTTTGGCAATCATCTCCCCTGTAAAAGCTCCGGCATTAACCCCCAACATCTCAACACCAACAATGTAACCGGCGCCCAGGCCAATAATATCGAACATCGAAACCAGAATAGGGAGTGCAATAATCGTCGCTACAATTCTTGGAAGAATGATTCTTGCCTGCGGGTTTACCGCCATCATCTGCAATGCATCCAACTGCTCGGTCACCCTCATGATACCAATTTCAGCAGTGATGCTTGAACCTGCACGGCCAACCAGCATCAGCGCTCCCAGTACGGGCCCAAGCTCACGAATAATGGAGAGGGCAACGGCAGAGCCAAGCAGTGATTCCGAACCAAACTTGGCCAGCGTGTAATACCCCTGAAGTGACAGTACCATGCCGGTAAAGGCACCGGTAATGGCAATAATAATGAAAGAGCCTACTCCCAAAGCATAGAGCTGAAGCACAAAATGTTTTCCCTGCCAGGGAGGCACAAAAATAAGCGCCAATGATGAGCCTGTAACAGAAGCCATATCGCCAAGCCATGCCACGGCGCCCAGCGCTTTGCGGCCGAGTTTCCCAAGCAGGGTTTGAATCCAACCCTGTTCTACCGAAACTTCGCTCATTTGGCTTGCTCCACAGAATTCAAAAGGTCGTCAATATAGGGGGTCTTGCTTCTTGAAAAAGGGATCGGACCGTCTGGCCTGCCTTCAATAAACTGCCTGACACGCTCATCCGTACTATGACGAATCTCTTCCGGTCCGCCTTCGGCAATCACCTTGCCCTGCCAAAGCAGGATTACATGATCGGCAATGGATAGTCCTGCATGCACATCATGGGTCACTACAATCGAGGTCATCTTGGTCTTCTCGGTTAAGTCATGAATCAACGTCGTCACCACACCTGCTGAGATGGGATCAAGACCGGACGTTGGCTCATCAAAGAAAACCACTTCCGGATCCATCGCCAAAGCTCTGGCAAAAGCCACACGCTTTGCCATGCCGCCAGACAACTCGGAAGGCATCAACTTCTCGAAGCCCCTCAAGCCTACCTGCTCAAGCTTCATAGAAACAATGGTTCGAATCACTGTCTCATCCAACTCAGTGTGCTCATGCAGGGGAAATGCAACATTGTCATAAACATTCAGGGAATTGAGCAACGCGGAATACTGAAACACCATACCCATTCGGGAGCGCAGTTCGTAAAGACGTTTCCGGCCCACATGCGCAATATCCTCGCCTGCAAACCAGACAGACCCTGACGTCGGCACGTCCAGCGCGGCCAGAAGCCTTAACAGTGTGGTTTTTCCAGACCCTGACCCACCCATAATGACCGTTGTGGCATGTTCACGGACGTGAACATCTGTTTCATCCAATGCCAGAGTATCACCGAATCGGCGTGTCAGCTTTTCAGCGAGAATCATCTAAACAACCTATGAAAAATCACTTTCATAAAACGAAATCTAAACACTTCGAACCTGCTTTGCACCCGCATTTTTGTTAATATTTCTTAATCCTGAGATGCCTAAAATATTCCTCTGAAAAACAGATATGCTCGAAATATGGAAGAACTCCATTTAGTCTTGAGAAATGAGCGACGATGCTATCCGTAACAACCTGAAACTAGCGCCTCAATTTGAGGCTGAAATATGCCATCTTTACGACATCTCACCACTATTTTCCCAATTGATGCGCACAGCTTCAGACGATGAAATCATCTCCCTCTTCCAGCCCGAAGAGATGGCCCGGCTACCGGATAACTGCTCCCCATGGGTACCAGACAAGCCGGTTGAAAACATCAATGACGCCATGTTTGCCCTGCGCAATTGCAAACGGCGGGGCATGCGCCATTTTCTATGGTGGGAGCTGGGCCTGCATGCCGACATAGAGACCTCCGCGAAACACCTGGCAATCTGGGCAGGCGCCCTGCTGCAATCCTCTTATGAAATCGCCATGGAGCTACTGGCCCCCCGTTATGGAAAAGTTGAAGAGGGTCGCTTTACCATTATCGGCCTCGGCAAGTTGGGAGGCATGGAGTTGAACCTCGGCTCGGATGTTGACATTCTGTTTATCTGGGAGAGTAAAGTCCGACAAACTTCCGGCGGGCGAAACGATATTTCTGCCCAAGAGTACTACCAGCATCTCTCCCGCATGATTATCAAGCTTATGGGAGAGAACAGCATCGGTGGTATTGTCTGGCCGGTGGACATGCGCCTTCGTCCCGGTGGCGACGGCAGTGCTATCTGTCTGAATCTTGATGCCACACTCGATCACTACTGCGACTACGGCCAGACGTGGGAACGGGCCATGCTGATCAAGGCAGCACCGGTTGCCGGCGACATGGAGCTGGGTGAGGCCTTTCTGGAGGGAGTTCGCCCCTTTATCTATCGTCGTTATCTCGATTACACCACGGTTCAGGCGCTGGCAAAAATGAAGCAGCGCATTGATGCTCAGGGCAACCTGCACGAAATCGGTGAAGGCTTCGATGTCAAACGCGGTCGCGGAGGCATTCGGGAAATTGAATTCTTCATTCAGTCGTTACAGCTACTGCATGCTGGTCGAACGCCCAAACTGCGCAGCCAGCCGAGCATGATATCGCTGAACCGTCTCTGCGAGCATGGTGTCATTCAAGTGGAAGATCGGGACACCCTGCACGATGCCTACTGCTTCTGGCGCAGAGTCGAACATGCCATCCAAAGCCGGAAAGGGCAGCAAACTCACAAGCTTCCGGACGATTTCGAGAGTTACCTGAACAGCGCTCTCGCCACGCACGATATCCTGACTCAAATGCGCACACATGCTGAAAAGGTTCATAATCTTTTTGCAGATCAGTTTGCCGAGGTTGAGCTGGAACAGGCTTCTGGCCTGGCCTGGCTGGAAATGAGCCGTGAAGAGCTGGAAAGGCAACTTGAAAAGTTTGATGATGAACAAATTAACCGTGCCCGAATTGCCCTAAAAAGAATTGATACCCAACTTGATCGTGGCATCTTGCCGGAGAGAAGTCGCCAGCAGGTAGAGAAGATTCTTGCCTTCTGCATGGATGCATGGCGTGTCGATGCCAACGGTGTACAGGCTGTCGAACAGCTGGCCACACTATTTCAAAACATCGCCGGGCGAGCCACATGGATCGATCTGCTGGCAACTCATGAACTGGTCCTTCAATGGCTGATCAGCATGCTATCGGCCAGCCACTATATTGCCGAACACCTGGTCAGAAACCCATCCTGGCTGGAATGGCCGGTCGAAGATGAGCGCGGTGCCGGAAGAATCAAAACGATCCTGAAACAGTTCCAGGCACTCGACCCGAATGAGCTCGATGACGAGCAGTTTCTTGCGGAAATGGGAAGATTGACCGATCAGGCACGATTGACCTGTGCTGTTGAAATTGCATCGAATGACGAATCGGATCCGCTACTCATTGGCACCTGGATGTCCGACTGTGCCGATCAAGCCACATGCGCAGCTCTCAAGCTTGCACTGCATCAACTCAAGTTGGATGAAGATTTCCCATTGGTTGCCGTTGCGATGGGGAAGCACGGCAGCCGTACAATGGGCCTGGTATCCGATCTTGATATGGTCTTCCTGTTTATCTGTGATGACCCTTCGCAGCCAGGTCCGAACGGACGCAGCATGCGCGACTGGGCCCAACGCATCGGTCGCCGCATGATTCAACACCTGACTTTAGCCCCACCTTTTGGAGCCGGCTTTGAGTTCGACTCAAGACTTCGCCCCTCAGGTGCCAAGGGTGCACTGGTAAGCACCCTCGCCAACTTTGAAAGCTACCAGCTACATGAAGCACAAGCGTGGGAGCACCAGGCGTTGACACGCGCCAGAGCCGTGACCGGTTCGGATAGCCTTAAGCAGCAAGTATCAGAGGTGATCAGCTACGTCCTCGGTCAGCCAAGAGACAAAAAGATGCTTGCCGAAGAGGTTCTTGCCATGCGTGAAAAGATGGTGGAACACCTCTCCAGCAAAGAGTCAGGCCAGATCAACATCAAGCAGGACCCAGGCGGTCTTGTCGATATCGAATTCCTTGCGCAGTATGCACGCCTTGCATTCGGTGGCAGTGAGAAAGGAACTGCCGGTATCTTTCGTCAACTTCCCGGCACGGTGCCGACCAACTGGCTGAATGCGGCAGAGATACTGGTGAATACATTCATCGATTATCGACGCATGGAAAACGCCTTGCGCGTTCATCTTTGGGCATCCGTCGGACGCTTGCCTGCAGACGACGCAGCTTCGGAGTGGGAAACATTGAGGCGCCATGCTCCGATCAAGAGTGTTGCTGCGCTGAAGCAGCGAATGAGTGAAGTTCGTACGCTCTATCTGGAGCTTCTGAACAGTATGAAAGTTTAACGAGGTAAATGATGAATTTTGCTGATCGTGATGGTCTAATCTGGTTTGATGGTGAAATGGTTGATTGGCGCGAAGCCAAGGTCCATGTACTGACCCACACCCTGCATTATGGCATGGGGGTTTTCGAAGGCGTACGCGCCTATCATGCAGATCAGGGTACGGCTATTTTCCGCCTGCAGGAACACACCGATCGTCTTTTCCGTTCGGCTAAGATCATGAATATGCCGATGCCTTTTTCAAAGGACGAACTCAATGCAGCCCAGGTTGCAGCTGTTAAAGAGAACAACCTTGACTCAGCCTACCTGCGTCCGATGGTCTTCTACGGCTCGGAAGGCATGGGACTACGCGCTGACAATCTTAAAACACACGTAATCGTTGCCGCCTGGAGCTGGGGAGCATATCTAGGCCAGGAAGCGCTGGAGAAAGGAATTCGCATCCGCACTTCAAGCTTCAGCCGTCATCACGTGAATATCGCCATGTGCAAAGCCAAGGCGAACGGCAACTACATCAGTTCCATGCTGGCGCTCTCCGATGCACTGCGTGATGGTTACGATGAGGCGCTCTTCCTCGATGTTGACGGCTTTGTTGCCGAGGGTAGTGGCGAGAACTTCTTCATGGTCTACGACGGCGTGATCTATACCCCTGAACTGACCAGCGCGCTCGATGGCATCACTCGTGCCACTGTGATGCAGCTGGCTCGTGAAGAGGGTTATAAGATTCGCGAAAAGCGCATCACCCGTGATGAGGTGTATGTTGCCGATGAGGCCTTCTTCACCGGCACGGCCGCAGAAGTAACGCCAATCCGAGAACTGGACGACCGAACTATCGGTTCAGGTTCACGCGGCCCGGTTACTGAAGTACTGCAAAAGAAATATTTCGATGTGGTGCATGGCCGCAGTGCTGCACATACCGACTGGCTCAGCATCATCTGATGCTTATCCGGAAAAAACAAAAGCCCCGGCAGATGCCGGGGCTTTCGATCACAGAGGGTGCTGCTCCCTGAATACCCTTCCCCTTATAATCACCCTCCGAAAGAGATAAAGACCGTCACGATCAGCATAATCACAAAGATTATGGCAACAATCGCTTCTTCAATTACCATCTGTTTATCACGGCTCATAAACAGAATTATTGATGCATAAATACCACTCGTCTATCGCATAAAAGAGGTAGCATGAATATGCTACTTGGAAAAAAACTTACTAAAAACTGGCTGTTTTCATTTCTTGTTCAGGTTGAAGAAACGATACATTTTGGCTTTTCACTGTATCCTTAACAGCAACCTGCACCTCATCCCCAAGCACCATGGCAATAAAAAGATTGCGACTTTTCTTGCTTGTATCGTGATACTGATTGAAGGGCGTGTGTTTCTCCTGAGCCATCATATCCAGCTCAATGCCCCAGATCGGCTTGGTCGATGTCGGCACCATGGCGTAGCGGATATCACCCAGGACACTTCCCGATAGGGCTATATAGCCATCAGAAAAGTAATCGAACCGCTTGATATCGCCAGCCATCACAGAATCCGGCTTCAATTCCGATAAGTCAGAAAATTCAAACCGCTTGATGTTTTCTCCCTGATAGATACGGGCATCAGATATCATGGCCGGACGGAGTGCATCAACATGGAAATAACCATCTGCCACATAAATCGAGCGCCATAGCAGCAGATTTGCCATCGTCGGCTTAATCTCAATGCGCTCCACCCGGTGCCCACGCTCCTCAGCCAGCGCCAGCGCCATAGCCTCAGCACGTTCATGTTGATAGAAACCGAAACAGAGATAGGCAACCGCAACACAAATGCCTGCTATCGCGTGCTGAGGAACTCTTTTCACAGCCGCATAGGCAATCGCGAGAATCAGAACAAAAGAGAAAACAGGATCAAGAATGGAGATAATGTTCCAGGAGATGCGTGCATCCGATAGTGGCCAGAGCAAGTAAGTCCCGTAGCTTGTACATGTGTCAATGATTCCGCTGGTTGCATAACCGGCTGTAGCAAAAAGAAGGATTCGCTTAAAAGAGAGGTGCTTCTTCGCCAGAGGCCAAAGAACCAAAGCAGCGATCAGGCCGCCTATCGGAATAAAGAATATCGAGTGGGTAAAGTGCCGATGAAACTCAAGCTGAAACAGCGGATCTGCATTGGACTGAGTGAAGATCGCATCGATATCGGCAAGCAGTCCGGCCATAAATCCAATGACCGTGGCAATCCGAACTTCGCTTTTCTTTGCAAAAGACTGCGACAGAACGGCACCTGCAAGACCCTGTGTAATGATATCCATAGACACCAAATAATACGCAGAGATGTATTTTCAGCAAACTAACCGTCATCCTCCTCGCCCCTATACTGCAGTGCTTCGGCGATATGGTTAGAGGAAACATGCTGTTCACCGCCCACATCGGCGATGGTCCGTGCCACTTTGAGGATGCGGTGGTAACTACGGGCAGAGAGGCTTAAGCGGGACATGGCGGTATCGAGAAGCCTGGCTCCGGCATCGTCCGGCCTGGCAAACTGTTCCAGCTGAGACGGCGAAAGGCGTGCATTAACCACACCATCACCCTGCCTTGCATACTGACGCTGCCGGGCTGCACTGACCCGTTCGGCCACACTGTTTGAAGACTCCCCCTTGGCCATACCCATCAGCTCATCTTTTTCAACAGGAGGAACGTGGACACGCAGATCAAAACGATCCAATAGCGGACCCGAGATACGGGCGCGGTAACGGCGAATCTGGATGCTACTGCACTGACAACTCCTAGTCGGATGACCGAAGTAACCGCACGGGCATGGATTCATGGCCGCCACCAGCTGAAACTGGGCGGGAAACTCAAGCGTATCAGCTGCCCTGGCAATACATACATGACCATTCTCAAGTGGCTGGCGCAACACCTCCAATACCTGCCGTTTATATTCCGGCAACTCATCAAGAAAGAGTGTGCCGTGGTGCGCCTTCGAGACCTCACCCGGCCTCGGCACGCTGCCACCACCGATCATGGCGACATCGGAGGCTGAATGGTGAGGTGCCCGGTAGGGCGGCGTTGCCGACAGTGGCGTGCGCCCGCGTTCACCGGCAATGCTGTAGATACGGGCTACCTCAAGACGCTGCTCACCGGTCAAAGGCGGCTGAATGCCGGGAAGACGTTGTGCCAGCATACTCTTGCCGACACCTGGCGGGCCGGATAGCAGAAGATGATGAGCACCAGCGGCGGCAATCTCCAGAGCACGACGTGCCTGTTGTTGCCCGCGAATATCGGACATGTCTGGAATATCGCCGGAGGATTCAACGGTCTCTCTGCCGGACTCATGTCGGCTCAACGATTCCCGGCCTGCCAGATGGCGAGCCACGGCGAGCAGACTCTTGGCGGGGAACACTTCGATTCCATCAACCACCGCCGCCTCTTCGGCATTGGCTTCGGGAAGAATGATTGAGGTGAACCCCTGAGAGCGTGCAAAAAGGGTGAGCGGCAGAACACCATTCACGGCATTGAGCCTGCCATCGAGCGCCAGCTCTCCGATCATGAACGGCAACTTCTCATCCGCCGGCCTGTTTCTGAGATCAACCTGACCGGAGGCCATTAACAGGCCTACGGCAACGGGAAGATCGAAGTAGGAGCCATCCTTGCGCTGATCGGCAGGGGATAGGTTGACGGTGATATGACGAAGGGGAAACTCGAAATGCGAATTAAGCAGGGCGGCACGGACACGGTCGCGCGATTCGCGCACGGCGGCCTCAGCCAGACCGACCATGGACCACGACGGCAGGCCACGGGAGAGATCCACCTCTACATCGACAGGCTCGGCATCGAGCCCGCGCAATGCGGCTGAAGCCAAACGAGCTAACAAAACTGCTACCGCTTATTTGTGGTCTTTCAGCTTCTCTTCAAGCTCTTTGACACGCACATCCAAGGCAGCGAGCTCTTCGCGCGCCTTGGCAAGCATCGCCTCCTGCACCTGCATCCGCTCATGAGTAACGACATCAAAGTGCTCCAGCGCCCCTTCAACAATGCTGCGCACCTGTGTCTCTGCTTCCTGCTTCACACCGCCGAACATGCGCAATCCTGCTGCGACTTTCTCGGCAATATCATCCAGTACTTCGTTATTTACAGCCATCTTCCGCCTCCATTACAGGCCAAGCATCTCATTTGCTCGCCGATGCGGCAAGATTACCCTTGAAAAAAGCCTGCTTACCTGACGGCATCTTGATCCGCAACCAATCTGACTTGCTCATTTCATACACTTCAAGCATCGCTCCTGGCCTGTACCAGCCAACCTTATTGGATCTGTCTTCAGGCTTTTCACGCAAAGATTTATAACCCCTGAAATCAAATCGATCCCCACGCCTCGCCTTCTTTGCCTGTTCTCGAATTGAGGTTAATAAGGCTCGCTCGATCGAATCTTCCCGCATTGCGCCCGCCCGCACCTTCACTTCAATCGTGGTTAAACTGCTCGTCTGCTTCTCCAGATGAATCTGTCCGGTAAGATTCTCATTTCCGAATCCAATTAAATACCCGTTAGCATCCGGCTCAAGCAAATCGACATCCAAGTCCGCTTGCTTTAACCCCCGTTGGGCTGCCACAAGAGCCGATCGCATGGTGATCGAAAAGCTCTCTTCCTCTCCACGGAACATATAGACCATCCCCTCTACGGCAGCGCCGGCCACACCTCCTACCACTACGCAGCCCGACATGGTAAACACGACAAACAGAGAAAATATCAAACGCCCCATCGCTTAGCCTCCCCATTACTCATGCCGAGGTGATCTATCACTCGGTCAACCACAAAATCAACCAGCTCCTGTATGGATTCTGGACGATGATAAAAACCCGGCATGGCCGGAATCAGGTCAACGCCCATGCGTGACAATTTAAGCATATGTTCCAGGTGAATACTGGAGAGCGGTGTTTCGCGCGGCACCAGAATCAGGTTGCCTCGCTCCTTGAGCATCACATCGGCAGCGCGCTCCAAAAGGTTGTCGGAAACACCTCCGGCAATCCGGGCCAAAGAGCCCATCGAGCACGGTATAACCACCATATGTCGGATGCCGGCCGATCCCGATGCTACGGGTGAAAACCAATCCGCCTGATGATAGTGGCTGAGATATTCGACGGGGATATCGAGGTGCAATGCGATGGCTGCAGCAACATCCTCTGGTGCCTTAGGCAGGTTCAGACCGAGCTCCTGCTTCAGCACTACACGTGCCGCATCGGAAAAGAGAAGATGCTGCTTGATGCCTGCGTGTGCCAAGCGCTGAATAAGGCGCAGGCCATAAGCGGCTCCCGAAGCGCCTGTAACAGCAACAATCACCTGACCCATCAAAACAGTACCGCTTCAATCTTTGTCATGCTCATCCATACCTCCAAAAGAGCCGCCCATACCATAGCCTATCATGCCAAAGGAAAGTGAGAGCTATCACATCGAAAAGCTTTCGCCCAAATAGAGCCTGCGTGCATCAGGATGGTTTACGATCTCATCGGTTGTTCCCTGCACAAGAATCTCGCCAGCACTCATAAGATAGGCTCGATCACAGATACTCAACGTGTCACGCACATTATGATCGGTAATAAGAATCCCGATTCCTCTGGATCTCAGGTCTGCAATAATGGCCTGAATATCTTCAACCGCGATCGGATCCACACCGGCAAACGGCTCATCCAGAAGCAGGAACCGAGGTTTGGTCACCAGCGCTCTGGCAATTTCCGTTCTGCGTCGCTGACCTCCGGAAAGGGTATAGGCCTTCTGATGCTGAACACCTTCGATACCGAGCTCGACAAGCAGGGACTCCAGCTCCTCTTCCACCTGCGCATCAGGCAACCCCAGCGTTTCAAAGATGGCCATCAGGTTTTCACGTACGGTCAGCTTCCGAAAAATACTGGCCTCCTGTGGAAGATACCCAATTCCTTTACGGGCACGCATATGCATCGGCAGTTCGGTGATGCTTTCACCATCCAGAGTCACCTTTCCCTGGTCAGCACGAATCAGGCCACAAACCATATAAAAACTGGTGGTTTTTCCAGCACCATTCGGCCCCAATAGGCCTACACATTCACCCGAATAGACGTCCAGACTCACTGAATGCACGACGGTTTTTTTTCGGTAGCTCTTGTTTAAACCGAAGGCAGAGAGATGATGCACAACACTCATGGTGCTCTTCTCTCGGCAGATGAATTCGCCTCTTTCTCTTTTCTGTTCAAATCATCCTCTTCAATCACAAATTGCGCCCTTCCTCCATCCTCTCCCTGCAATACCGTGGTCTCATTCGTATTGATATTATGGAGAACCTTCTCCCCCTGAATCAAACCATCAGGACTCTCCACTTTTGCTTCCCCGATCAATATTACCAGGCCAGGAGCCTGTTGATAGAGAGCTTCTTTGGAACTTCCACGCTTATCGCCCTGCTGCATGGCAACATGGCCATATGCTTCAGCCTGCTCGACCTCACCACCCATCTCCTGCCGATAGAGGACCACCAGCCGATCACAGCGAAGTTCAAAATCTTCACGTTTGAGCCAGACGTTCCGATCAAACTGGGCTCTACTCTGCTGATGTTCAACCACCAATGAATCCGATTTAATCTGTACAGGTTCCGCATGACAGAGACTGCTTGAGGAGATCATACACAGAACAACCTGCATCCACCTGCTCATTGCTTTGCTCCCAATACGTTGCCGGTCTCATCGAAAAACCAGACATCATGATAAACTGTAAGCTTCTGGGTCTTTCTATCCACCCTTAGCCCGCGACCTTTCAAAGTAACACCCGGCTTCTTCAGCTCAAAATACTCCGGAACAACAGCCTCATCTCGAGCACTCTCATATCGGAGCGCCTCACTGTTCAATCGCCATTCATGAAAATCAACCCGCACGGCACCTTTGAAACTGATGTTTTTCCTAAGTGGTTCAAACCACGCCTCGCGTCCCTGAATCGGAACCACCTCTCCGGTCTCGGTGAACAGCTCCAGCCTCGGCTCGACCAGATGCATTCCCTGCTCCTGCTGTTTGGCACTATCTGCCTGTAGTCGCCATATCAGACGATCACCCTTACGCTCGACAATCAACGGTTTTTCCACTTTTGCCTGAGGCTGCTGGATACTGTTATCAACCTTTTTCGATTCGGCCGTAACTACCTCTTTTGAATTGATCCACATCAACCCCCCGGCCAGAATCACACTGCCGACAGAGACACCCAGACAACTCCACTTGATAAGAGCCCATTGCCCGCTACTCATTTGAATTCAGGATCTTTCCCAGCCACAATCTTCAGGCTCAAGTCCATACGCCTCTTTAATCACCTTATCCCAATAACCATTGGCCAAAACCATCCCTTCTGTAGCTTGCCGTACAGCCCCTTTGCCTCCGTTGTAACCTGCCACCCAGTCCACCTTTTTCAGCACGCCCCGATGAGCATCAGCCGGTGCCATCGTAAGACTGCACAGCTCCATGGCCGGAAGGTCAATGACATCATCACCCATATAGGCACATCGATCGGGGCTGGTGCCCGCCTGCTCGCAAAGGGCTCTAAGACCATCTGCTTTTCTCAAAGAGCCCTGCACCACGTATTCAATTCCCAGGTCGCGGGCTCTGCACTCCACAACTTTTGAGCTGCGTCCGGTAAGAATCGCCACAAGGATTCCGGTCCGCTGCAACATTTTGATACCATGACCATCACGAACGTTAAATGCCTTCGACTCTTCACCACGGTCATCCATGACAATCTGCCCCTCAGTCATGACACCATCGACATCAAGGACGAGCATCTCAATACCGTGCGCTAACTCAAAAGGAAACATTGAATATGTCTCACTCATGCCACACCCGCCCTGAGCAGGTCATGCATATGCACAATCCCTGCAGGTAGTGAAACCGGATCGTCAACAACAAACAGTACCGTCACCTTATGCTCCTCCATCATTCTCACCGCCTCGCTGGCCAGATGGTCCGACTCAATGGTAAACGGCGCCTTATGCATCAAAGTACTGACCTGAGTATCAAGATCAATACTCCCCGACTCCATCAGCCGACGCAGGTCGCCATCACTCAGACAGCCGACAAGGCGGCCACCCTCTTCCATGCCTGCGATCCCAAAACGATGACTGCTCATCGTTACAATCGCCTGACGAAGGCTGGCAGTGACATTCACCAATGGCAGTTCGCTGCCGCCATGCATCACGTCAGCCACCCTCATCAGTTTTCGTCCCAGACTCCCGGCCGGATGAACTCGGGCAAAATCTTCTTCACGGAATCCCCGTTGTTTCAGCACCACGACTGCCAGAGCATCACCCAGTGCCAGCGCAGCTGTTGTTGAGGCTGTCGGCGCCAGGTTCATCGGACAGGCTTCCTTGGCTACCGGCACCTCAAGCGTAATATCGGCGTAATGCCCAAGCGTTGACTCCGGCTTGCCGGTAATGGCAATAACAGTTGCCCCCAGTCGCTTGATGGTGGGCAACAGACCACATACCTCATCAGTTTCACCGCTATGAGAGAGCGCAAGAACAGCATCATGACTGGTAATCATGCCCAAATCGCCATGTTGCGCTTCAGCGGCATGAACAAAGAACGCCGGTGTGCCGGTTGATGCAAAGGTAGCAGCGATTTTTCTGGCAATGATACCCGACTTGCCCATACCCACGACAACAAGCTTGCCTTCGAGAGACAGAATCGCACCGACTGCCTCCGTAAATGCGTCTCCCAGTGAGTCTCGCTGCAACGCAAGCGCATCAATTTCGATATCCAAAACCTTGCGCCCCTTCTCCAGCCAGGCATCTCTATTTTCACTCATGTATGAACCATCCATTCATTAAATCGATATCTGACAAACTGATACGCGAAGGTATCAACAAAAGGGGAGCCTTCACTCCCAGGCCAATGCAACCAGCGGCTCAGTCAATTGATTAAGCATGGCCGATGCAGTCTGCTGGAAAGCAGCCATCTCATTAGCGGGAACCGGTTTTGCAGGAGCATGCTTCACAGCCAACGGATTGGTCGCTCTGCCGCGAACACGAAATTCAAAATGAAGATGGGGGCCAGTTGCCAAACCACTCATGCCAACGTAACCGATGATCTGTCCCTGCTTAACACGTACGCCGCGCTTGATACCACGCCCATACTGCCGCAGGTGAGCATACGCCGTTGAATGGGCAGAGTTGGTATGCCTGATCTCGACAAAGCGGCCATATCCGCCTTTCCACGCTGAAAATACCACCTTGCCATCACCGATAGCACGAATGGGCGTACCGGTGGCTGCCGCATAATCGACACCACGGTGAGCACGGGTATAACCAAGCACGGGATGCTTGCGACTGGTCGAGAAACGTGAAGATATCCTGGAAAATTTCACAGGCGACTTGAGATAGGTTTTTCGCATACTGCTACCATCAGGTGAAAAGTATTCGCTATTGCCATTGGCCAGCGTATGTCTGATGGCCTGATAGGTTTCACCCTGGTTTTTAAATTCGGCTGCGTAAATCACCGTTCCAAGAAGCTTGCCGCGATCATCGAACTGCTCCTCGTAAAGCACGGAAAAGCTATCGCCTGAGCGCAAATCACGGGCAAAATCGACATCCCAACTGAAAATGTCGATCAGGTTCATGGTGGTACGTTCATCCATACCGGCTTCAACCGCAGCTGAAAAGAGAGACTCTTCAATTACTCCTGATGCGCGCACCTGTCTTCTATGAATCGAACGGGGCTTCATCTCTGCCTGCCAGCCGCTCTCTTTAGAAGCAAAAAGGTGAAGTCGCTGTTTGCTATCCACCTCGTAATAGACATGGACCTGTGAATCCTGATCAACACGTGAAAAGGCCTGTCCGGCCCGCACCTGCCTTAGTGAAAAAACCGGCTTGGCGGCGCGGCTCATATCCATCACTTCAGCAAATGGAAATCCTAGCCTTGCCAGTGCCGAAACGGCTGCATCGCCGGGCTGCAGCACAACTCGCGCAGGGGCGATCTCCTCCACCTCCTGTAGAGGGTTGACCTTAAGCCACTCTTCCTTGGTCGTCGGAACGCTTGCATCGACAGGGTTGCCGACGAGCAGAAGCGTGAGCATGAACAGCACCGCGACTGTTCCAGCAGCGACGAGCATCACCGGCTTAACAGAAAGCGGCTGCCTGGATGAAGGTCGACGTTTCGATACTGAAGGCCGGACACTCTCCTGACCGACGCGACTGGCAAAATCCTGCTGCAAAACTTTCTCCTCTCATCAGTCGGCTAAACGACAAACTTCTCAGTAACATCAGAATCTCACCGACATCAGACAAGCCCATGCTTGAAGCTTTAAAAGCTTTTGTCAAAAAAAACAGGTGTTTAAAAGCGGATGTTTAATACAGTGCTTCAAAGATTTCAGAAAATTCGTGATAAATATTTTTTCGCTTCAACTTCATGGTCGGCGTAAGAAATCCATTCTCAACCGTAAATGGGTCAGCCTGTATGTAGATACGCCTGATCTGCTCGAACGAATTCAGCGGCTTCAGATGGTGCTGAATCCGGTTCTGGATATGTTTTCTCAACACCTCCGAAGCAGACAACTCCAACCATCCTGATTTCGGCAACCCCTGCTCAACTGCCCAGACACTACAGGCCTCCCTGTTGGGAACCACCATGGCTACCAGATAGGGGCGCCGGTCTCCGTAAACCACAACCTGATCGATCAGCGGCTCAGCTGCCAGAGGCGCCTCAACACGTTGCGGTGCAATGTTCTCACCACCGGAATTAACAATAATATCCTTCTTTCGATCTGTGATTCTAAGGTAACCATCTTGGTCGAATTCGCCGATATCTCCGGTATGCAGCCAGCCATCGATCAGCGCCTCTCTGGTGGCCTTTCTATTCTTCCAGTAACCGGACATGATATTGCCGCCCCGGGCAAGGATTTCACCATCTTCAACAATCCTGATCTCAACGCCCTTGGCTGGCAGTCCAACCGTTCCGATCCTCCGGCCACTCATCGGATTCACCGTGATCAGAGGTGAGGACTCACTCAAGCCATACCCCTCCAGCACCGGCAATCCTACAGCTTCAAAAAAAAGCCCGACATCCCTGCCCAGCGGGGCACCACCGGAAACCAGCGCCCGCAACCGGCCGCCAAAGCGATCACGAATCTTCTCTCCCACCAACTTGTTCAAGATGTTGAATGTCAAGCTTGAAAACCATCCATACCTCTCTTTCAACGCCAACTGAAAGTAGAGTTGAAAGAGCTTCTGTTTCAATGGTGACTGCTTGGCCACCTGTGCCAGCACCCTGCTTCTCACTACCTCCAGCATGCGTGGTACAGAGATCATCAAGGTCGGTTGAGCCTCGATAAGGTTTTTAGCCACCGCATCCGGCCTCTCGGCAAAGGCGACAGAAATACCGTAGGTATATGGAAGAAAGTGACCGCCGGTTCTTTCCAGCACATGTGCCAGAGGAAGAAAGGATAACATCTTCTCATCCGGCAACAGATCAATCACTGCCGGAACCGCCTCCAGATTGGTCAGAATGTTGCCATGAGACAGCATCACCCCTTTCGGGTTGGCTGTCGTGCCAGACGTGTAGACCAGCGTTGCCAGTTGCCCACGGTCGATTTTCGATACCCGGTTCATCAAACGAGCTTCATCGATCTCGCATGCTTCAATTTCTGATAAGTTAGCCACCAGCGCCTCATCACCAGGCTCGTCAACCGCATAGATCTGTTTGACGCTTTTGCACGACTCAATGGCCTTTTTTAGGTCACGAAGCAGATGTCCACCGGAGGAAAAAACAATCGAAGCACCGCAATCATCCAATACATAAGCCATGTCCTGCGGACGATAGGAGCAGTAAAGCGGAACCGTTACCGCGCCAACGGAGAGAATGGCATAATCAATTACCGCCCACTCCGGACGGTTCTCCATGACAATGCCAATGCGATCACCCGGCTTGACGCCAGCCAGCATCAAACCTGATGCTACATGCTTAATCCGCTTGCTGAGCATCTCATAGGTAATTGGAACATATTGGCCGTCTCTACGCACCCACTGAGCCGGATGAATCGCACTGGCCTCCACCTGCCGAAAAAAAGCAGCAGGCAGACTCGAAATCTCAGAGATGTAATCAGCTGTCTGAATCTGCTTTCTCATCCGGCCTGTCGCCAGCATCAGCTTCGCTCTCCGCCTCTCTCTTCACCGGCTTTTCAGGCTTGGCAGGTGAACGTTTGCGCCTGGCTTTTTCAGGCACCACCTTCTTTTCCGGTTTGGCCTCAGAGTCACTCTCTTCTCCCTTCTCCCACTCCAGCTCCATATGAACCAGCAGCGTCATCTGGGTAATCACCACGCTTGGCACACTCACAACAGCAGCAAGAAGCAGTCCGACCATTACCAAGCCAATAAGATGGGCAATACCGCCCCAGAAACCGGTAGATTCAGTGGCGCGCAGCATCGCTTCAGCGGCCGTATAATCGACCAACGCCAATGTCACCTGCGCACCCAGCCACAGGGGTGAGAGCAACAGGGCAGCCACGAACAGGGTCACCAGAACCCCTCCGAGATTATAGATCAGCAACTCCGGAAGCTTCTCCTTTATCAATCGCCACAGATCGTTTTTCAACGTCATCGTATCTGCATCGGCAATGGCCACGCGTGCGGCCATATTGAACAGAGCCAGCATCAACGCCACTGCCACAACGGTGTTAAGCAAGAGCAAAGGAACCCCGACCAGCGACAGCCAGACCAGGCCCAGTCCGGGAATATTGGCCAGAGAGAGAATGACCATTTCAGCAAGAACCAAAGCCAGAAGTGTGCCGGCCGCCCAGACAGGCAGCATCAGAATGGATTGGGCCCTGGCCCAGGCAAACCTGCTCGCCTCGATGGTATTGGGTACAAACACCTTGTTCAGCTGACACTGCAGCTGATAGGCAAGCGCGGTCAGACCGAACAACAGTGCGAACAGAGCTCCCAGGCCACCGATAAAATGTGACAGGATCGATGTGAAAGTCATATCCCCATCTACCCGGAAAACCCCGTAGATAACGACAGCTGTCAACACCGACAGTGCCATCGTCGTCAAGATACGTGGTTTAAGCGCATTTCGTGCTGCTCCCATCCATTGATCCGGCTGGAAATAACGTTGATTCATAAATGTAACCCTCCCGAAACTGATGATTAGAAAAGAGATTAGATCCTACAAGCTATTCTGCAACTAAACCCTGCGTCCGTGAATATACTGCTGCGAATAAGCATTAACCGTATTCATGCCCCGAACAATCCCTGAAAGCCTACAGATTGTATTGAGCATGATATCTTTGGCCATCTCGTAATGGAGCGACATCAGATTCTCCAGATCAAGCCGTGAAATCTTATAGGCCAGACAGTCTGTCTTCGCAGTAATGGTGGTGCTGTATGGCTTGCCATCGAAAAAAGCCATATCGCCAAGCTGGGCGCCTTCACTCACCTCGCCCACTCGAACCTGCTGCCCATGAGAGTGATGATGCACACCGGCACGTCCTGAACGGAGCAGATATAGCCCATCACATCGTTCCCCTTCAGCCATCAACACTTCGCCTTTAGAGAATTCAACGAAACGAATCGTCTTTTCAAGAACCTGTTGCTCATCCTCGGCCAGATGTCGATGAAAGATCTGATCTTCCAACCAATCAAAATCGATATCCATACCCGCCTCCTGATCAATCGCACCGCATTGCTAACTCCGCAGCCTGTAGCGTGGCATCATCTTCAAATTTGGCAACTCCCCTTCCGTGACAGCTGTCACGCGATAAATTCGTGACCAAACCTGTTACCATAAAGAGTTCTAGCGAAGAAGCAGAAGCATGGTTAGCTTTGCCAGCCACTTTTTCGAACCGTGTTTCGGTTCGTCCGTCGGGAGTAGACGTGTTAACTTTTCAGGAATTAATTCTTACACTGCAACATTTCTGGGCTGGACAGGGCTGTGTCATTCAACAGCCATATGACAGCTCCATGGGTGCAGGCACCTTTCATCCGGCCACTTTTCTGCGCGTACTCGACAGCAACGACTGGAGCACGGCATATGTTCAGCCGTGCCGCAGGCCAACCGACGGCCGCTACGGCGAAAACCCGAACCGCCTGCAGCACTACTACCAGTTTCAGGTAATCCTCAAGCCTTCGCCGGAAAACATCCTTGATCTCTATCTGGATTCGCTGCGCAAGATCGGCATCGATCCGGAAGTGCACGACATCCGCTTTGTCGAAGATGACTGGGAATCGCCGACATTGGGTGCATGGGGGCTAGGCTGGGAAGTCTGGCTTAACGGCATGGAGATCACACAGTTCACCTACTTCCAGCAGGTCGGCAGCGTCGAACTCTCCCGCACGCCGGGTGAAATCACATACGGACTGGAGCGCTTGGCGATGTATCTGCAAGGCGTGGAGAATGTCTTTGATCTGATCTGGGTGGAGACAGCCGATGGCAAGAAGGTGACTTATGGTGAAGTATTCCATCGTAATGAAGTGGAGTTCTCCACCTTCAACTTCGATCAGGCTGACACCGATTGGCTGCACAATCAGTTTGACCGTGCCGAAGCCGACTGCAGGCGCCTGACCGAAGGTAAGCTGGTCCTCCCTGCCTACGAAGAGGTGATGAAAGCATCACATGCCTTCAATCTGCTGGATGCCCGCGGAGCCATCTCGGTTGCCGAACGACAGCGCTTTATCGGTCGCGTACGAGGACTTGCCCGAACCGTTGCACGCGCCTATGCGGGGGTGGACGAATGAGCCCTATGCAAATAAACAATCCCTTACTCATTGAAATCGGTGTTGAAGAGATCCCTGCAGGTGTTGCACCGCGCATGGGCATCGCCCTTAAAGAGGCGGTTGAGAAACTGCTGGCCGATGCCAATCTGGCAACAGGCGAACTAAAGCTTGGCGTCACCCCTCGCCGCCTCTTGATTCATGTCAACAACTGCCCTGCTATGCAGGAAGATCGCGAAGAGACCATCTGGGGACCACCGGAACATGTCGCCTTTAAGGATGGGAAACCAACCGGTGCGGCTCACGGCTTTGCCAAAAAGTCGGGCCTATCGCTGGACCTCTTTGAGCTTTCAGACAAGGGCGACGGTGGCGCCAAATACATGAAAGCGGTCCGGACCGTACAGGGCCGCAGTGTGGCCGACATTATCGCTGAAGCGATGCCTGCAATTCTGCGCAAACTACCGAGTCCGAAACAGATGAAATGGAATGACGGCGAACATCGTGACGATGCTTTCATCCGCCCGGTACGCTGGATCGTCGCCCGTCTTGGTGATGAGGTAATTCCTTTCTCGTTTGCCGGCGTCAAGTCCGGCAAAGTTTCCTGCGGCCACCGCATTCATGGCAATAGCGGCGAGATTGACGTAGCGGATCCTTTTGCCTGGCTGACCGGCCAGTTTGTTATGGCTGACAGGGATGCCCGCAAGTCTCTCATTACATCGCAACTAAGCGATGCTGCCAGCGCCGAAGGTGTCAAGCTTGTCGAAGACAATGACCTGCTTGAAGAGGTGACCGATCTGGTTGAGTGGCCGAAGGCGATTGCCGCCCGGTACGATGAAATCTACCTGCGGCTGCCGGAAGAGGTGAGTCGTATTGAGCTGAAGCATCATCAGCGCTGCTTCTCGGCCCAGGAGGCCGATGGCGACAAGAGCAACAGCTTCTTCGCCGTGGCCAATATCGAGTCGAAAGACCCAGCCGCCGTTGCCCATGGCAATGTACGCGTGGTCAATGCACGTCTTGCCGATGCAGCCTTCTATTTCGACCGCGATCCGCAGGAGTCGCTCGAAGAGCGTGTGGAGAAGCTCTCCAATATCGTCTTTCAGGATGGACTCGGCATGGTCGGAGATCAGGTGCGCCGTCTGCGCGGCTTTGTGCTTGATAACGCATCCCGTCTCGGTGTCGATGCCAATGAGGCGCAGCGCGCCGCCTACCTCTGCAAATCCGACCTGACAACGGGTCTGGTGGGCGAGTTCCCTGAACTGCAGGGTTATATGGGCGGCATCTATGCCGAGATGGCCGGCGAACCGTTCGATGTCTCCCAGGCCATTGCCGAACACTATGCACCAACCGGAGCGGATGACGATCTGCCGGAGCATTCGATCGCCCGGTCAATCGGCATCGCCGAACGTGCTGACAAACTGCTCGGCTATTTCCACCTTGGACGCATCCCGACAGCCAGCGCCGATCCATACGGCCTGCGCCGAGCCGCTATCGGCCTGATCCGGCTGCTGACCGATGCCCGCTTTGAAGCAAATATGACCCTCTCTCAGGTACTCAAGCAGGCGGCCAAACAGTGGAACGAACAACGTGTCACGATCGCCATCAAAGAGGAGACGCTTGCCAGTGTGCATGCCTTTGTTGTTGAACGCATGCTCGGCATGGCCGATTCACTGGGAACAAGCCGTTCGGCACTTGATGCCGCACTTGCCGTGCCTACCGAACGCCCGCTGCTGCGCTCGCTCGATGTGGCCAAACTGCTTTCCGTCTTCTCCCAGTCTGAGGCAGGACAAGCTGTTGCTGCAGCCAACAAGCGTATCGCCAATATTCTGAAGAAAGCCGGCTCAGTGCCCGACTCCATCAACGAATCATTGTTCGAAGAGGGGGCTGAAAAAGCTCTGTTCACGGCACTGACTCAGGCGGAAGGCTCTTTTCCGGAAGAGGCCGAAGGCCAGCTTGAAGTACTGGCATCCCTGCGTGAACCGGTGGACAGCTTCTTCGATGATGTCATGGTGATGGCGGATGATGAGGCGGTGCGCAACAATCGTCTGGCACTGCTTTCCCGGTTGCGTGAACTCTTCCTGCAGCTGGCCGACGTCTCCCGCCTCTGATTTTCGCACGTGCCGGAAAACCTGCTTGAGACGCTGATCCCGCTGATGGCTGCCTGGCTACTGCTGGCAGGCGCAGCCTTCTGGGCCAAGCGGGAGAGTCTCAACCTCTCCAGACCTATGCTGATTGCCTCGTTTCGCGGGCTGCTGCAGTTGCTGCTTCTGGCGCTGGTTCTCCACTGGATTTTCGATATCGAATCGCGTTTCGCGCAACTGCTGATCGTCGTCGGCTTCTGTGTTCTGGCCGGTCACAACAGCGCCCGTTACCGCGAAGGTAGCCGCCACGCCTGGATCGCCAGCACAACCGGTCTCATCTGTGGCTGTGCTGTCACCCTGCCATGGCTCGCCTTCACCGGTACCATTGATGCCGATACCCGCACCCTGATTCCACTGGCGAGCATGATTGCCGCCAACGGCATGAACGCCATCTCCATTATGTTTGAACGCATGGCCACCGGCGGCAAGGCAGGCGATGGCATTCGAACGGCCATGATCCCTACGGTCGACACACTCAGAGTGGTCGGGCTTGTGCACATGCCGGGCATCTTTGTCGGCATGATTCTGGCCGGAGCCGCACCACTGGCTGCTGCCTCGGCTCAGCTGATCGTGTTGTACATGATAGTAGCATCAAGCCTCACCTCATGTATTGTAAGCCTCTTGATGACGAACCACTTCAACAAAACTGAAGCGGTCGTGGCGGGGGCCCGAGACTTAAACGATGAGACTTAACAGATGCGACTGAAACGGATTGAACTTGCAGGCTTCAAGTCTTTCGTAGACCCGACCAAGATCGACATCGGTGAAGGTATCACCTCCATCGTCGGACCGAACGGTTGCGGCAAATCGAATATTGTCGATGCCATCCGCTGGGTACTGGGCGAACACTCGGCCAAACATCTGCGCGGCGGCGTCATGGATGACCTGATCTTCCAGGGCTCCGACACCCGCCCACCTGTTGCCCTGTGCGACGTCGAGCTCACCTTTGCGGTCGAAAAAGGGCAGTTGGCCAGCCCCTACCACGAAATGGATGAGATTCGTATCCGCCGCCGCCTGACCCGCGAGGGCGGTTCCGACGGCTTCATCAACGGCAAGATGGTGCGTATCAAGGATATCGTCGACATCTTCCTCGACACCGGCATCTCCACCCGTGCTTACGCCATTGTCGAGCAGGGCTCAATCTCGCGCATGATCACGGCCAAACCGGAAGAGCGTCGAACGCTCTTCGAAGAGGCGGCCGGGGTGATGAAATACCGCTCCAGAAGAAGGGAAAGCGAGCTGAAGATGAACTCCACGCGCCAGAATCTGGAGCGTGCCACCGACCTGTTAGAGGAGGTGCGTACCCAGTGTCGTAGCCTGAGACAGCAGGCGACCCGGGCTGAGCGTTTCAAGGCCCTGCAGGCGGAGTGTGAGCAACTACAATCTCACAGCTTTGCCATCCGCTATCGCCAGATGAGCCAGCAGATCGATGCTATCAAGCTGCAACTTGCAGAGATGCAGAAGATCGAAGCCGAAAAAGCGAGCATTCATGGCGAGGCCGAGAAGCAGCTGGCAAAAGCGCGGGAAGCACTCATTGCCCATGAAACCGAAGCCCAGATCAAACAGGATGAACTACGCAGTGCCGAGCAGCATCGTGCCACCCTGCAACAGCAGGCCGAGCGAATGGCTGGCGAGCGCAAGCTTCTGGCCGAACGTAAGGGCGGGCTGGAACAGCGGATCGAAGAGGCGAAGAACCGCTCCGAACAACTGACCGCTGAGATGCAGCGGCTGCAGGAGCAGATGGCATCGCAGGATGATAGCCGCCTGCAACAGGTCAAGAGTGATGCCCAGAGCAAGCTCGCCATAGCCCAGGAGAACTTCACCCAAGCCCGCGAACTGCGAGATCAATTGCTGGCTGAATATGAGCGCCTGCGTAGCTCTTTTGAAAATCAGGAGAAGCGACGTCAGGAGGCGGCCAGCGCACTGGAGCGACTGCAGGCACGCCATCAGGCAGTACAGCAGCAGATGGAGGAGGCCGCATCTCGCCTGAAAGAGCACGATGCCGCCATCGGCCAGTCGCGAGCCACCGTCACCGAATCCGAAAAGCGTGTGCAGAACGCCACAGCCCAGCTTGAAGAGGCGCAGAAGAAACTCGATGCATGTCGGGCTGAGCGCGAAGCCGCCATCGCGGCTCGTGCCGACAGCGAACAGCAGGTTCGCACCCTGCGCGGCAATGACCGCGAACTCGCCGCACAGCTGGAGCATCAGGACGTGCCGGATCGTCTGCGTGAACAGATGCGCTCCAAAGGTGCGATCTGGGTGGATGAGTCATTGCAGGTGCCGGAAGGATTGGAGCCGGCTGTTGCTGCTGCCCTGCGAGGCCGTGCCGCCGATGTCAGCCTGCCTGCCAATCCAAGCCTTGCCGAATGGCAGGAACTCTGTACCGACGCAAAAGATGCTCCGGTTGCCATGTTCGCATCCGGTTTGACTGAACAGAAGAGCACGACGGCAGAGAGCCTTGCAACCACTATCGGCCTGACCCAGCAACATCCGCTCTACAACCTCTTCTCCGGCACCCTGCTTTGCGACGACATCTTCACGGCGAAGCCCTCGGCATCGCATGCACTGGTCAGCCGCGATGGCTGGCGCCTTGAATCGGATGGCTGGCTGATCCCACCGGCACAGAGCCACACTGCCCGCCGCCTCACCCTGCAACGCGAGCAGCGCGAGTGTGAAGCCGACCTTAAAAAGGCGGAAATTGCCTTTGAGAAACATGAACAGAGTGTTGCCGAGGCCGAAGAGGCATTAACCCGTCAGCAACAGGAGTGGCAGGCCAGACACCTTGCCGCCACAGAGGCCGAGAGCACCCTGAAATCGCATCAGGCGGAACTGCTTCGTTATGAGGAAGCGCACCGCGCCATTGACTCCCGTACTGCTCACCTGACTCAGGAGAACGGTGAGATTACGAAGGATATCCAGCACTGGCAGTCTCAGCAGCAAGGGCTGACCAATATGGATGACAAGGATCTGGTCGCGGCCAAATCAAAGCTCGATGCCCAGGTTGAGAAACAACACCTCTCCGAACAGAAGCTGCAACATGCACGCAACGAACTCTCCGCCTCCGAGCAGGCGCTGGCACTGCATCAGCAGGCACTGGAAAACCTCGGCCGCGAACACAAACGTATTGAGCAGGAGACGACTCACCTGAACCATCGCATCGAGCAGGATCGGGGCCAGCTTGAGAAGACCAAGGCCGATATCGCCGCCTCAGCCGAGCACGCCAATCTCGACAATGATCTTCGTGAGGCCTCTGACAGGGTCGAGGCTGCCCACCAGAACCTCAATGCCATCCGCCAGAAAGGGCACGAACTGCAACAGGCGGCGCATCAGTGCGAACGCACCGAGCGCGAAGCACGCTCGGCCAGCCAACATGGCAATGAAGCCCGCCAGAAGGTTGAGATTCATCTGGCCACTGAACAGACCCGCATTCAGGATCTTGAAGAGGAGATCACCCATAAATTCAGGGTTCGTGTACGCGACCTTCTTGTTTCGCTCGATGAAGCCGGAGAACTCGATAGCGATGATGTTCTCAAACGGGCCCGTGAACTGGAAGAGCGCCTTGAGCGCTTTGGTCCGGTCAACTTGCTGGCCATTGAAGAGTTCCAACAGGCGTCCGAGCGCGAGGTGTTTCTGGCTGAACAGGCTGGCGATCTCGAATCGAGCCTGAAAACGCTCGAAGAGACCATCACCCGTATCGACCGCACCATGCGCCAGCGCTTTATTGATGTATTCAATGAGACCAACAAGATTTTTAAAGAAACCTTCCCGCGCCTGTTCGGTGGAGGCCGAGCAGAACTGATACTTGATTCAGAGGATGTGCTGACAGCGGGCGTAAGTGTCGTGGCTCAGCCGCCGGGCAAACGGCTCGGTGATATCACACTGTTGTCAGGTGGTGAAAAAGCACTGACTGCTGTGGCACTGGTCTTCTCCATTTTCCAGATCAAGCCGGCACCCTTCTGCATTCTCGATGAGGTAGATGCACCTCTCGATGATGCCAACGTCGGCCGCTACAACGAGATGATCAAGGAGTTAGCTGACAAGGTTCAGTTCCTCGCCATCTCCCACAACAAGCTGACCATGCAGGCAGCAGATCGTCTGATCGGCGTCTCCATGCCTGAGGCGGGCGTCTCCAAGATCGTCGCCGTGGATATGTCCGAAATATAAGCAATTCGGGTCGCACTCTTCCTGCCCCCTCTCCATTATTTATTCTACAACAGAAAAATCTCAGCCGGACGCATCCAAATCATTTTAGGTCGACAGGATTCAAACAAAAAAACAGTTCAACCTGGCAAAGTCCATTCAGGCATCCACAATGTGATACCGCAGATATTGCAAAGCAGACAAAGAGAGTCATCAATACGCTGGCACCCTCAGCATTGGCCTAACAATTGCTTGTATTTTCGAACTTATGTTTCATCTAGATAATATCATGAAAAGAGCCTTATGAGCGGCAACAAGCCTGAAGAGCGAACTATTCCGGGACTCGATGAGTGCCATGGCGGCCAGTTTGCACAAATATTATTGGAGGATACTGATACTCCAATTGCTCTAATTGAAAAGGCAGTAAAAATTCAAAAAAGATTAGGGAGCGATAAGCTTCTTTCCAAAATCCTCATTGAGCTCGGCATTATTAGCGAAGATGAAAAGCGCCGACTTCTTCGAAAACATGGGCGCCGGTTCCGGATTGGCATTCTGGCATGTGAACTTGACTACATTACATCTGAACAACTTCGCGAGGCTGAAGCTGCCATCCCCCGGAATCCAGGCATTAGAATGGGAGAGCTCTTAATTAAGCTTGGTTTAATTGATGAGCGCCAGCTAACCCAGACTCTATCAGAACTCTTGGGCTTTCCGATGGTCCATATTGATGTTGACATGGTTGACCAGAAGCTCATTGCAAAGTTTTCTAAAAACATTTTGCTATCGCAAGCCGTGCTCCCCTACAGCGAAGATGAAACGACTGTATCCGTGCTCATTGCTGACCCATTAAATTCCCGGGGCATTAGAGAAGTTGAGAGCACCACAAGAAAAAAAGTCTCGATCGGAATTGCAACTCGAGAAACTGTCACATCCCTTATCAATAAGCTGATAAAAACTGCGGGAGATAAGTCTGAGGACCAACTGGATCAAGTCGCAAATGTTGTCGACAGCATTCTTCTCTCAGCCATTCGGGATCATGCAAGTGACATTCATATTGAGCCTCTCTCCGACCATGTGCGCATTCGATTTCGAATGGACGGCGTATTGATTCATAAAATGGATATTCCTTCAGATTTGGCACAACGTGTTATCGCCAGATTAAAAGTTCTTGGTGAAATGGACATTTCCGACAGCCGACGCCATCAGGACGGTAGAATTTCTCGCAACATCAACTCTATTGATGTTGATTTCCGAGTCTCCACTTATGTCACTCTATATGGTGAAAACCTTGTCATGCGAGTCTTACGTCGAGACGGGGGAATGAAAAGTATCGAACAGATTCAGATGAGTCATGGCGTTCTGGAACGATTCAAGCATGACGCTCTTGATGTGCCTACAGGCGTCATCATTATAACCGGTCCAACCGGCTCAGGGAAAACTACCACCCTGTATGCTGCCATTGATTATTTGAACCGCCCCTCCACAAAGATCATTACGGCGGAAGATCCGGTTGAATATACAATTGAAGGCATCATGCAGTGCTCGGTAGATGTTAAGGCAGGGCGCAGTTTCGCTGACTCCCTAAAATCAATTGTCCGTCAGGATCCGGATATCATCGTGCTTGGCGAAGTTCGTGACGTGAATTCTGCACAAGTTGCTGTTCAAGCAGCCCTGACTGGCCATAAAGTTTTAACCACATTCCATACCGAAGACTCCATCGGTGGACTTCTTCGCCTTCTCGATATGGGCATTGAGACATTCATGATTTCGTCCACGGTTGTCAGCATCTTGGCACAACGCCTGATACGCACCATCTGCCCAGACTGCAGACAGGCATATATGCCTAACAAACGTATTGCCAACCTGATCGGGTTTGATGATGAGACCCTTAAAAATCATACCTTTTACCGTGGTATTGGCTGTGGTTCATGCTACGGAACAGGATACCATGGTCGTACAACGCTGCATGAACTCCTTATTCTCAATGAAGCTGTACGGGAAGCCATAATTGAGCAAAGACCGTCGCACGAAATCAGAAAAATAAGTTGCGAAACAACCAATTTACTATCGCTTATGGAAGACGGCCTATACAAAGTGCTTAAAGGAAAGACCACTGCAGAAGAGGTCTACCGAATTGCTCCACGCTCAATATCACATAGAACCGTCGAAGACATTGTTCGCCTGATGGGAGATGACTCATGAGTCAAAACATAACACAGCTAGCCAATGTGATTCGTGGGCGTTTCAATTCAGGCGAAGCTAAACTTCCGGTTCTTCCCGAAGCGGTCATGAAGGTTCGAGACATCGTCAATGATGAAAAAAGAGGCGCTGCAGATATCGCCAAAGTAATTGGGGATGACCCCACTTTTTCCACAACTGTTTTACGTATAGCCAACAGCGCCAGATTCAAGGGCGGCAATAATGAGGTTCGAAATCTTCCTTTGGCCATCCAGCGTCTTGGTGCCAAACAAACCCTTCAGCTTCTAATTGCCATCTCCAGCAAACTTCACATGCAAGTTAAAAGAAAAGAGCTCAAAGACATTCTGCGCGCAACCTCTCGCCACTCCCTGCTTGTTGCGGTCGCTGCCCAGCAATTAGCTCTTCTTATGCGCAGCTCGTCACCAGAAGAGGCTTTCCTTGGCGGTATCATTCATGATGTTGGCGTTCCAGCAGTAATCTGCGCAGTTCCTGAAGAGCTAGCCACATGCAATCACCAAGAGCAACTTTTGATCATTCAGGAACTGCATCGTGAAATGGGCGGACGTCTACTGAACAGCTGGGGAATGCCCGATATTTTTTCTTCCATCGCATCTCATCATGGAATCGAATCGGATGACCGGCCACTTGATTCACTTATCGACTACATTGATGCGGCCGACTACATGGTTCAGCGCTGTGGAAACAAAGTTCTTTTTGATCCTATTGACGTAAGCATCAAACCTGAACTTTTCCCAGCGATCCGTCGACTAAACATTACAGAAACACACCTTGTTGCAGTTGAAGTTGAACTGGAGAGCGGCCTGGAGGAGTTACAGGGCATTCTTGGCTAGAGAAACTGTTACTTCCCCTTTCTCCCGAAAAGCAAAAAACTTGATTTGGTTACTTGATTATAAGCTCATCGCCGACTGAAGTTCTTCAGAAGCCTCTTCAATCTCCAACTCCACTGAAAGAAGCACCGCTTCGCCCATTCCCAATCGCGATATGGCAAGGCTCTGCGAAAAATCCGGCAAATCCTTGCCTGCTGCCCCTGCCTCAATTCGATCAACAAGAAAGTTTGCCGCGTCAACATAATCAATCAGCCTTCCACTAGGCCTGTCATCTCCCTCAAGCTCATGATGCGATGCCACATCAATCAATGTATCAGGCATGTCCCACATTGCCAGCAAACGACCTCCGACCTCTCTATGTAAATCATCCAAAACTGATTCTCTCTCTTGAATGGAGAGGGCAAGCAACTCACTGGGCACAGCACAAATCACAGCAGGCAAACCCACATCATGAACAAAGCCTGCCAGGAAAGCCTCTTCAGACGCAGGGTCCTTAAGACATCGTGCTATTTCCTGTGCTGCCACCGCGACCATCTGCGCGTGACGAAAAGATTTTCTGATTTCTTCCTGCAGCAGTTTATCATTAACCTGTAATAGAACTTTACTGGAGATGGCAATTAGAACCTCGAATGTCCTCTTGCCTCCAATCCGCTGGATAGCCATAGGCAGATTACTTATTTTTTTTCCACTGGTATTAAACCGGCTACTATTTGCAATACGGATAACTGCGGCGGACAGGGCCTGATCACTTTTTATGACTTTTGCGATATCAACCGCCCCCTTCTCATCATCTTCCAATATTTTTTTCACTTCAAACATTGATTCAGGCAGTGCGGGCAAACGAAGCTGACCAGACAGTAATTTTCCTCGAACAATTTCTGCTAATGAGCTCATGGCTTCACTGCCCCCCTGTCGTGTCGTCTAAAAGGTTGAACATAGATCAGTAGCAATGCACATGCCAAATAGCGCAGTAGAACTTCAAAATTTACAGCGATCTCTTCTGCCCCAGAAAACTTCTGTCAACATGTCCGAGATTCGATAAGCATTGGGATACGGCCTCCTGCTCTTACCCCCCCTCAACGCAATCGGAAATCGCCGCTCCTGTTGGCCCGCCAAAGTCTGGCAAGGTGCATTTCGCTTACAAAAGAAAAGACCCCGAGCCACATCCACTGGCCATAGGCATGTGATATTTGGACACTAGCTTTTTTGATCGCCCTTCTGGTCAAATGCTCTGGCCAGTCGATAGATCTGATTCAGATCCTCTTCACTGACATCAATAAAGGAGTCGATCTGACGCAGGGCATGCTCGATACCCTCATGCGAAACGGGGGGCTTTGCAGCTGCAGCCTCTTCGGGCTTTCTCACCAGTTTTGCCGGATAACGGCGCCATTTGAACGGCCAGTTAAACAGGACTGCCACCAGAAAGATCACCACCACATTAAGCAGTACCGGCGTAACAACATACATATATCCGAGTGAATGCACCGCTTCTCCGCCGACAACGGCTGAGAGCGCCGTCGCACCACCCGGTGGATGGATACACTTCATGAAATACATCACCGTGATGGCACCCCCGACAGCCACCCCTGCGGCGGTATAGAGATCGGGAATCAGCTGCGCTGCGGCCACACCAATGCAGGCCGAGATCAGGTTACCCCCGAAGAGTGGCCACGGCTGCGACAACGGGCCGTGCGGTACGGCGAACAGGAGCACTGTCGCCGCACCCATCGAGGCGACGATGAGGTAGGCATCACTGCCCAGCACAAGATGGCTGATCTGGAAAATCATAAAGATGGCAAGGAAACCACCTATGCCCGAAATCGCCTTTTCGGCATAACTGGATGGATTGAGTTCCACACCGATGAAATCAAAAAAACGTCTCATATTCATATCGCCTCTCTCAGTAGAAGCCTAAATGGATTGGTCAACGGCATACACTTAATGATTTTCCGGTTCTTCCCAATTGCCGAAAAATGCGCGACCCACCCAGTAGAGAGCGATAAGCAGTGCCAACGCCATTGCTGTATAGCCAAACTCCTCCTGCTGATTTACCAGATAGTTGTTACAGACCCGGACGGGAGCAGCCACATAGAGCCAACCGATGAACAGAAGCATCGAAATGGCATTGCTCCAGACCACTGCTCGCGCAAAAGATGAAAGCTGCGGCCAGCTTATGGCCAGCGGCAGACCGATCATCAGGGGCACGGTGATGAACTTGATCACTTCCCATAGCGGTTCACTCAACGATGTATCCAGCCAGCGCGGAATCATCCAGAACAGCATCCCGAACAAGGCAACCAGCAGCCCCGGAACACCCCTTTCATTCCATCTCCGCAGGCCTGTGGCAGTGATCCTGTCCATCAACCCTTTGCCAAACATCCAGCCTGAAAACGCCAGCAGAGGCATCTGGATCAGCATGTGGTGGACCAGACTCGACTCCAGAACTGCTCTGCTGTCGGCAAGCGACAGCAAACCGACCAGCACGACGCCCAAGCCGAACTGAAGATGAACCTTACCGCAGCGAAAACCGGCCCTGCGCATCAACATCATAGCCGTTTCCATAGCGTCTCCAGTGTTTTAGAGGCCGGGGCATGATCGACGATCCTGTCCAGATATCCCTGCCGGTTGACGAAGTGGACGGCGGCATTATGTTCGAAGTTTCCCCACTGGTCGGGAATAACGGTAATGCCGAAGCTGTCGAGCAGCTGCTGAAGCTCCTCTTCGCTTTCAACCCGGGCGATGCGCCAGTGATCAGGCAGCGCATCGAAACGCTCGCCATACTCTTTCAGGTCGCTTGTACTATCACGGGGATCAAAACTGATGCTGACCATATGCACCCTGTTACCAAGCGCCCCTTCGGGAAGCTGGCTTCTGACCTGCTCGAAGGTTTCACCGAGGGAGGTACAGAGCGTGACACAACGGGTATAGATAAACTCGACCAGAAGATTGCTCCCCCGGTAATCCTGCAAGCGAAAAGCCTCTCCCCGCTGATCCCTTAACAGGGCAACAGGAAGAGGCTTTGACTTCTCTTCGATGCTGAGGCGCCGGGCACCTTCAGCCGTTAATACCTGCCAGCCGTCCGTTGCCGCCCATAGCGTGCCGATACCGGCAAGCAACAGGGCAACAATGGTGGCGGCAACACGCATACGAACGAACTAGGCTTTGGCTGTCTGTCCCAGTCGGGTCAGGAAGCGAACAGCAAAGATCGCCACGCCAACAATGGTCAGTGCCGCAAACGTTGCACCCAGTGAATCCACGCCCATCCACTCAGGCTGATGTTCGGCAAAACGCCTCGGAACGCTCTCTTTACCGGCCCAGAGGAAGGTGAAGACAAAACCGAAACCGCCGACGATAAATGCCCAGAGTGCTGCCCGATCAATGCCGCTGCCATCGTTTTGGGTGATGTAGTACATAAAGCCCATCGCCATAGGCACGACACCCAGCAGCAGGTAGGTATGGAAATGTCCCGGTACCCACTGCGTATTATGCAGCACGAGGTTGACGACAATGGTTCCATCGACAATGGCCGGAATCGCTCCTGCCGCCCAACCGAACACGGCTAGGAAGAGTAGGCTTGCCGGCATACCCCAGTTCAAACCGGAACGATGCACATAGGAGAGTGCACCAAAAGCGGTCACAAGCAGTACGGGAATACCGCTCAGGTAGGAGATCACCTGACCCATCACCGCCATCCATGTTGGCATATTGATATCCATCAGCAGATGATGCGGATAGACAATGACTACAAACAGGGTTGAGCAGGTCCATGCAAACAGGAACGGCTTGGTCGATTTCCAGGGACGGCCTGTATAGCGGGGAAGAATCTCATACACGGCGATCACGCTCATGTAGATGGTCGCATTGATGAATACGTGGCCGAAGAAGAAGATCATGTTTTTGCCAAGCAGCGGATCAATACCGAACTCGGGAACCAGCAGGTTTACAATGCTGATGGCCAGAATCGCCGCACCTGATACCAGGCCGAGAACATTGACAATCAACACCATGGTTGAAGCAACCACGGTTGGCGGTGGCGCATCGGCGGTGCTGTTACCGAACAGCTGCGGCCAGCCAAGTGCATTTCCGAGACTGCCGTACTTCTTCAGAATCGCCCAGCCTGTATCCAGATGGAAAAGCAGGAAGCCGACACCGATGAGCAGCACACCGCTCAGATGAACAACAGCTGCAGATGCTTCCCATGCACCGCCTGAATTGGCAGGCAGCGGGTAGAGAAAGGTCCATGCACCAGCAAATCCACCAATGAAAATAGCGCCGAGAATCATCACCACGCCAATCAGGAACAGCACCATATTAAGCAGGAAAACGGGGGTACTGAGTTTCACATACTGACCGAGGAAGTACCACATAATGGCGGCACCGCACATACCGGCGATACCGACCATGCCGATACCGTGCGCTGTCATCAGCTGATAGAAGATCTCTGCCGGAATCGCCAGTCCGCCAGCCTGGGCTGTACGCATAGTGAGTCCGAAGACCATCAGAAGCAGCAGGACAACGCCTGCAGTTGCCAGATAACCGAGAACGGATTGCCTAGCCCCTTTGGAGATTGCATGTTCCATATTATTTACCTCCAGCCGCAATAACGTTGATTTCTGCCGACATCTCGTGGTGCCCTGCTCCACAATATTCGAGGCAGAGCACTTTATAGGTGCCTGCCTTGGCAAAGGTGTATTTCAGGATGTTTGTATATTCGGGCATCGCCTGCGTCTGAGTCAGCAGTGTCATGCTCTCGTCAAAAACAGCGAAACCATGTGTGGCATCTATGGCCGTCACATGAAACTCCACTGGCTGGCCGGCGACGATTTTCTCCGGGCTGATCTCCCAGTTGAATTGAGAGCCTTCGGCCCTGACGATCTGTGCAGTTGCATCCGATTGTGCCGCATACGGCAGATCAACCAGTGTCATCATGGTGATCGGCACACCAGCAACCACGACGACCCAGAAAAGTGCCGTTCTGATTTTTCCGGCACTGCTTTGAATCTCTTCCGCCCCGGCTTTGTCGCCCGACTTCATCGCTACATAAATAAATGCAGCAGCCAGTGCGAGCATGAGCCATAAAGAGATATTCCACGCTAAATCTTGCATATATTACCCTCCTTTAAAGATGTAATAGCGATGCATGTTATGATCGACAATAAACATGTCAATAAAATATATCTTTAAACATACCATTCATTGCTTATACTCATGCCATGCAACTGACCTCCTATACGGATTACTCGCTGCGAACGCTGATATACCTTGGTACCCATCAGGACCGGCTGGCGACCATCTCGGAGATCAGTGAATTCCACGGCATATCCCGCAACCATCTTGTTAAAGCTGTTCACAACCTCGGCAAAAGCGGCTTTATTCAGACCATCCGGGGGAAATCGGGAGGCATTCGTCTGGCCCGCAAGCCGGAAGAGATCATTCTTGCCGATGTGGTGAGGCTTACCGAACCGCATATGAATATTCAGGAGTGCTTCTCGAGAGAGACCAACACCTGCCCTCTTATCGACCGCTGCAAACTGACCGGCGTTCTTTATCAGGCCAGACAAGGATTCATGAAGGTTCTGGAATCCAACACGCTGGCTGATATCCTCTAACCAACCTTATACTTGTTGCTATTCCAACGTTTCAGCTAGTATCGCGCTTTCAATGCTAAACGAGACCACCAAACATCCACATTCCAAGAGCCTGGACACCCTTTTCATTAAAACATACGGCTGTCAGATGAACGAGTATGACTCATCTCGTATGGCCGATCTGATGAAGGAGGCCTACGGCCTGCGCCTGGTCGGCAAGGCTGAAGATGCCGATGTAATCCTGATGAACACCTGTTCCGTACGCGAAAAAGCCGAAGAGAAAGTCTATTCCGAGCTTGGCCGCTACAGAAAGATCAAAGAGAAACGCCCCGACCTGATTATCGGCGTTGGCGGCTGTGTCGGCCAACAGGAGGGCAAGCGCATTCAGCAACGCGCGCCCTATGTCGATATCGTGTTCGGCCCGCAGACCTACCACAACCTTCCTGACATGGTGAAACAGATCCGCCGTGATCGAGTGAAGCTGACCTCCATCGACATGCCGGAAATCGAGAAGTTCGATCATCTGCCTGCTCCAGAGATCCAGGGTCTGTCAGGGTTCGTCACCATCATGGAGGGCTGCGACAAGTTCTGCACCTTCTGCGTGGTTCCCTACACGCGCGGCCCCGAACTATCACGTCCGGTTGACGATGTGCTTGATGAGTGCCGAAAACTGCTGGCCAAAGGCGCGGTGGAGATCACGCTGCTCGGCCAGAACGTAAACGCCTATCTCGGAACCGGTCCCGATGGCGAGGAGTGGGATTTCACCATGCTGCTCTATGCCGCAGCCAAACTTGAGGGGCTCAAACGCCTGCGCTTCATGACCAGCCATCCGATGGAGATGACATCCGAACTGGCAGTCGCCTTCGGCGAGATCCCGCAGCTGATGCCGTTCCTGCACCTGCCGGTACAGAGCGGCTCGGACAACACGCTCAAGGCGATGCATCGCGGCCATACCCGTGATGACTACTTCCGTATTATTGAAGAGCTGCGCAGCCACTGCCCCGATCTTGCCCTCTCCTCCGATTTTATCGTCGGCTATCCGGGCGAAAGCGACGAGGATTTCGAGGCCACACTCGATCTGATCAGACGCGTCGAGTTCGCCTCCTCCTTCTGCTTTAAATACTCACCACGACCGGGAACACCCGCCTCAAAAATTGAGGATGATATTCCGGAGAGCGTCAAGGATGAGCGCCTGCAGAGGCTGCTTGAGCTGACACGTGAGCAGTCACGCGCTGCAACCGAACGTCAGGTCGGCAGAACGGTTGATGTACTGGTTGAAAAAGAGAGCAAAAACCCCGGCGATATGCAGGGGCGTACAGCCGATTTCAAAATCGTTCACTTTCAGGGACAACCAAGACAGGTCGGCCAGATCATGCCCGTCAAAATTATTGAGGCGTACGGCCAGTCGCTTCGTGGAGAGCTAATCCTTGCATAGTACTACTCTGGACCTTTCAAATCTCGGCACTTCGATGTTGGCCGCTCTCTGTGGCCCCGGAAACAGTACCGTCAAACAGCTGGAGTCACATTACAAGGTCAAATTCCTCGGCAAGCCGGGGCAATGGAACGTAGAAGGTGAACAGTCCGAAGCAGCTGTAAGCGCCATGCGGCAACTGGCCGGCCAACTGGGCACCGGCTCGCTGACCCAGATCGATATTGAAGGGGTGATGGCCGATGGACGTTCATCACCCGCTGCAGGCGAAGTCAGCCGACAGGGCCCTCTCCTTATCGCCGGCCGTAAACATATCCAAGGCAAAACAGGCAACCAGCGCGGTTACCTGAAGGCCATTGAAGAGAACACCCTGACACTCTCGATTGGCCCTGCCGGTTCCGGAAAAACCTATCTGGCCGTAGCCGCAGCAGTCGTCGCCCTCAATTCGCATGCGGTTGAGCGCATCATCCTCACCCGACCAGCGGTAGAGGCGGGTGAACGATTGGGCTTTCTGCCCGGCGATCTGCAACAGAAGGTCGACCCTTACCTTCGGCCGCTGTTTGATGCGCTGGCCGACATGCTCGGCATGGAGAAGATGAATGCGCTGATGGAGACAGGTCGAATTGAGATAGCTCCGCTCGCCTATATGAGGGGGCGGACCCTCAACGACGCCTTTATCATTCTTGATGAGGCACAGAATACCACCCGTGCCCAAATGAAAATGTTTCTCACCCGGCTCGGCTTCGGTTCAAAGATGGTGGTAACCGGCGACAGCACCCAGGTCGACCTGCCCAATCACCAGCCCAGTGGACTTTTACATGCGCTGACCGTACTGGAGCATGTCGAGGATGTCGGTATCTGCCGACTGACAGCCCAGGATGTGGTCCGCCATCGTCTGGTGGAGAAAATCGTATCAGCCTACGAGATGCGAAACGATGATTGATATTCTCGTTGATGATGAGGTTGATGCTCCGTTACCCTCGCAGGAACTCATTGAGAAGGCAGTGACAACTGCATGTCTTGAAGCTGGATTCCGGCACACTCCGATGCTTTGCATCCGCTTCGCTGACGATGCCACGGTACAGGCCCTGAACCATGAATGGCGAAAGAAAAACACCGTCACCGATGTACTCTCCTTTCCGATGCAGGATGGCGATGAACCTGAAGCCGGTGAATCACTCGGCGACATTATCCTGGCCACCCCCTTCACCATTAAAGAGGCGGACCGACTCTCGATTCCGGTCACAGATCACATGCTGCATCTGATTGTACATGCTACGCTGCACCTGTTGGGGTACGACCATATTGATGATGACGATGCGAAAATCATGCACCGAATCGAGCGCTCAGCCATGAACAGGCTGGGGCTGCACGACCCCTATCCCGATGAAGATGAGGATGAACAAGATGTCTAGAGGCTGGCAGGAGTGGCTGCGCCAAAAACTGATTGAGCGATTGAAACCGGGCCGCACCGAAGAGGAGCTGCTCGACCTGGTCAACAGTGCCGAAGCGATCAAATCGGATGAACAGCGCCGTCACATGGAACGGATGGTGGAGTTTTATGACACCCGTGTTCGAGAAGTGATGATACCGCGCTCCGATATCATCTCTGTCGAGATCAACATGTCCCTCTCTGAAGTTGAGAAGGTGATGAGCGAAAGCGGCGTGACCCGACTCCCCGTCATTGACGGTGAACTGGACCGGGTACTCGGTATCATCCATGTATGGGACCTCTTCTCAGCACGCGTGAAAGGTGAAGCGGTCTCACTGGGCGAGCTGATCCGCCCATGTCCGAATGTTTCCGAACTGGAACGGGTGGGCGGCCTGCTCACCGAGATGCGTGAAGGCAGCCACATTGCCATTGTGCTTGATGAGTTCGGCGGCACAGCGGGACTTGTCACCCTCTCCGACCTTCTTGAAGAGATTGTCGGCTCCATTGATGAGGGGGGTGAATCCGATGATGAAGAGGAGTATTTCCGGACTGATAGTGGCGGACTGGAAGTACAGGCACGCATGCATGTTGAAGAGCTTGAAGAACTTCTGGGCACAAAACTTCCTGAAGGTGATTTTGATACCGTCGGCGGACTGATTGTCACTGAGCTTGGGCGCATTCCTGTGACCGGTGAACAGATTGAAGTGGCCGGACTGAACATCCACGTGAAAGAGGCGGATCCGCGCCGGGTAGTGCAAATACTTATCAAACCCGACAACATCGACTAACCCATGTGGCACAGGGAGGAGGAGAGCATCAAACCGCACCGGATCATTCTGGCTCTTCTCTGCGGCGGACTCATGCAGTTCGCATTCTCCCCGTTCGATTACAACTGGCTGGCCATCATCAACATGGCCGTCTGGGCATGGTTGCTGACCCGAAGTGATCACCCCTTTCTGATCAGCTACGCCTTTGGTTTCGGCTGGTTCGGTTTTGGCTCCTGGTGGCTTGCCGACACCTTCCATATCTACGGCGGACTGAACTACCCGCTCGCTTATGGCTGCGTGCTACTGGTTGGGCTTGTCCTGGCTTTCCTGCCCGCTCTCTGGGGCTGGCTGGCTCTCCAGCTGGCTGGGCGCCATGCCGGGCACGGCGCTATCATTGTCACCTTTCCGGCCATGGCCGTGCTGGTCGAGTGGCTGCGCGGCCATCTCTTTACAGGCCTCCCCTGGACCTCTCTCGGCAACCTGCTGCTTGATACGCCTGCCATTGGCTGGGCGAGTATTACCGGTGTCTATGGAGCCGCCTTTCTCCCCGCCCTGATTGCCGTTTCACTGGCCGGATTCGTTAACCGGCGCATGACCACGACTGCCGTGCCTGCCCTGGTCTGTGCTGTCGCACTGGTCTGGTTCACACCTCCCTCCGCAACCGTTGAAGGAGAGAGCAAGACGGCGGCACTAATTCAGGGGAACATCCCCCAGGATGCAAAATGGGACAGCGCCTTTCTTAATGAGACGATGCGGCGATACGATACGCTTTCCACTTCAGCTGCCGATGGCACCGATATCCTCGTCTGGCCGGAAGCTGCCGTCCCGTTCTTTCTATCCCGTGCTCCGGGATGGGATCGCTGGCTGAACAATCGCGTAACGATCTGGAACCGGCCGCTGCTCTTCGGCGGGCTGAAGATTACCGGCAATGAGAGTGCGGATGTTCCGGCCGCACAGAATGGACTCTTCCTGCAGATGCCGGCGCAGGGGGCCCGCAGCTTTACCGGCAAACACCATCTTGTTCCATTCGGAGAGTATGTTCCGTCATGGTTGCCATGGCTAAAAAAACTCGTTCCGAATATCGCCGACTTTGAACAGGCCACGAACGGCGGTGTCCTGACCACAGGAGACACCACGTTCGGATCACTGATATGCTACGAATCGATTTTTCCGGAAGAGGCGCGTGCCCGTGTTGCCGAAGGTGCCGAGGTCCTGGTAGTGGTGACCAACGATGCCTGGTATGATCAGAGTCCGGCGGCATGGCAGCATCTGCAGGCCGCCAGAATGAGGGCTGTAGAGTCCGGCCGCTACGTATTGCGCGCAGCCAACACCGGCATCTCCGCCATTATCTCGCCGAACGGCTCCATCACAGCCACCGCCCCATGGTGGACGCAAGCTGTAGTAAAAGGTACATATCGCACTTCCAAGTTAACGACGCCCTATCAACAATGGGGAGATCTGCCCGCACTGATACTGGCGGGCTTCATCCTTCTGGGTGGAGGGCTCTGGGGCAGGCGGAGGAGTATGAGATGAAACAGTCACCTGTCAGTGTAATCGGTGCAGGCTCATGGGGAACAGCTCTGGCCATGGTGCTATCCCGTCATGGTCGGGATGTGCGACTGTTTGAACGCGATGCTGCAATTGCCCATCAGATGCAGGAGGCTCGACAAAACGGCCATTTCCTCCCCGGTATCATGTTTCCTGAAACCCTTACCGTTCTCTCGGATTACAATGCCGTACTGGATGGCGTTAGCGCCATTGTACTGGCTGTTCCCTGTTCAGCAGCTGACTCCGTACTTGCAAACCTTACCGGCTCAACAGCTCCGGTCATCGCCGCCAATAAAGGGATCAATCCCGATACGCTTGAGCGAGTCGATGAACTGCTCATTCGCCATCTCGGCAAAGAGCGTGCAGCTCTTCTCTCCGGCCCATCTTTTGCAAAGGATAGTGCCGAAGGATTGCCCACGGCCATCACGATGGCTGCATCCGACATCGAACTTGCCCGCAGCTGCGCCGCCATTTTTGATGATCCGGCTTTCAGAATCTATACCAGTACCGACATGGCGGGTGTTGCGCTCGGCGGGGCATTGAAAAATGTCATCGCCATCGCCGCCGGCATCACCGCTGGCCTTGGCCTTGGCCATAGCGCCATGGCAGCACTAATCACCCGTGGCATCGCAGAAATATCCAGGCTGGCTGTTGCCTGTGGCGGTCGTCCTGAAACCCTCTCCGGCCTCTCCGGCCTGGGCGACCTTGTATTGACCTGTACTGGTGAACTGTCACGCAACCGGAAAATGGGCGTGGCGCTGGCAAATGGCATGAGTGTCGATGCTGCACGTGCCCATGTCGGACAGGTGGTAGAAGGTGAGAAGACCGCTTTTGCGGCCTGTAAACTGGCCAAAAAGCACGGTATCGAAATGCCGATATCCGAAACTGTTGCGGCTATTCTGGAAGGCAAAATCAATCCAGCTCAGGCTGTATCTCAACTGCTCTCACGCCCCGAAAAACACGAACACGATTAATCATGTGCGTCTTCCATGGATGATGAGGATCTGTTTGCCAAAGCGATGAGTGTGGTACGACCTCTTGCGAAGCCGGACAAAATCACTGTTGAAAGGCCGAAGCCAAAGAGAAAACCATCGCAAGAACGGCATACTCCCATCACTCCTGTCTCTTCTCCTCGAATCGCTGATGAACTGAAACCGTCAAGCGATCCATGGACATTGAAAGCAAGCGGGGTTTCTCAGGAGAAACTCAAGCAACTGGGTTCCGGACGCCCTGCAATCGACATCGAAACCGACCTGCACGGCATGAACCGTGATGAAGCATGCTCTGCATTGGAGAAAATGTTCGACATCGCCCTGCAGGAGAGGTTACGCGTACTCTGTATCGTACATGGCCGGGGCCTCCATTCGCAGGGAAAACCTGTTCTCAAGGAGGCGGTCTATCAGTGGCTGAGATCGGGGCCCTATGCTGCACATATTCTTGCAGCCATACCCAAGCCCTATACAGGAGGAGGCTCCTGCCTCGTGCTATTACGCAGGGATCGCAAAGCGCGTTAACGGGAAAAGTCCACTTCTGATGCAAAACGTTTTGCGGGCAGCTATAATCTCCACATGAACTATAAACCATCTCCCATGATCTTTGCCTTCTGCCTTATTGCTGTTCTGGCCACTGCTCCCTCTCTTTATGCAGAGGAGGATGTGCTGCCTCCACCGACAACCATTCACGATTCCGAACAGGCCCGTGAAAGCATTGAGGCAGACACCGGGGAAACCGATTTGAACCGCGAACTTTCAGCCCCTGAAAGCAAAGGCATGGATGGTGCCGAGGTGCGCGCCTATACCCGTGGTGATGGTGCTGAGGTCACCGAATACGCCGTCAATGGAAAGGTCTACATGGTTCGTGTTCAACCCCTGGGTAAATTCCCGGCATATTACCTCTACGACAAAGATGGCGATGGTGTCTTCGAGCAGCGCCTGCCGGGCGGTTACAAACGCCCAAGCCCTCCAATGTGGGTCATCAAAAAATTCTAAAGAAGACCATACCAAATCTC
>JBNKZS010000007.1:0-54949 GCA_050301755.1 Mariprofundaceae bacterium
GATACGTTTGGTAAATGGATTTTGAATGCAGATGGACAAATTAATCGCTCAAAATTGGGTGAATTGGTGTTTCGTGACAACGAAGCATTGTCCAAACTTGAGAACATTACTCATCCACTCGTTGAACAGGCGATAGATATCCACGCCCGGTTCACCCAGAGCCTGTTCATCATCGTTCACGCGAACAACGATACGGCTGCCGTCAACGCTTTCGACTTCGCCGCCACGACGAGCAACTACGGCAACACCGGAGTCGCGTGCCACTTCAGCTTCCATGCCGGTACCAACCAGCGGCTTCTCTGAACGGATCAGAGGCACTGCCTGGCGCTGCATGTTGGAACCCATCAATGCACGGTTTGCATCGTCATGCTCCAGGAACGGGATCAGGCCAGCAGAGATCGACACCAGCTGTGATGGTGATACATCCATGTAGTCGATCTCAGTTGGCGGGTTCATGATAAACTCACCGTCCTGACGACACTGGATCACATCAGCAACGAACTCACCCTTCTCATCAACCTTGGCGTTCGCCTGAGCGATGACAAGGCCCGCCTCTTCAATAGCAGAGAGGTAGACCACTTCACGGGTCAGCTTACCATCCACAACCTTACGGTATGGGGTTTCGATGAAACCGAAATCATTGACCTTGGCAAAACATGAAAGGGAGTTGATCAGACCGATATTCGGGCCTTCAGGCGTCTCAATCGGGCAGAGGCGTCCGTAATGGGTCGGATGTACGTCACGAACCTCAAAGCCGGCACGCTCGCGCGACAGACCGCCGGGGCCGAGCGCTGAGAGACGACGCTTGTGCGTAATTTCCGACAGCGGGTTGGTCTGGTCCATAAACTGTGAAAGCTGTGAAGAGCCAAAGAACTCTTTGACAGATGCAATCAGCGGTTTTGCATTGACTAGGTCAGAAGGCATCATCTCGGTCAGGTCGCCTGAGCTCAGACGCTCACGAATAGCGCGTTCCATACGAATCAGGCCTACGCGAATCTGGTTCTCCAGCAGTTCGCCAACTGAACGCAGACGACGATTGCCGAGGTGGTCAATATCATCCACCTCGCCGATACCGTCACGCAGCTTCAGCAGGGTATCCATTGAAAGCAGGATGTCTTCAACTCTCAAGGTGCCCTGATCCAGCGGAACATCATCATTGGAAATGTTCAAACGGCTGTTCAGCTTCATACGACCGACATTTGAAAGGTCGTAACGTGAAGCATCAAAGAACATCGACTCAAACAGAGCCTTGGCAGTTTCAACTGTTGGTGGCTCACCGGGGCGCATCATGCGGTAGATCTCTACCTGAGCTTCCTCTTTCGACTGAACCATATCCAGGCGAAGCGTATCCGCCAGCCATGGGCCGCGGTGAAAGCTATCGATGAATAGGCAATCAAACTCTTTGATGCCGGCACCCTGCAGTGCAGAGATACCCTCTTCGGTCAGCTCCTGATTGTGATCCATCAGCATTTCGCCGCCCGCAATCATAATCGGCTCAGCGATCACTTCACCGATCATGTTTTCAGTCGGCACATCGAGCCACTCGATGTTGGCTTCGGTCAGCTTCTTGATCGCCAGCTTGGTGAACTTCTTACCTTCAGCAACGATCTTTTTTCCACCAGCCTTAATGTCTGTAGCGGCACGACTACCGAGGAATTTCTCGGCATCAAACTTGACCTGGAAACCATCCTTGGTCATGCGATAGGTACGACGCGCATAGTAACGGTCCAGGATCTCCTGCTGGGTCAGTCCAAGGGCCTTAAGCAGAACACCTGCCGGCATCTTACGACGCAGATCGATACGGAAATGAACCTTATCCTTGGCATCAAACTCGAAGTCCAGCCATGAACCACGGTAAGGGATGACACGGGCCTTGAACAGGAACTTGCCGGATGCATGGGTTTTGCCACGATCATGGTCGAAGAAGACACCCGGAGAGCGATGCATCTGGGAAACGATGGCACGTTCTGTACCGTTGATAATGAAAGAACCGTAGTCGGTCATCAGCGGGATCTCGCCCATGTAGACAGACTGATCACGAACCTCTTTGACCTTGCGCTTAGCGCCCTTCTCACCATCGGCATCGAAGATTTTCAGGCGTAGTTTTACCTTTACAGGCAGGGCATAGGTCAGGTCACGACGACGACACTCGTCAAGGTCGTAGCGGGGTGGATTGTAGTCCAGACCTTCGAAATGGAGCTCGGCACTTCCGCCGTAATCTTTAACCGGAAAAACATTCTCGAAAACAGAAGCCAGACTGCCCGCGTTGATCTCGGTCGAGCCTTGGCCCACACCGACAAATTCCTGATATGAATCGACCTGAAGTCGAAGCATATTCGGCATTCCGATCACCGAATCGATACTTCCAAAATTCTTGCGGATACGTTTAACAGCAGCTTGCTTGCCCATAATTACCTCGGTCAAATTTACCTGTCTGAGACTTTCGCCTCATTTGTTCCTCTTCTGAAGAAACAGCGCTTAAGAAAACCACCTATGCATTCAGCTTTCTTAAGCGCAGAAAAGGCCAAGCCCCGACAGCCGAAACTGCCGGGGTTGACCTTATTTCACTTTATAAAGTGACGTACGCAATTGGCTGGATTACTTCAGCTCGATAGTTGCGCCAGCCTCTTCCAGCTTAGCTTTCAGCTCTTCAGCTTCAGCGGTAGCCGCGCCTTCTTTCACTGCCTTAGGTGCTGCTTCAACCAGATCCTTGGCTTCTTTCAGGCCCAGACCGGTGATTTCGCGAACAGCCTTGATCACCTGGATCTTCTTGTCGCCAGCAGATACGAGAACCACGTCAAACGCGTCCTTCGCTTCAGCAGCAGCTTCGCCGCCAGCAGGTGCTGCAGCAGCAACTGCAACAGGTGCAGCAGCAGATACGCCGAATTTTTCTTCCAGTGCAGATACCAGCTCAGAAAGTTCCAGTACGGACATGCTTTCAATTGCGGTAATCAGTTCGTCTTTAGTTAATGCTTTAGCCATTTTTAAGTATTAGCTCCTCTTGTTATTTTTGCTTATTGAATAAATTTGGTTTCGTGAACGAATGTTGTTTACGCTGCTTCTTTCTGATCACGTACTGCTGCCAGCACACGAACGAATGAAGATGGAATCTCGTTCAAAGTACGTACAAATCCGCTGATCGGTGACTGCATGCTGCCCAACATCTTGGCCAACAGAACCTCACGCGACGGCAGACTTGCTAGTGCTTTGATCCCTGCTGCATCAATCGCTTTACCATCGAGTACGCCGCCCTTGATTTCCAAGGCATCGTTCTCTTTAGCAAAATCCGAAATCGCTTTGGCCATACCCACTGGGTCTGATCCATAGGCGATTGCAACAGGTCCGGTAAACAGCTCTTCAGCAGCCTTAAAGTCTGTGCCTTCAGCTGCAAGACGAGCCAATGTGTTCTTTACAACCTGTAAAGAGACATTGGCGCCATGCAGGCGACGACGAAGGTCTCCCATCTGGGAAACCGTCAACCCGCGGTACTGGGCTACAATACCGGAAGTTGATTCAGACCAGGCAGCATGAAGATCGTCAACAACACGTTGTTTGTCTTCTCGATTCACTTCTACCCCCTTGCTTATTCGATCCGCGCAAGCGAGCTCACACTCCATCTATGCAGGACAGTCTTTCGACCAATTAAGCCGCCGGTCATTGTTGACCTTTGGCTCCGACAGTCTTGGACGGATCGTTTTTATAGCCTTTCCCTGCTTTCGCAGGTTCTGGCTAATCTTTAACATACGGCTTCGGGCTCCTGCCCTCGCCTTGATCGTTCCGGCAGCACATGTCCGCCTTCACTTACGAGCTTATGTCTTTCGCTCGCCCCACCTCCTGTGGGGATCGGGATGCCTTTCAGTAAGCACCTATCCGGCCATGAACGGCCGGTTTTAGTCTCAATTCGGATTTCGAAAAAATCGAATTGAAAAAAGGCCGGAGGCAGGATGCTCCCCGGCCATATCTCTTATAACGTCGTTACGTCGACGCGTACGCCGGCACCCATGGTGGATGAGACAGTCGCGCTCTGCATGTAACGGCCTTTCGCTGAAGCAGGCTTCATGCGATTGAGTTCTGCAACCAGGAAGTCGATGTTCTCGAGCAGCTTGGCAGCATCAAAAGAGCGCTTGCCGACAGGTGCATGAATCACACCGGCCTTATCAACACGCACTTCGATCTGACCGGACTTGATCGCCGACACAGCCTTGGTCACATCCATGGTCACTGTACCCAGCTTAGGGTTTGGCATCAGACCACGAGGGCCCAATACACGTCCGAGCTGACCTACCTGAGCCATCATGTCAGGTGTTGCAACAACACGGTCGAAATCCATGAAGCCGCCCTTGACCTTCTCTACAAGGTCTTCTGCGCCAACGATGTCAGCACCGGCTTTCTCAGCCTCTTCAGCCTTAGGGCCCTTTGCAAACACAGCTACGCGTGCTGTTTTACCTGTGCCGTTTGGCAGGGCGATTGAGCCACGAACCATCTGGTCGGCATGACGCGGGTCAACACCCAGCTTGATAGCCACATCGACAGACTCGTCGAACTTGGCACCTGTCTGAGCCAGAACCACTTCGATTGCCTTCGCAACCGTTACTGCCTCTGCAGGAAGAGCCTCACGAGCAGCACGAACACGTTTAGAATACTTTGCCATGATACGCCCCCTTATCCTTCGACGTTCAGACCCATAGAACGGGCTGTACCTTCGATAATTTTTGCACCGGCTTCAGCATCATAGCAGTTCAGGTCTGCCATCTTCGCTTCAGCGATTTCGATCAACTGAGCACGAGTGACTGTGCCAACTTTTTTCTTGTTGGGTTCAGCACTACCGCTTGTAATTTTTGCAGCTTTCTTCAGCAGCACGGATGCTGGCGGGGTCTTGATCTGGAAGTCGAATGATTTGTCCGCATAAACGGTGATCACGACCGGCAGGGGCATGCCCTTTTCCATCTCCTGCGTGCGTGCATTGAACGCCTTGCAGAACTCCATGATATTCAGGCCAGCCTGACCTAGAGCCGGACCAACCGGCGGGGCCGGGTTTGCGTTGCCAGCTTGCACTTGCAGCTTGACAAACTTTTCAATTTTCTTTGCCATTGTTTATCTCCATGGGTTTCGGACATCCTGTCTTTCACCTGTATTCGTGAGCTGCGTACAGCTCGCTCCCACTCTTCAGTGGTAACCCTCAATCATCCTTCAGAGGGGACGGACGTCTCTTTCACCGTCCTTCCAACCATAAATGGTCGGCTTTAGTTGAGAAGTTCGGAATTCATAAAATTCGAACTTCGTCCCAGGCTTTGTGGCACGGATGCCTAAAGCCGTTTTAAATAATCAGATCAAGCTTTCTCGACCTGAATATAATCCAGTTCAACCGGTGTCGGACGGCCGAAGATACTGACACTTACCTTTAGCTTAGCCTTGTCTTCCATCACCTCTTCAACCACACCGTTGAATGATGCAAAAGGCCCGTCCATCACACGAACCGCATCACCGATATCAAACATCACCTTAGGTTTCGGATGCTCAATACCCTCTTCAATCTGGTGAACCAAAGCGTCCACTTCTCGCTGTGGCATCGGACGAGGCTTGCCGCCCGAACCGAGGAAACCACTAACCTGGCGCGTGCCTTTAACGACATGCCAAGTCTCGTCATTCATCTCCATCTCCACCAGAATATATCCTGGGAAGAATTTACGCTGACTGGTCACCTTCTGACCCTCTTTCAGTTCAACCACCTCTTCACGAGGCACCATGATTTCACCAAAACTGTCTGCCAGACCGGCGCGCTCCGCATTTTCGCGGATCATCTGCTCAACCTTATCTTCAAAGCCTGAGTAGGCCTGAACCACATACCACTGCTTTGCCATTAGATCACCTTCTGTACAAGCCAGCTAAGACCTGAATCAACCAGCCAAAGGAACAGCGAAACAAACAGCACCATAACCACCACCATCAACGTGGCCTGCATGGCTTCTTTACGTTCCGGCCAGACCACTTTCTTGGCCTCAACCTGAACTTCACGAACAAATTTCTGCATATCTGCTACACGACTCATCGCAAGCTCCTCTTACACTTCATTCTCTGCCAACCATCCCAACACAAACGGGAGAAGTGGCAGGCCAGGAGGGGCTCGAACCCCCGACACCCGGTTTTGGAGACCGGTGCTCTACCAACTGAGCTACTGGCCTAGAATTAAATCTTGGTCTCTTTATGTGCCGTATGTTTGCGACAAGAGTTGCAGTACTTTCTCAACACGATCTTGTCGGTAGTCGTACGCTTATTTTTATCTGTTGTGTAGTTCTTACGTTTGCACTCTTCACAAGCCAAAGCCAACAGGTCACGCATATCTATTCTCCAGTGACACAAAAGCGGCAGTAGTGAAAATCACTACCACCGCCCAATGCTTAATATTTAAATTACTTAGTAATCTCGGTGACGACACCGGCACCGACAGTACGGCCACCTTCGCGAATCGCGAAACGCAGCTCTTTGTCCATTGCAATCGGTGTGATCAGCTCAACATCCATAGAGATGTTATCGCCAGGCATCACCATCTCAGTTCCAGCAGGAAGCTGTACTGAACCAGTCACGTCAGTTGTACGGAAGTAGAACTGCGGACGGTAACCGTTGAAGAACGGGGTATGACGACCACCCTCTTCCTTGGTCAGAATATATGCTTCAGCCTTGAAGCCTGTGTGAGGCGTGATTGAGCCCGGCTTGGCCAGAACCTGACCACGCTCAACGTCTTCACGCTTGGTACCACGAAGAAGTACACCAACGTTGTCACCTGCTTCACCGCGATCAAGCAGCTTGCGGAACATCTCAACACCGGTACAAGTGGTCTTGGTAGTGTCTTTAACACCAACAATCTCAAGCTCGTCACCAACGTTAACTACGCCAGACTCAATACGGCCTGTTACTACGGTACCACGACCGGAGATTGAGAAAACGTCTTCGATCGGCATCAGGAAGGTCTTGTCTACCGCACGCTCAGGAGTCGGAATGTAGCTGTCTACAGCTGCCATCAACTCAAGAATTGCAGGAGCACCGATTGGAGAGGTGTCGCCTTCCAGCGCCTTCAGAGCAGAACCCTTCACGATTGGAGTGTCATCGCCAGGGAAGTCGTATGAGTCAAGAAGTTCACGAACTTCCATCTCTACAAGCTCAAGAAGCTCTTCGTCGTCTACCATGTCTGCCTTGTTCAGGAATACGACCAGGTGAGGTACGTTTACCTGACGAGCAAGAAGTACGTGCTCACGAGTCTGTGGCATCGGGCCGTCTGCAGCCGATACAACCAGAATCGCGCCGTCCATCTGCGCAGCACCAGTGATCATGTTCTTCACATAGTCAGCATGACCCGGGCAGTCTACGTGAGCGTAGTGACGTGCTTCCGTCTCATACTCAACGTGTGCTGTCGCAATCGTAATACCGCGCTCGCGCTCTTCTGGAGCTCCGTCAATGTCGCCGTAATCCTTGAATACTGCGCCACCGGTCTCTGAAAGAACCTTCGTGATCGCCGCTGTCAATGTGGTCTTGCCGTGATCCACGTGACCGATCGTTCCGATGTTCACGTGCGGCTTGGTGCGCTCAAACTTTTCCTTGGACATTACTTACTCCTTAACCCTTCACACTCGCCACAATTTCCTGGGCGATGTTATTCGGAACTTCTTCATAGTGCTTGAACTGCATGGTGTAAACCGCGCGGCCCTGTGACATAGAACGCAGGTTGGTCGAATAGCCGAACATCTCAGAGAGAGGAACTTCAGCATCAACAACCTTGGCGTTACCTCGATCACCCATACCAAGCACACGGCCACGACGACGATTCAGATCGCCAACGATATCGCCCATGTAGTCTTCTGGGGTAATCACTTCAACTTCCATCATCGGCTCAAGCAGAACCGGCTTGGCCTGTGCACAACCGTTGCGCATACCCATGGAGCCAGCCACCTTAAATGCCATTTCGTTCGAATCGACATCATGGTAAGAACCGTCAACAACAGTTACACGGATATCCACCATCGGGAAGCCCGCAACCACGCCGTTTGCCATGGCCTCTTCAGCACCCTTACCAACTGCCGGGATATATTCACGAGGAATAGAACCGCCGGTAATCTTGTCAACAAACTCGAAACCGCCGCCGGGCTCGAGAGGCTCGATCTCCAGCCAGCAATGACCATACTGACCACGACCACCGGACTGACGGACAAACTTGCCCTCTGCCTTGGTCTTGCCGCGAATGGTTTCGCGATAAGCCACCTGAGGCTTACCGACATTCGCATCCACGTTGAATTCGCGTTTCATACGATCAACCAGAATCTCAAGGTGAAGCTCACCCATGCCGGAGATAATAGTCTGGCCAGTCTCTTCATCGGTACGAACACGGAATGATGGATCTTCTGCAGCCAGACGGCCGAGTGCGATACCCATCTTCTCCTGGTCAGCCTTGGTCTTCGGCTCAATGGCAACCGAAATCACCGGCTCAGGAAACTCCATGCGCTCCAGAATAATCGGTGCAGAATCAACACAAAGCGTATCACCTGTCGTGGTCGACTTCAGGCCAACTGCCGCTGCGATATCGCCGGCACGCACCTCTTTAATCTCAGAACGCTCATTGGCATGCATCTGCAGGATACGACCCAGGCGCTCTTTCTTGCCACCCTTGGTGGAGTTGATCACATACGAACCCGCCTCAATCACACCTGAGTAGACACGGAAGAAGGTCAGCGAACCCACAAACGGGTCGGTCATCACCTTGAACGCAAGCGCCGCAAATGGCGCATCATCAGATGATGGGCGGCTATCTTCCTTGGTCTCATCATCAGGATCGACACCCTTGATGTCAGGAACATCAATCGGTGCAGGCATATAATCGACAACCGCGTCAAGCAAAGTCTGTACGCCCTTGTTCTTAAAAGCGGTGCCGGCAAGAACCGGGATCACACTGATATCAAGCACGGCCTTACGGATACAGGTCTTCAGAGCTTCCTCGTCAACCTCTTCACCCTCAAGGTAGGCCATCATCAAATCTTCATCGTGAACAAGAACAGCATCCAGAAGCAGTTCGCGACGCTCCTGGGCAATATCAACTAGGTCAGCAGGAATATCCTGAACTTCGTACATGGAGCCCATGGCTTCATCGTTCCAGACAATCGCCTTCATAGAGACCAGATCAACAACGCCCTTGAAGTCCTCTTCGGCACCGATTGGAATGTTCAGAGCAACGGCGTTATGACCAAGGCGCTCACGAATCTCATCAACCACTTCAAAGTAACGGGCACCGGTACGGTCCATCTTGTTTACAAAGGCAACACGCGGGACATGGTACTTGTCAGCCTGACGCCATACAGTCTCAGACTGTGGCTGAACGCCACCCACCGCACAAAACACACCGACAGCACCATCAAGAACACGCAGCGAACGCTCCACTTCAATGGTGAAGTCCACGTGCCCAGGAGTGTCAATAATGTTGATCTGATGATCTTTCCAGCTACAAGTTGTTGCAGCCGAGGTAATGGTAATTCCGCGTTCTTGTTCCTGCGCCATCCAATCCATTGTGGCGGCACCGTCATGAACTTCGCCGATCTTGTGAGATACGCCGGTATAAAAAAGAATACGCTCTGTTGCTGTAGTTTTACCTGCATCAATATGAGCCATAATGCCGATGTTGCGCACGCGCTTTAATGGTGTCTTTCTAGCCACGACCAGCTTCTCCTTCTATTACCCGTATCTATTTAGAACAAAAAATCTAAAAACTAAAAACTAAAACAAATAACTCTAAAACAGTCAGCCGACTTACCAGCTGAAGTGTGAAAACGCCTTGTTGGCCTCAGCCATACGATGAGTTTCATCACGCTTCTTGAACGCACCACCGCGCTCTGCAACCGCTTCTGCCATCTCGTTACCCAAACGCTCAGCCATGGTGTGCTCAGAACGCTTGCGTGCAAACTCGATCAACCAGCGAACAGCCAGTGAATGCTGACGACGATCCGAGATCTGGGTAGGCACCTGATAGGTAGCACCACCAACACGACGAGACTTCACTTCAACCAGAGGACGGATCGCTTCAAGTGCATTGTGCAGACTTACAAGCGGATCATTGCCGGTTTTCTTGGCTGCGATTTCCATCGCATCATAAACAATACTCTCGGCTGTGGCCTTCTTGCCATCCAGCATAACCTTGTTTACAACTACCGATACTTTGTGATCGCCGTACTTGGCATCCAGAGTAATCGGACGACGCGGGGCAGGACCTTTACGTGGCATAACTCAAACTCCTCGACTTACTTCGGACGCTTGGCGCCGTATTTAGAACGGGCCTGCTTACGACCTTCAACACCGGTCGTATCCAGAACGCCACGAAGCACATGATAACGAACACCCGGCAAATCCTTTACACGGCCGCCACGAATCAGAACAACCGAGTGCTCCTGAAGCTTGTGGCCTTCACCTGGAATGTATGCAGTCACTTCATGACCATTGGTCAGACGTACACGAGCTACCTTACGCAATGCTGAGTTAGGCTTCTTCGGCGTGGTTGTATACACACGCGTGCAAACACCACGACGCTGCGGACACGCCTGCAGGGCCGGAACTTTATTGATCTTGCGTTTATCCTTACGGCTCTTGCGAACCAGCTGGTTAATTGTTGGCATCGTTACCTCTTCTCCAAACTCAAACCTCTGAGAAACATCAGACGCCTCTCGAAGGGTCGCGAACCATAGTGTCGAGCAGGTGCCGTGTCAACAGCTTCTGAGAAGGCTTTTTGAAAGTGTGCCGGAACATGCACAAGCTGCATCTTCAAGCATCGGGCCTGTGCTTAAAAAGAAGGTATTGCTGATACTCATCAACATCCATTTTCCCGAGGATAAAGAGCTCGTAATCCGCCAAAGCATCGGCATCCGGCTCTGTTCCCTCAGCCAGATGGTGAACACGCACCTTCTCACGTCGCCGCTCCGACTCCTCTTCACTCACGCCGCCTTTTCGGGACATCGCAGCTTCCCGCCACTGGACAGCATTCTCATACTCCGCTTTCATTGTAATCTATCCTCGCTGCTTACTTTTCGGCTCGAACTTCAAACACTGCTGTTGAGAAGCTGAATAGACCTCAAGACAAGGCGCTATTCTAGATTTAAAGCCAAAGGCACGACAACCGTAAGGAAACTTCGGGTCCCATGTCACATAGTAGTGTCTACAGCGCAGGCATTCAGGACGCCTGTCCTGTTGATCAATCCTGTCACGAGTCATGTTATCCCGCCTGTCCATCCGCCCGTGGCCGAACAAGATAGGGCGTGTAGACCCAGACGAAAATAGCAAAGGCCGCGATCCAGCCAGCAGCCGCGATCAAATGCGCCGTTTCAGCAGCTAGCGGAAAAAGAAGAGGCGACAACACCCGCACAGGAGCAACAAGCGCCAGCAATAGAAATGAAAGGGAGATCACCCGGGACGCAACAATCGAGCGCCCGGTATGCCCCAGGGAAACCCGGGCCATCATGCCAAGCGTAAACAGACCGACAGCACCTGCTGTCCAGCCATGCAATGCAGTGGTAACCGGCAACCATCCCAAAGCAGCCGCACCCTGCATGACGAATCCGGCAACAAGCCATACATAAGCCAAATGAATAATCCACAGCATTGGCTGGCTTCGGACGCGCAGCGTACTCCAGCCGGTTAACCTGATACCGTTCACCACTGCCGCCATAACTGCAGCAGCAGCCGACCAGATGGAGCCCGGAAACGCCAACTCGAACAGCAACCAGAACATGATCATCGCGGTTGCCGAAAGCTCCACCCACTCGTATCGGGTGACTGTCACGCCTGGAAGCCCCCGCTCGGTAAAGAAAGGCATCACCCGCCCACCAATGACAGAGATCAGCAGCAACAGGGACCCCATGCCGACAATCATACCGCGCTCCATGGATCCAAAGGAGAGTTCGAGCATTTCGGCATAGATCAGGGCATTTCCGATTGCCATCAACAGTAACAGCAGCGGTACCGGAACGTTGCGATACTGCCTGGCTTTCAGGATGGGCATGAAAATCACCACTGCCAGAACAGGCAAAAATGCAATATCGATCAATGCAATCAGCCAACCCGACAGATCGGGTATGGCCGGAGCCAAACGACCGGCCAGCCAGAGGAGCGTCAAAAGCACCAGCCTGCCCCCGGTTGCCGTATCCGTGCCAGTCCAGTTGCGTACGGATGTAAGAAGGAACCCGGCAACCACGGCTGTTGAATACCCGAAGATCATCTCATGAGCATGCCATGTAAAAAGGGGGAAGTAGTTGTAGTGCCAGACCCCGGTCACCAGACCCAAAACAAATGTAACCATCAACAGCACTGCAAAAACGCCTGCCAGAAGGAAAAAAGGCCTGAAACCAAGTTCGAAAAGAGCAAAGCGTTTCACGCCCTTATTTAGAGGCTCGGCGCCCTGAACAGCAATATTCATAGCGCCAATGCTATGCGCCACATCATAGAGACGCCATACCTGCAATGATTGACTCCCACATCCCCTCAGGTTCAGCCTGATGGTGCGGACAGCGTCTGCAAATTCAATGGAAGGGAGTGCACGATGCATTACAATACTAATTTAAAACTGAAATCTAACAGTGAGGAGAGGTTCACCTCTCTCGATATTCAATACGATGAGCAGCGTGAGCTGGCCTGGTACTATACCCGGCCGCACCCAAGACCATGCTGCACACCCGTATTAATCAGTGAGATTCAGCAATGGTACGCTGACCTGATCAAATCGACCCAGCACAACAAAAGCATTAAATATATTGCCATAGCCTCAAAAATGCCGGGAATCTTCAATCTGGGTGGAGACCTGAACTTATTCACTCACTTGATCCGCAACCAGGACAAGAAGGGGCTTCTAAACTATGCAATTTCATGCATAGATACCCTCTATTTAAATCACACCGGCCTGGGAGAAAACATAACAACCATCTCACTGGTTCAAGGGGATGCATTAGGAGGCGGAATGGAGTTTGCCATATCCAGTCACGTCCTGATTGCTGAACGAAGCGCTAAAATGGGCATGCCAGAAATCCTGTTCAACCTCTTCCCCGGCATGGGGGCGTACAGCCTGCTTTCGCGAAAGGTCGGACAGAGCGAGGCAAAAAAAATGATTCTGAGTGGAAAGCTGTACTCTGCTGAAGAGATGTTTGAAATGGGCGTGGTTGATGTCCTCGCCGAAGATGGAAAAGGAGTGCATGCTGTTCACGAATACACCAAACAAGAGAGCCGGGCCAGCAACGGCTACAAGGCATTCCGGCAAGCGCAACAATCATGCAACCCCGTCACCTATGGCGAGTTAAAAAACATTGCAACAATCTGGTCGGATGCTGCTTTAAATATAGAAGACAAAGACCTTCGAATGATAGAGAGGCTCATAAAGAGGCAATCAACGAAGCTGTCAATATAGATTGATACATATCCGCGTTTCAACAGTTAGGGCAGTCGCATTTGGCTGCCCTGACTATATCGGACAAGCATTAAGTTACAGGCCCACCCAAATACCGGCCGAACTCCTTTCGACTACCCTCAAAAGCAGCCCCCAACCTGGCCGACCCACTTAACAGCCCGGCAGGCGTCAGATTCTGCTGCTCCCGCTCAAGCTCATCACAAATTTGAAAAAGCGAGGCTGCACCAACCGTTCCCGCACTACCCTTTAACGCATGAACGATATTCTGAAACTGCCCAATATCCGCTGCCTTCGCAGCCTGCTCCAGTTTTGCGAGACTGGACTCTCCTGAATCCATGAATTTCCTGACCAACTCTTCGACGAACCCCTTCCGTGAAGTAAACTGCTTCAACTCCTCCAGAGGACTCACATCAATATAACTCCACTTTTGTTCACCCATCGCAGGGAAAGCCTGAACAACACCGCCCTGACTGGACACCTTCTCAGGCAGTGCATACTTATCAATAGTTGCCATTAGTTTTCTGTTATCAATCGGCTTAGTCAGATAATCATCTGCTCCTGAATCAAGGCATTCGGCAATTACCTCCGGCATGGCATTGGCTGAAAGCATAATGATGGGAAGACGCTCCCCCGTTTCGATAAAACGATAGGCTTTCAACACCTCCACCCCAGAAAGGTTAGGCATATTCATATCAAGAATAGCCAGATCGAACCGCCCGAGCCGTTCAGTCAGAAGATCCAGCGCCTCCTCGCCATCTTCAGAAATGGTAATACGATGCCCCGCTCGCTCCAGCAGAGCTCGAATCACAGTCTGATTTACCTCATTATCCTCCGCGACGAGAATATCCAATATTCGCTCAGCATCTCTCCTACGTTGCAAATCTGCGACAGAAATCACATCGTTTGAAAGCTGTTTACCAACGCACACTTCATGCAGGGCATTAAACAGGAGAGACTCATTCAACGGTGTATATAGCACGGATGAGTAGCCAGCCTTAACAAGCGCTTCCAACTCACTGATCCCCAAGCGAGAGTCAACCAATACCAGAGACAGATCCGTGAGCCACGATTCCGCACGAACCGTGTCGACAAACTGGCTAGGTGACATACCCAGCCGCTCACCTTCAACGATGACCACATGGAATGAATTCGAGCTTTCATTGGCCTCCACAAGCGAGGAAAACAAACGCGCCACACTAGAGACAGAGACCATCTTCTGCCCCCACCGTTTCAACGGAACCTCTACCTTGGGCAACAGGGCATCGCCAAGCAGCGCAAGCACTCTCACTTCTGAAAAAGACAGGGCGGCAATACTCTCCTTGGGCACCTCCGGCTGGCGCGTAAAGGGAAGCTCAAACCAGAACTCAGAACCTTCCCCCTCCTTACTGATCAGGCCCAACTCTCCACCCATGAGATGGACCAGCTCTTTGGAGATGGTTGTGCCCAATCCCGTACCCCCGTATTTACGGGTCACCGAGGCGTCGGCTTGTACAAAACTCTCGAAAATACGCTGCTGGGCCATCTCGGAAAGACCAATGCCCGTATCGACCACCCTGAAACGCACCCATGTCTGCTCTTCCGCCCCAACCTGCATTGGCTCCACAAGCACTTCAATTTGACCTGTTTCTGTAAATTTCACGGCATTACTTAAAAAATTCATCAACACCTGTCGAAGGTGGAGCTCGTCCCCTATCAGCCTGAATGGAACCCCCGGATCAACATGGGCTGTTAACTCGACCCCTTTCTGCTTTGCTTGATGCCGAAAGCTCTTTACCGTAGTTACAATCACCTCATGAAGATCAAACGGTTTCGATTCGGAAAGAAGCTTTCCGGCCTCAATTTTCGAAATATCGAGAATATCCTCGATCAGAGCCAACAGGGTATGCCCGGATGACTGAATGACGCCCGCATACTCTTTCTGCTCCCTATCCAGAGGTGTCATGACCAACATGTCACTCATGCCGATAATGCCGTTAAGCGGCGTCCTCAACTCATGACTCATATGCGCAAGGAATTGAGTCTTGGCCTGGTTTGCCTCTTCAGCTCTGGCAATAGCAGAGTGCAACTTGCGTATGAGCCTGATCATATACAAGGGAACAATGACAATCAGAATAAGCAAGCCAATACCAAGCTTGAAATGGGCTTCCCAGAAAGGCGAAATCACCATCACGGAAAGAAAGCCGATACAAGAAAAAGCAGTCGCTATAATCAGATACTTAATACCGAAACGAAATCCATTGCCGGTAATCACCCACAGGTAAATCGCGACAAACAATTCACCACCTTCATTACCCAGTAGAATAATTCCGATTGTTGGAACAGCCGTATCCCCAAAAATCGAAAACACCCTTCGAACAACGTTTTCAGCCGGATAAAATAGCACCCAGCCAAAGGTCATGACAGAAATCAGGAGGTATAAAGAGACCAGCTTGAAAACAAGAATTGATCCGGCCAAATAAAGATATGCACAGACAACGCCAACAAGAACCAGTCGAACCATGGCTTGGTCAAACTCACCATTATTGACTTGATTCAAACGACGGAGAAAAGAAAAGAAACTTCCTTTTTCAGGCAATCTGTTATTCATTAGTGCTTAGTTCCCATCCCGGCATCGTAGCATAAGGAACGGGTGCATTCATGCAACGAATGCGACGGATTTAACCTATATCGACCTGAACCAAGCCCTGCTCAACGCGAACGGGAAATGTTTCAATATCTTCATAGGCAGGAGGCGTCAGCGCTTTACCATTGCGTATGCAGAAGCGTGCGCCGTGGCGCGGGCAGATAATCTGATCATCTTCACAGCGACCTGATGCCAGCTCACCACCGTCGTGTGTACAGACATCTTCAACGGCAAAGAGATCGCCCTTAAGATTAAACACGGCGATTTCAGCAGCATCGGTCGAGATGATCTTTCGCTCTCCCGGCTTTAATTCACCCTCAACACACACATCAATCCATTCGCTCATATCAGAACATCCCCAAATGTAACCTGGCTTCGTCAGACATCATGTGCCTGTCCCAAGGAGGGTCAAACACCAGTTCGACATGCACATCCGAGACATTGGCAACACTCAGTACTTTAGCCCTCACATCATCAACGATGAACGGTCCCATACCGCAACCGGGGGCTGTCAGAGTCATCACCACCTCAACATGGTTCTTACCTTCATCCGTATCGACGACATGGCAGTCATAAACCAGTCCGAGGTCGACAATGTTGACGGGAATTTCCGGGTCGTAACAGGTTTTCAGAACGTTCCAAAGCTCCTCTTCATTCACCGGGCCTTCAGCCGGGGCCATTTCAAACGGCTCTGCCGGAGTCTGCTCGGCCATACCAAGAGCGTCCGCATCCTTACCTTCAACACGAGCCAGATTGCCATTCACAGCTACGGTGTAGCTGCCACCCAGCTCCTGAGTAATACGCACCTGAGCCCCCTCGGGAATCATCACCGGCGTCCCCAACGGAATCAATACAGCATCAACATCGCGATTGACCGTAATCATATCACCTGAGGTCATTCATGGCCTCCATCCGCCCATGGACGGGCGGCAAGCCGAAGGATTGTTAAGGAGCAGAAAACCACGCTTTTCTGCTCCGTCAAAGCAAAAGAACATGGATGTTTTTTTGCGCATCTCAGAATCGTCATTCTGTTTTCACCACACTGCTACCACCTTCGATAGCAGCCTTCATCGTATGCCAGCAGAGCGTGGCGCATTTAATCCGGGCAGGAAACTCTTTGACTCCGGCAAGCACGGCCAGTTTTCCCAAAGCCTCTTCATCGGGAGCCTCGGACATGTCTGCTGTCGCCATGTCATGAAAAGCCTCGAAAAGCTTTTCAAACTCCTCTACCGATTTCCCTTTCAAAGCATCGGTCATCAACGAGGCCGACGCGGTGGAGATTGAGCACCCCTGCCCTTCGAACTTCACATCCTCAATGATGTTATCGTCATTGATCTGCAGGTAGAGATGCAACTGATCTCCGCACAGCGGGTTATATCCCTCCGCATCATGGTTGCACGGTTCGAGTTTGCCGAAATTTCTCGGCGCTTTGGTATGGTCAATAATGACCTGCTGATACAAGTCTCCCAGAGAAAACATCAGGCAAACATCTCCTTTGCCTTGGTCAGCGCCGCAAAGAGCGTATCGACCTCGGCTTCCGTATTGTAAATCGAGAAGGATGCCCGTGCCGTAGCGGGAATTTTGAAAAACTGCATCACCGGCATGGCACAGTGGTGGCCGGCACGTATGGCCACGCCCTCGCGATCGAGAATCGTCCCCAGATCGTGGGGGTGAACACCATCAAGCACAAACGAAAGCACACATGCCTTCTCTTTTGCTGTCCCGATACAGCGCAGACCTTCAAATGCTTCCGCCTGAGCCGTGGCATAACCGAGCAACTCTTTTTCACGCGCTTCGATGGCAGCAAAGCCAATGCTGTTGATGTATTCAATGGCCCTGCCGAAACCGATCGCACCGGAAATGTTGGGTGTTCCCGCCTCAAACTTGTGCGGCAGGTCGTTGTACTGCGACTTCTCGAACGTCACTGTCAGGATCATATCACCGCCACCCTGATAGGGAGGCATCGCATCAAGCAGCTCCTCTTTGGCAATCAGCACACCGACACCGGTCGGGCCATACATCTTATGGGCCGATGTGACATAGAAGTCGGCATCCAGTGCCTGCACATCGACAGGCAGGTGTGCGGCAGCCTGAGCTCCGTCCACCAGCACTTTTGCACCCACTGCATGCGCTTTCTCAATGATCGGTTTGACCGGATTGATCGTACCCAGGGCATTGGACATATGCACCACGCCCACAAGCTTCGTACGCTCGGACAGTAGCATCTCGAAAGCTTCCATCTCAAGCTCACCGGCATCATTCATCGGCACCACTTTCAATACTGCTCCGGTGCGCTCGCAAAGCAGTTGCCACGGCACGATATTGGAGTGGTGCTCCATGTGGGTGATCAGTATCTCGTCACCTTCGCCGACATTGGCGCCACCCCAGCTTGATGCCACCAAGTTGATCGACTCGGTCGCACCACGGGTAAAAACCACCTCTTTGACAGAACGCGCATTGAAGAACTTTCGAATGGTCTCCCGAGCACCCTCATATGCAGCCGTAGCCCGCTCGGAGAGCAGATGTACACCGCGATGGATATTGGCATTATCATGTTCATAAAAGTGCCGAATGGTATCAATCACACACTGCGGTTTCTGCGTCGTGGCAGCATTATCAAGATAGACCAAGGGCTTACCGTACACCTGCTGATGAAGAATCGGGAAGTCACCCCTTACAGCTTCAATATTAATGCTCATGTTTACCCCAGAAGTCCTTCGAGAGTGGCGCCATGCGGCAGCTTCTCGAATGCAATACGTTCCAGATACTTGCGCACCTGCGGTACTTTGATGGCCGCCAGCACCTCATCGGCAAAGGCGAACATCAGCACATTGCGCGCCTCCTCTTCGGAGAGCCCCCGCGAACGCAGGTAGAAGAGCTGGTTCATATCCAGCTGTCCGACCGTAGCACCGTGAGCGCACTTGACGTCATCGGCATGGATCTCCAGATCCGGCTTGGTATCAATCTCCGCCTTGTCAGAAAGCAGAAGATTGGCATTGGACTGGGCCGAATCGGTCTGGTCCGCACCGACATGCACCACCACCTTGCCATTGAACACAGCCCGAGCCCGACCATCGACCACGCCCTTGTAACTTTCACGGCTGCGGCAATTCGGACGCACATGATCAATGCGCGTGTGATGATCGACGTGTTGCCGACCACCCACCAGATAGAGCCCGTTCAGCGCACACTCGCCACCTTCACCGTTCATCTCGACATGAATATCACGACGGGAGAGAGCCGAGCCGAAAGCCACGGAGTGGGAGTGATAGTAGCTGTCACGATGCTGATGCACTCGGATTGAGCCAATGTTCACGTCGCCTGCGCCTGACTGCTGTAGCTTGTAGTGCTCGAGTCGACCGCCGGCATGCAGGTCGACATCTGTTGCCGTATTGATGAAAGCACGACTATCGCCGATCGAACCGAAATGCTCAATCACCGTAGCCTGACTGTATTCACCGGCAACAATCAGGTTTCTGATGTGCGAAGCTGAACTGATACCATCCGTTGTCAGGAAAATCAGATGCAGCGGCTTCTCGACAACCATCCCGTCGGGGATATGCAGATATACGCCATCGCTCATCATCGCATTGTTGAGCTCGGCAAAGACACCGGAGAGGTGCAAGTCGTGGAGGTAGGGCTCAAGCAGATCCGGCTCTTCAACCAGCAGCTTTGCCACACTCTCAACCCGAAGCCCTGCCGGGATTTCCCCCAGCGCAGACAGTGAAGGTGAAACCTTACCGTTCACAACCACAATACGGTGGCAATCCACTCCGCCGAATCCGAAAGATTCCAATTCCTCGGTAGAAACAGGCTGCGAAGCTTTATCGGCGGCATCGGCAACCAGTCGATCAAGGTACTTCCGCATATCGGTATATTTCCAGGACTCATGGCGGGTGTTCGGCATTCCCAGACGCTCGACTTTCGCCATAGCATTCTTGCGCAACACACGCACCCAGGACTCATGCCCGCCGGGCAATGATTGATGCATCGCGGCAAAGCGCTCGCTGAGCTGGCTGGTCAGTTCAGCCGATACATTGACGGCTTCATTCATGCCGCAGCCTCTTCAAGCACCCAGTCATAACCGCGCTCTTCAAGCTCGAGAGCGAGCTCTTTATCACCGCTCTTCAGGATGCGACCACCGGCCAGAACGTGAACAAAGTCAGGCTCAATGTAATCCAGTAGACGCTGATAATGGGTTACCAGTACAACCGCACGTTCCGGACTACGCAGTTTATTTACGCCTTCGGCGACAATGCGCAGGGCATCGATATCCAGTCCGGAATCGGTCTCATCAAGAATCGCCAGTGCTGGCTCCAGCACGGCCATCTGGAAAATCTCGTTACGCTTCTTTTCACCGCCCGAGAAACCCTCATTGACCGAACGACTCAGGAAGGACTGGTCCAACTCAACCAGCTTCGCCTTCTCCTTGACCAACTGCATAAACTCCATGGCATCGAGCTCGCCCTGCCCGAGGTGCTTGCGTTTGGCATTCACACCTGCCTTGAGCAGATAGGTATTGTTCACGCCGGGAATTTCGACCGGATACTGGAAAGCGAGGAAAACACCCTCCCACGCCCGCTCTTCCGGACTCATCCCGAGAAGGTCACTTCCCTTATAAGTGACTGAGCCCTGAGTGATCTCGTAACCGTCGCGACCGGCGATAACGTTGGAGAGCGTGCTTTTGCCCGATCCATTCGGCCCCATGATGGCATGTACTTCACCGGCCTTCACATCGAGGCTGATCCCCTTAAGAATCTCCTTTCCATTCACGCTTACATGTAAATCTCTTATCTCTAACATAGTTAACCCACAGCTCCTTCAAGGGAGACTTCCATTAATCTGTTTGCTTCAACTGCGAACTCCATCGGCAGCTCGTTGAACACCTCTTTGCAGAAACCGTTGACGATAAGCGATACCGCATCCTCTTCCGAAATGCCGCGCTGCTGACAATAAAAGAGCTGATCATCACCGATCTTCGAAGTGGTTGCCTCGTGCTCGACAATAGCGCTTGCGTTCTTGACTTCGACGTAAGGAAAGGTGTGCGCACCACATGTCTTTCCCAACAGTAACGAATCGCACTGGGTATAGTTGCGGGCGCCCTCTGCATCCTTGCCGACACGAACCAGCCCGCGGTAAGACTGCTGGCCATGACCGGCAGATATCCCCTTGGAGATAATGGTACTTGTCGTGTTCCTACCAAGGTGGATCATCTTGGTACCCGTATCGGCCTGCTGGTAATTGCTTGTCAGCGCTACCGAATAAAATTCGCCGACCGAATCATCGCCCATCAGCACACAACTTGGATATTTCCAGGTAATCGCACTGCCGGTCTCCACCTGGGTCCACGAAATTTTCGAGCGGTCACCGCGGCACTCCCCGCGTTTGGTGACGAAGTTATAGATGCCGCCGACACCATTTTCATCACCCGGATACCAGTTCTGTACGGTCGAGTATTTAATCTGTGCATCTTCGAGTGCCACCAGCTCAACCACTGCCGCATGCAGCTGGTTCTCATCACGCATCGGCGCCGTACACCCTTCGAGGTAACTTACATAAGCACCCTCTTCAGCGACAATCAGCGTCCGCTCAAACTGGCCGGTATTGAGCGCGTTGATACGGAAATAGGTGGATAGCTCCATCGGACAACGCACCCCTTTGGGGATGAAAACAAAAGATCCATCAGTAAAAACAGCCGAATTGAGCGCTGCAAAAAAGTTATCGGATGTCGGCACCACCGTACCGAGATACTGCTGCACCAGTTCAGGGTAATCGTGTACCGCCTCGGAGATCGGACAGAAGATCACACCCGCCTCTTTTAATTTGCTTTTAAATGTCGTGGCAACTGAGACCGAGTCGAACACGGCATCGACAGCCACATTCTTCACCCCGGCAAGAAACTCCTGCTCACGCAGAGGAATACCCAGCTTGGCATAGGTTTCGAGCAACTTCGGATCGACATCATCGATCGTATCCGGCGCATCCTCTCTCTTCTTCGGTGCCGAGTAATAGGAGATCGCCTGATAATCAATTGGCGTATGCTGAACATTTGCCCAGTCAGGCTCCTTCATCGTCTGCCAGTGATGGAAGGCTTCAAGCCGCCAGTTCAGCAGCCACTCCGGCTCACTCTTCTTGGCGGAGATCGCACGAATCACATCATCGTTCAGGCCGGGCGGAAGCGTGTCGGAATCAATGTCGGTAATAAAACCGGCCTCATATTCACGTGATTTCAGCTGTTCGTTCAGCTCTTCATTCGTAGCCATTAGCCAGCCTCACAGCCGGCTTTCGACATCGAGTCCGCCGCTTGGATCGGCACACCCTTTCTAATGGAAAAAACAGGCATAAAATCTTTTTCAGTCATATCTTTCAGAGAGATGTTATCGAGCACGCCGCGCACCGCTTCATTGATCCGCTTCCAGTTATTCTGGGTGGCACAGACAGAAAGCTGATCGCACGCCCCTGCATCAAGATTACACTCGGTCAGCGCGATATCACCTTCAAAGCAGTCAATTATTTCACGCACGGAAATCTCCACTGCCGGACGCGCCAGACGATAGCCGCCTTTGGCACCACGGATCGATTCGAGCAATCCGGCCCCAAGCAGCGTCTGCAACACCTTGCTCACGGTAGGTGACGGAACCCGAGTCGCATTGGATAGATCATTGGATGCGAACAGGCGCGCTTCATCCGCCGCAATATGCGTCAGCAGAAGAATCCCGTAATCGGTCAGTTTGGTCAGTCTCAGCATCCGTTTGAAACAACTCCTGAAATTTAATCAGGAGCATTCTAATCCTGATTAAAACGCTCTTCAACTTACAGTTTGTATGGACTTGGAAAATTGCGGACAGAAACCAGAATCACAGCTCAACATCATCCGCAAAGGAGGGCGGCGAATCCGACAGGATTCGAAATGTATTAAAGGATAAGTGGCATGGGGAGGGCCTTATCCGTATCTAACAACACAAAAAAAGAGGGGGCCCGAAGGCCCCCTCTCTCAAACATCGAATCCCGAAGGAATCTTAGTATACGTACTCGATCTGAAGAGTAGTAGCTGTTGTCTTGCTAGTAGTAGCAGCAACACCAGTGTTGGTCTTCATAGCATCAACTTCAAGGTCAAGAGTGAAGTTCTGAGCAAGGTCATACCATGCGCCAACTACGAAGTTAGTGTACTTAGTGTCGTTAACAACGCCAGTTACCTTAGTCTTAGCATAGTCGTAACCCAGACGCACGCCCATTGGGCCAGAAGCGATCTGGATCATTGGGAAGTAACCAGTTACCTTAGTCTGGATGTTGGTCGCAGAAACAGTAAGCTTAGATGACAGTACGATTGGTGCGTAGAAACCTACAGACACGCCGCCTACATCACCCTGCAACTGAATGTCCAGACCGTATTCCTTACGTGGGTTCTTGGTACCTGGAGTACGCTTGTGGTTAGCAGTTGCAACGTCTGCGTACCAACCACCGATTACTGCGTCAAGACCAGCGATTTCGCCAGTGTAAGCAGCACGGATGTATGGAGACAGAGTTACGTCAACACCAGTGTTACCAACCTGAGTACCACCAGCAGCCTGGCCCAGTACGCCACCAACTGCGAAGTACAGAGAGTCAGCTAGGTGACCGTAAACACCAACGCCGGTAGCGCCAGTGTGGTGAATAGTTGAACGCAGTGCGAACGCACGAGTCTGAACACCACGGGTGTTACGAGAAAGAGCGTTTGATGGATCGTTGAAGATTGAAGAAGCACCCAGCGCGTCGGTAGTACCGAGAGCCAGTGCAACAATGCCTGCGTCCAGATCGAACACATAAGCAACCTTAGCGCCCAGCATAGAGCCGTTGATTACGTCCCACTCGTTGAACAGGCCAGCGTGCTCGCCAAGACGACCACCGAACAGCAGAGCTGATTCGTCAGGGAACTGAACCTGGATAGACTCACCAACACCAGCGCCAGCGCCGATCAGACCACCCTTAGCAGTGGTTACGCCGTTGACTTTAGTGTCGCCAGTAGAGAAACGAGCTTTCATCAGGAAAGACGCGTTGAATACTGCAGGCAGAGAAAGATGCTCGTCTTCGATCAGAGCCTGTTCGCCCATGTCGCGGAAAGCATTCATACGGAAGTTACGACCGAAAGCGGTCAGACGTGGAATTGCCTGGAAGTGGCAGTTCAAGCATGCAGCGCCGGTCTGACGTGCAAATGCAGGTACAGCTTCAGAAGTGGTTGGAGCAACTGCAACAGCAGAAACAGCAACAACAGCGAAAGCTACAGCAGAAAAAAACATTTTTTTCATGTTGTTATTATCCTCTTAATAGATTTGGTTCACGTGTGAACCATAGTTAAATTTTGTTCTCCCCTCTTTTCCCGTGCTTCTCTTCGACCTGCTACTGGCTCTAGTCCAGTTAGCAGAGAAATGCACAGACCTTTCCGGAAGTACGCCGCGAACATTGCGTGACATTTGCCACAGGGTCAACCTGCCACACCTCGTGTGTGTCATTTTGCAACAGGCTCTATTAAATTAAGATCGGCAAAAAGCCTCCTGCCTTTTGTGGATCAACCAAACCCCTTACGGATGCATGGCCTCGATAAAGATGCGATCAACATTTTGATTCCAGTGACCATGATATGCATCCAGCCACACTTCGGCCTGCGTCTTACGGTGCTTCACGGCTTGTAGCATCGGCAACAGAAAAATCGATTCGTTGTCGCCGTGACTGTTTCTGGCATCCAGTCGCTCAAGCCCTGCGCGGGCAATCTCAAGCATCTGCTCACATAGCGCATGCACATCGACATCCCTGAACTTCGACGAAAAGCCAAGCCTTGGCACTTCGGAACGAAGCACCATCACCTCCGCATGCGTCCAGCTTTCCACCATCTGCCAGGCCCGCCCCAAAGCCTGCTCATCATATAAAAGCCCCTTCCACAGGGCAGGCAATGAACAGATCCAGCGTTGCGGGCCGGCATCTGCACCCCTCATCTCGAGAAACTGCTTCAATCGAACATCCGGAAACAGCGTGCCGATATGCAGCTCCCAGTCAGCCATCGACGGCCTCTCATTCGGAAGCGATGCCAGCTTGCCATCCAGAAAGTCTCTGAAGCTCAAACCCGAACAATCAACAAACCCGCCTTCACGAACAACAAAATACATCGGAGCATCGAGCGCCCACTCGACATAACTCTCAAATCCGAAGCCGTCATCAAAAACAGATTCCGGAATTCCGGTGCGGCCCGGGTCGGTATCAAGCCAGCAGGCGGCCCTGCTGGAGAGAAACCCTGACGGCTTGCCATCCACGAAAGGGGAGGCAGCACAGAGAGCGGTTACCAGCGGTTGCAGCGCGCAACTCACCCGCATCTTTTTTGCCATATCCTGCTCCGAGGAGAAATCGAGATTGGCCTGCACGGTTGCCGTACGCAGCATCATATCCAGACCCTGTGAGCCCACCTTCGGCATATACTCGCGCATCAAGGCATATCGCGCCTTCGGCATCCAGGGAATATCCTCACGCCTCCACTTGGGCTGAAAGCCCAACCCAAGAAAGCCGATACCCAGCTTCTCGGTCGCCTCTTTCAACAGTGACAGATGCCGTCCCGTCTCCATGCAAGTCTCATGGACGGTTGAGAGTGGTGCCCCCGACAGCTCCACCTGGCCGCCCGGCTCCAGCGTCACCGAAGCATGCCCCCTGATCAGGCCGATAATATTATTCCCCTCCAGAATCGGCTCGCCCGCCTGCAGTCGAAGCTGCTCCAACAACGACCGAATACTGCGCTCCCCCTCATAAGGAATGGGCTTGAGTGTGTCTACGCAGAAACCGATCTTTTCATGCTCGGTGCCGATCCGCCACTGCTCTTTTGGCTTGCATCCTGAAGAAAAAAGCGAAGCGAGATCTTCACGGGAAACGGGATTCGTATTCATTGACGCCAACCTAATAGCTGGCCGGCCAGAATGTCAGCACAATTCTTAATGCCCGTCATGACGACTGGATAACCTCAACGGCATTGCCATCGGGATCACGAAAGAAGATGGCCGCCCGACCTGACCGGCTTCTAGTATATAGAATAGATTGCTCTTTCAATCGAGCCATAAGCGATTCAAGATCATCCGATGCAAGAGCAAAGTGATAATCCCGTCCGCCATGCGAGGGCCGGCCACACGCCTCACAGGGATCATCAATCTGCATGAGATGGAGTTGCTGCCCATGCCCCAGTGAATAGAACAGTCCGGGAAATCCCAGGTCCGGGCGCGCATCCCGCTTCAAACCCAGCACCCCTTCATAGAATCGGGATGCGCGATCCAGATCTCCAACAATGACAGCAACGTGATGTAAATGCATAACAACTCCAGCCCCCTTTCCACCTGTCACCGAGCACAATATTAATATAATGAGATAGCCAAAGATTTACCGGGGCGATCAATCCTGCAACAATCCGCACCCCTATGAATACGTCAACAGCTAAAATCCTCGATGGCAAAGCCCTTTCGGAACGCATGCGTACAAGCATGCATGCCGACGTCGCCGCCATGACTGAAAAACATGGCCGGCCGCCTGGCCTCGCCGTCATTTTGATTGGCGATGATCCCGCATCACATGTCTATGTGAAAAACAAGGAGCTGGCCTGCGAAAAGGCAGGTATCACCTCCTTCTCTCATCGACTCCCTGCAGAGACAACTCAGCAGCATATCCTGGGACTGATCGGCGAACTCAATCGTGATCCTCGGGTAGATGGCATTCTGGTACAGCTCCCGGCCCCGGCCCACATCGATTCCGAAGCCATCATTACCGCTATTGATCCCGGCAAGGATGTCGACGGATTTCATCCGCAGAACATTGGCGCCTTAACCGCACGCATCCCCAACCTGCGCCCATGCACGCCTTATGGCTGCATGAAACTACTGGAAGAGACAGGAATAAACCTGCGTGGACAGGAGTGTCTTGTAGTCGGAGCATCCAACATGGTCGGTCGCCCCATGGCACTTGAGCTACTGCTTGCAGGGGCCACCGTCACCATTACCCATCGCTTTTCACACGGACTGAAAGAGCATGTCGAACGTGCCGATATCGTCGTGGCCGCAGCCGGCAAACAGGGACTGATTCAGGGCGAATGGATCAAGCCGGGAGCCATTGTCATCGACGTTGGCATCCATCGCAAGGAAGATGGAAAACTGACCGGCGATGTCGACTTTGAAGAGGCCGCCAAACGTGCCGCCTGGATCACACCGGTACCCGGCGGCGTCGGCCCGATGACTATCACCATGCTACTGCACAACACCATCACCGCCTTCCGTACTCACGTTGGTGACCCGGCATGAGCGAAAACAGAACGCTGGCTAAAACCCCGCTGTTTGATGAACACATTCGCTTGAATGGAAAGATGGTTCCGTTTGCAGGGTTCGAGATGCCGGTCCAGTACCCGCTCGGCGCCCTGAAAGAGTATCAGGCGGTTCGTGATGGCAAGGCTGGCCTGTTCGATATTTCACATATGGGTCAGGTACGTGTCACAGGTTCCAATGCGCTGCCGTTTCTTCAATACCTGACCACCAATGATGTATCCAAATTGGCTGTCGGACAGGTGCACTACTCTTCACTGCTTAATGAACAAGGCACCTTCATTGATGACATCACCACCTACAAAATCAGCGACACGGAATATTATCTCTGCATCAATGCAGCCAACCGGCACAAGGATGTGGCACATCTTCAGGCCCATGCCGCCGGTTTTGACATCGTGGTTACTGACGAATCCGACGACACTGTACTGTTGGCGCTGCAGGGCGGCGAAGCCCAGAAACTTCTGCAGACTTTAACAACCACCGACCTTGAAACCATCGGCTACTACCGCTTTTCACATCTCGAGCTGAACGGCAGCGTTGCCATCGTCTCACGCACCGGCTACACCGGTGAAGACGGTTTTGAAATCTACATCCCCAATGCAGCAGCCACCGCCATCTGGCAGAAACTGGAAGAGGGCGGTGCCGTGCCGATCGGCCTGGCCGCCCGCGACATGCTGCGCACCGAGATGGGCTACGCCCTCTACGGCCATGAGATTTCCGATCAGGTCACCCCGGTTGAAGCCAGGCTGATGTGGATCACCAAACTGGATAAGGGTGATTTCATTGGCCGGGCTGCAGTTGAAAAGCGGAAAGCTGAAGGCGCCAGACTCTCCATGGTTGCCCTGAAGCTCACCGAACGCGGCATTCCACGAGAGCACTACAAAGTCGTTGTCGACGGCAAAGAGGTCGGCGAGGTCACATCCGGCATGCACTCGCCATTGGCTGGATGCGGGGTTGCCATTGCCTATGTTGAACCCGAGTATTCAGCGACAGGCAACCTTGCGATCGACATCCGGGGAAAGGCTGTAGCCGCGGAGAGAACAACCACGCCATTTGTGCGTAGCAATGTGAGGAGATGAGTTATGAGCATTCCAGCAGATTTGATGTATTCCAAAGACCACGAATGGGTTCGTATTGATGGCGATACCGCCACCTTCGGCCTGACCGACCACGCTCAGGAGGCGCTCGGCGATATCGTCTTTGTTGAAATCCCCGAAGAGGGGCGAGTCGTTGCCGCCGGCGATGCCTTCGCAGTCGTTGAATCGGTCAAGGCTGTTTCCGATGCCTACGCGCCGGTTGCCGGCGAAGTGATTGAGGGTAACAGTGAACTGGAAGCCACTCCTGAAAAGGTCAATGAAGACCCCTACGGCGACGGCTGGATTGCCAAAGTAAAAGTGACCGACGGCGACACCTCTCACCTGATGGATGCCGACGCTTACGCCAAATTTTTAGAGGAATAATCACATTGCAACGAAGGCACGAAGGGATCATTGCCTCTCTTCGTGCCTTCTTGCGTTGTGGTGACAGACCATTATGAGATTTTTGCCGCACACCGATGCTGACAGAACAGCCATGCTGGAGACCATCGGTGTTTCCAGCATCAACGACCTGTTTACCGACATCCCTGCCGGATTCCACATCGAGGCAGGTGGCCTGGACCTGCCCGGTGCGCTCTCCGAAGCAGCCATTGTACGGAAATTTTCACGCGCCTCGGAGCAGAACCGGCATGCAGGCAATCACAGCTATTTTCTCGGTGGCGGCACCTATCACCACTTTATTCCAGCCGTGGTCGACTATGTGATTTCACGCGGCGAATTCCTCACTGCCTACACCCCCTACCAGCCTGAAATTTCACAGGGCACGCTGCAGGTGCTGTTCGAGTACCAGACGATGGCGGCACGACTGCTCGACATGGATATCTCCAACGCCTCGATGTACGACGCCGCCACGGCGGTTGCTGAGGCGGCCCTGATGGCCAAACGCGCCACTCGCCGTAACCGCACGGTCATTGCCGGCAGTGTCAATCCGCGCTATCGCTCCGTAGCTCTTAACTACCTGCTGCACTTGGAAGGGGAGACCATCGAACTGCCCCGGAATCAATCCAATGAAGGCTTTGGCACCGATGTCGAAGCGATTGTAGCAGCCATTACGCCGGAGACCGCTTCGGTCATCGTGCAGTATCCCGATTTCTACGGCACGGTTTACGACCTTGCCGACATCCGTAAAAAGTGTGATGAGACTGGCACCCTGATGGTGGTCGCGTTCTCCGACGCCACGGCCTTCGGACTGATCAGGGCACCCGGAAGCTTCGGCGCCGATATTGTTGTCGGCTCAGGCCAGTCACTCGGCATACCGATGGGTTTCGGCGGCCCTCACCTGGGTATCTTTACCTGCACCCAGAAACTGCTGCGCCAGATGCCAGGCCGTGTCTGCGGCATGACACAGGATGCCAATGGCAAACGCGGCTTTGTACTGACCCTCTCTACACGCGAACAGCATATCCGCCGTGAAAAGGCGACCTCGAACATCTGCTCCAACCAGGGGCTGATGTGCACGGCTGCAGCAACCTACATGACACTGATGGGTGATGCCGGGCTTAAGCGCGTGGCTGAACACTCCGCTGCAGCCCTGAAGATGCTGGTCGATGGCCTGCCTACTGGCGTCACCGCCGCCGCTGGCGCACACTATAATGAGACTGTCCTGAGCTTTGCCGGTCAGCCTGAACGTGACGACTTCCTCAAACGTGCGGAAGCAGCAAACATCTTTGCCGGCACCCCGCTAGAAAAGCTAGAGGACGGTATTGAGCCGAAGCATCTTCTGATTGCCACAACCGAGATGGTCGAGACTGAAGATGTCATCCGCTATCTGGAGCTACTGGGAGGTGCGCAATGAACCATCCGTCAAACAAGCCACTCTACCAGGGTGGCTCCCACGGCCTGATGCATGAAGAGCCGCTACTCTTCGAACATGCGCATGAAGCGCCCGAGAGCATTAACCTGCCGGGAGTACGCGGAGCTATCTCCGACAAACTGAATTCATTTAGCCGTGAAGCCCCCGCCGGCATTCCCGGCCTTTCCGAGCCGGAGGCCGTACGCCACTTTGTGCGCCTGTCGCAGTGGAACCACAACATTGAGACCGGCTTCTACCCGCTCGGCTCCTGCACCATGAAATACAATCCGCGCGTCAACGAACAGGTCGTTCGCTTGCCGGGTCTGGCCCATATTCATCCGGATCAGCCTGAATCGACCGTGCAGGGAGCCCTGGCACTGCTGTATGAGCTACAGCAGTGGCTGGGTGAAATCACCGGCTTCCCCTACTGCACCCTGCAACCGGCAGCCGGTGCCCATGGAGAGTGGACAGGCCTGATGATGATCCGTGCCGCCCTTGATGCGCGCGGCGATTCCCATCGCACCAAGGTACTGGTTCCCGACTCGGCCCATGGCACCAATCCGGCCTCAGCCGCTCTCTGCGGCATGACCACGGTGGAGATCAAATCAACACCTGAGGGTCGTGTCGATCTGGATGAACTCAAGGCCCATCTGGGCAGCGATGTCGCTGCACTGATGATGACTAACCCCAATACCACCGGCATGTTCGAATCGGACATCGCCGAAATCTGCCGCCTGGTGCATGAAGCCGGCGGCTTCGTTTACGGTGACGGAGCCAACCTCAACGCACTGGTCGGCAAGGCCAAGCCGGGTGAAATGGGCATCGACTGTCTGCATATCAATGTACACAAGACCTTCTCGACACCGCACGGCGGTGGCGGCCCCGGCGGCGGCCCAGTCGTGGTCAGCGAATCCCTAGCCCCGTTCATGCCAACCCCCCGCATAGAGAAGAGTGAAAATGGCTACGCCATCATCACCAGCGACACGGCCAGCATAGGTCCCGTACTCGGCTCCATTGGCCAGGTCGGCGTGCTGCTGCGTGCCGCCGCCTACATCGCCGCCTTCGGTAAAGAGCATTTACACCGCATCGCCGAAGATGCAGTACTCAATGCCAATTATATTCTGGCCCGATTGAAGGATGCCTATGATGTGCCGTTCAAGGGAACCTGCAAACATGAGTGTCTGCTCACCGACGAGATTCAGAACAGACATGGGGTAAAGACGATCGACATCGCCAAGCGACTGATCGACCTCGGCTTCCACCCGATGACCGTCTACTTCCCGCTGATTGTACATGGCGCGATGCTGATCGAACCGACCGAGAGCGAATCAAAAGAGACGATTGATGCATTCTGCGATGCGATGCTGGAGATCGCCGAGGCGTGCGAGAAGGGTGAAACAGAGGAACTTCATGCAGCTCCTCTGCTGCCGATCCGTTCACGCCTCGACGAAACTGCGGCGGCCAGAAAACCCGTTCTGACCTGGGCCGATTAGCACAGCAAGAAAACTGTTCGACTAGACATGCTTGCTGTCCATGCGAACGCATTTGCTCATGCATCAATGCAGCATCTATGAATCATATTTTTTCCGTGCAACCCTGTGCCTATGGGCACAGCAGAAGACAGAACAGAGACCGTTTGTCTTATCAGGAACATCCTGTTCTGCACAAGCAAATTGAACGCACTCAAATTGCTTGTTGCAGCGGCAAGTTTGATCATCGCCGGTTGTGCCTCAACACCCACACTGATGCCCACACCGAACCTCTATACTGGAGAAAAAGAGTATCCTCAATCTGAACTGAATGCGGAATTACAAAATCCCCGGGTGGACATGTTATATGTAACAGACCGTGCTCCTGACCCGCAAAAGAGGGAGCTCGAGTACGGGTCAGAGCGCTCCCCCTCTATCGCCTTTGGTTCGGCCCTGGTTGATATTGGTCAACGAATGGATTGGGGGAAACTCATGCAGATCAGCCAGTCCAGGTCAGGCAGATCCCATGAAATGGTCGTGAAGAAACGGATTGAGCTGGGGCGCTTCCCACCAACACCGCACCCGTTCACCGTGGTCAATGGGCGCCCTGTAGAAGACGCAGAAACAGCCGCTGTATTTGAAACGACTGCTGCCAGCTTCCGAGCAGAAATTAATCGCCGCCTCGCACTGACAAAGAAAAAAGATGTGGTCATCTATGTTCACGGCTTCAACAACACCTTTAATGAAGCAACCGCAAACCTTGCAGGGGTCTGGCACTTTATGGGCCGGCAGGGGGTTCCTGTCACCTACACATGGCCGGCCGCCAGTGGCGGCATGTTCGCCTATTTCATTGACCGGGAGTCCGGCGAGTTCACCATTTTCCATCTGAAGAAGATGCTTAAGCTTCTCGCCTCTTTCGAAGAGATCGAAAATATTCATATCATTGCACACAGTCGAGGCACCGATGTTGTTACAACTGCGCTACGGGAACTGATCATTGAAAGCCGTGGGGCAGGTAAGGATCCGCATAAAACCCTGCGCATAAAAAACCTGGTGCTGGCAGCACCCGATCTCGATTTCGGTGTCATGCGCCAACGGCTGATTGCCGAGAAATTCGGCCCGGCCATCGGTCAAATCACCGTATACACGGCGCAATCGGACACAGCATTGAACATTTCAGAGTGGCTGATGTCGGGACTGCGTCTCGGTCGCGTGGAGTCGAGAGACTTCAGTGAAACGGAGCAAAAAATATTTTCATCGGTGAAGAACGTTAGTTTTATCAACGTGGTTGATGCAGGCAGCTTTATCAGCCACGCCTACTACCTGGACAGTCCGTCAGCCAGTTCGGACCTGATTCGCGTGCTTCGCAATGGAAGCAAACCCGGAAGTGCAGACAGGCCTTTGATTCATAAAGGGGCGAATTTCTGGGAAGTTCCAGCTGATTACCCCAATTTTTCTAAAGCTCAGTAATTGACAAACAGGCGCAGGATTATTTTCTCAAACTCTTGGGTGAATAGCCGAAATGCTGTTTAAATGCTTTATTAAATCCTGTCTGAGTTCGATAACCTGTCTTTCTAGCAATGCTCCTTAGTGAAAGACCGGAGTTACGCAGCAGCGAACGCGCCTTGTTCATTCGCCACATGGTAAGATAGCCCATGGGCGACATGCCGACGCATTTACGAAAGTTCGTTGTGAAGGCTGTGCGCGACATATAGGCGGACTCAGCCATATGATCGAGTGTCCAGTTGGCAGCAGGATTGGCATGAATCTCTTTGAGCACATCACCGACCCGCGTCATCGCAGGTGCATTGTAGAAGCTGTCGACATGTTTTTTATCACTAAAATATTGCTGCAAGAGCTGGATAAACATAATTTCATACAATCGATCGATTAATATGTCCGTACCTGCATGGCCATTGTTGATGGCTGCATGGATAAGATGGGCCACATGCCGATGCGGCTGCTCCGAGTCGGGCATGCCAGAGAACTTCACATGCATCAACTCCGGCAGCGATGTAAACAGTGGATGCTGGAAATCGTCTTTGGTCTGAAAAACACCACAAAGCACCTGCTGATCGGCTTGTTCATCGGGAATATCGACGGGCATGCAAATCTCGCCAGGAACAATCTCCACAGGAGCGCACTCCGCTCCTGGGTTACTGACAAGAAAATGGTCGCAACCGGAGGGCAAAAAGGCCACGTCTCCGGCTTCAAGCTTTGAATACTCACCCTGCTCTTCCAGTGCAATCCAGGCCGTTCCGCGCACCTGATAGTGAAAAACCGGAACATTGACGGCCTGAAAATGGGCACCCCACTCTCCGGCAAGGTTGGTGTGCATAAACACACTTCCCGTAAACCGAATTGTATTCATGACATCTGAAATCACATCCATGCGGCAATAATGGCACAGTCCGAAAAGGGTTAATAGACACTCCGAGACCCTCTCCCCGAAAATGTCCGATTGGAACAAAGATCTATCCCACTGAACGTTCCTCTCTTCGGGCTATTGTACATCAGAGGGCAACACCAATAATCCATGTCGAAGTGAAGGGTATCTGGTACGCCAATCAGAACAGGGAGGAGGAAAGGTGCTGCAACATGGACGTTCGCTGGATTGGCTGTCCAGTCATTATGATTATCTCTATTGCTTTGCGGTATCCCGCCTGAAAAACAGAGAGGCCGCTCAAGACCTGGTACAGGAGACTCTGCTATCTGCTTGGAAGGGGCGAGACGGCTTTAAAGAGAATTCCTCTATTCGCACTTGGTTAACCGGCATTCTAAAAAACAAGATCGCGGATCATATTCGCGGTGAAATCCGACACAGAAACATGCTCAATGACCCCCGCCACAACCGTTCAGAAACAGATGCTGACGGCTTTAGCAACACTTCAGATGCATGGAGATACTGCCCCGAACAACTCTGCAACCACCAAAAAATACTTGAAAGTATTGAGGTCATTCTCAACAAGCTTCCTGAACAACAACAAACAGTATTTCGCATGCGCGAACTGATCGGCGAAGACACCGGCTCAATATGCGAGCGCCTAGGCATCACAACCACCCACGTGAATGTCCTGATCCACCGAGCCAGAAAGTCTCTGCAAAAATGCCTGGAAAATGACCTGCGCCTGTAATGCTTGGAATGAAAACCCGACTCAATCGACACCTGATTTTAAAGAATTGCCGGAGACATCGAAAACGTCAATGAAGAGGAGAAGGGCTTATGCATGAAAACAGAACCATTATAACGCTCGCCGGAGTTGTCGGACTCATTGCCGCCATGCTTGTGGGCACAGGAGAGTTCCTTCTCCACTTCGATGTACTGGGTCGCTTTGGCGACGACTATGAATTCATGCACGGCATCACCAGTCAGAGGACAACGCTCGGACACTTTATAGGGGCGCTTGCAGCACCCCTCTATATTGTCGGCTTCTGGCATCTCATGAAGATGCTGGAGCCGGCGAGTCCATGGGGCTCGCGCATTGCATTTTCACTCATGTCATACGGCATCATCATCGGCGCGATCTGGATCGGCTCCCGCTCAGGCATCAGCGCCCTGATTAACCATGACTCCATTGCCAACATCTCATCCCTTATCTCACTGTATGAGCTACGATATGAAAACCTGCTGCAGATCACCCGTTTTGCCGTGCTTCTCTTTTCACTTCTGTTCGTGTGGCTGGTACTGACCGGTCGCAGCCACTACCCCAAATGGGTGGCGATTCTCAATCCGATTCTGCTGATCCTGACCAGCTTTGCGATCTGGGCGATGGCGCCCTCTCTGGGCATCTATCTGATGCCGATCGCCCTGAACATCGCCTTTGCGGTGCTGTTTGCGATTTCTGTTTTTTATTCAACACAAACAAAGGAGTAAATGTATGAAAATCATCAAAAAAGCAGCATTAATAATTCCCCTCATGGTTATTGCAATGATGGCCATGATGGCCGGAAGATTCATTCTGGACAGGCAGGACGATTATGATGTCGATCTGACTGGCATCGAGGTGCCGACCTACACGACATCCGCCATCGCTTTTGATCAGGGCAATGATTTTACCGTCAGCCTGCCGTTTCTGGCTTCAGCCATTATCGACATCGATGGCGACGGCATGGAGGAGCTCTTTCTGGGCGGCGGCAAGAACAATCCTGATGGTCTTTTCCGATTCAAGGACGGTCTACTGTCCGCCATCGAAGGGGCCGCAGGCCTGAGCAAAGGGAATAGCGCCAGTTACGGCAGCGTGGTGCTCGATGTGGATGGCAACGGCAGCCAGGACCTGCTTGTCGCGCGTGAGGATGGGATCTGGTTGCACCGGAACAGTAACGGAACATTCACCGCAACCAGACTGGATGCGGCCATGCCCGATGACACTGTCCCGCTCTCGATTGCGGTGGTGGACCTGAACCGTGACGGCGCGTTCGATATGTTTGTCGCCGGCTACATCCGCCATGAGCTTGTCGAGGGCCAGAATATTTTTCGTGAAGGCTACGGCGGCACCAGCAAGCTTTTCATCAACAATGGCGACAACACCTTCACGGACATCACCGACAAGGCGGGGCTGACCTACAAGCACAACACCTTCCAGTCCGCCTTTATCGACGTGGATCGCGACGGTTTGGAGGATCTGATCGTGGCGCATGATACCGGCCATGTTGTCACTTGGCGCAACAAGGGCGATATGCAGTTCGAACGGGTAGCCAACCCGAACACCAGCGAGTACAGCTATCCCATGGGACTGGGTATCACCGATCTGGGCAATGACGGACTGGTCGACTTCTTCTTCTCCAATGTCGGCTCCACCCCGCCCAACTTCATGATTCGGGGCGACCTGAATGATGAGCAGGTGAGCAACTGGAAGTGGATGCTGTTCCGCAACAAGGGCGGGTTTGCATTCGAAGATACCGCTGCAAAGGCCAAGATTGCCAACTACGAGTTCTCCTGGGGAGGCGTCTTCGAGGATCTCAACCTCGACGGCATGGAGGATCTGATCGTGGCGGAAAACTTTATCGGACTGCCGCCGCACAAGGTGCCTTTCCTGCGCCTGAACGGACGCCTGCTTCTGCAGAAAGCGAATGGCGAGTTTGCTCCGGCTGAGGCCGCGGCGGGCGTCATCAATCGCGCCTACTCGATTTCACCGCTGACCGCCGACTTCAATGGCGATGGCCTGCCCGATATCGTGCATGCCAACCTGAACGGCGATTCTAAGCTCTTCCTCAGCAATCCCGGAAAAAGCAACTACCTGAAAGTGGAACTGCCGCCTACGGTCGGCTCCATCGGCGCCACCGTGACGGTCACGCTGTCGAACGGCGAAACGCTCAGCCGCCCCTATGTTTCCGGCGAAGGGCTCTGCTCGGATAGCTCCCGCATTATTATCTTTGGCCTGGGCAGCGAAAAAGCTGAAGAGATCAGTGTCGCCTACCTCAACGGCAAACGGGACAGCAGAAACGGCTCATTTAAAAACACTGCGGTTCGCTTCTAAACAGTGTTATCCGGACAGATGAAAACAGCAGCCTTATGGGGTCTCGTCGCCATAGGGCTGTTCGGCGTGGCGAAAGTCTCCTACCTGGAGATCATCGGTGCGGCAAACTGCCCGCATATTGCAGGCATGCCGATCTGTTACATCGTAACCATCGGCTACAGCCTGATGATGCTGGCGCTGCTGCTATCGATCATGAAAGATCGCATTTCGCAACCGGTCTTTCTGAGTGGCTGGGGCATCACATTCCTGATCGCACTGATGGGAACATCACTTGAGGTCGCCAACGGAGATATTTGCCCCAGAGGCTTTGGTGGCATCCCCCTCTGTTACATCTCCCTCGCCTTCTGCCTGTTGATTATCAACCTGTTCATATGGATTGCGAGACCGGCAACTGAGCGTTGACACCAAAGGAGTCCAGACATGCCAAATCTAGTCATCACAATCGTGGCCAGCATGACGCTGTTGCTCGGTATGATCTCCATGGTCACACCGATTCCCGGCGGCATACTGATTGTTGCAGCGAGCCTGACCGCACTTATCTGTACAAGTCCACGCGCAAGAAAAGTGCTTCAGTTTTTACGGATACGGATAGAGTGGTTCAACAACATGTTCTTGTGGATGGAGAACAAAATTGGCAACAGAGTCGCCATTATCAGTACTGCGCTGCATCAGACCAGGCCCGGAGAAGATATCACTGAATCCCATCGGCTTTCTGCACGATGAAAGTACGCCATCATCTCCTAGGCAATACTGGGTATTGCCACTATCCCGATGCTCGGAACAGTGTAGCCGAGACATGTAAAGGCCTGTTCCGAAAAGTAAGTCTTACGCAACAACAGAGACCGTGGCGATCGCCACGTTTAAACAGGCTTGACGACCACCATAATAACAGCAGCGATCAGAATCAGTGTCGGGAACTCATTGTAGAAGCGGTAGAACTTATGCTCCCGCCTGTTCTCACCGGCGGCAAAGACCCTGACGATATGGCCGCTGTAGAAATGATATACCAGCAGTGGCAGTACCAGCGCCACCTTGATCCAGAACCATGTTTCACTCTGCAGGTATTCCCACTCAAGCCAGGTCAGCGCCACACCACATGCAACCGTCACGATCATGGCCGGCTGCATGATGTATTTGAACAGTTTGAACTCCATGACACAGAACTGCTCATGCACCGGGCCATCCTTATGCATGGCGTGATAGACAAAGATACGCGGCAGGTAAAAAAGTCCTGCAAACCACGAGACCATAGCGATAATGTGGAAGGCCTCAATCCACTCAATTGTTCCTGATTCCATGGGCAAAAGACTACGCTTCCGGCAACTCAATCGCCAGAATATCCTCTCCTCTCACCTCAAGAAGCTCGCCAGCTTCGGAAGTGAAGAGACCCCACTCGACACCATCCACCTCATGCCACTCACTCGGCACCGCCATCACCGCATGGTGCTCTCCGTGATCATCCCTGTAGACAATCCGGCAGTGTGTTTTCGTTACTGCCGCCAGCCTGAACCGGCCATGATATGAGTTCGACATTGTCATGCGACAAGTATAGATCATCTCGCTACTCTTCCAACATGCGTACCATTGATCAGATCGAACCGTTTCGCGTGATGCAACTTCTGGAGCGGGCCAAGGAACTCGAAGCCGAGGGAAGGGAGATCATCCATATGGAAATCGGCGAACCCGACTTCCTGACACCTCCGGCCGTCATTGAAGCCGCCAAGCATCATCTCGACCACCATGATCAATTCTATACACCATCTACAGGTGCGCCTGCCCTGCAACAGGCATTGTCGCAATGGTACAAGCTGGAGTACGGCATTGAGGTCAATCCTGATCGCATCCTGATCACACCGGGCACCTCCGGAGCATTCAGTCTGATCTACGCCGCACTTCTTCAGGCCGGTGAATCCGTTCTGCTTCCCGATCCCGGCTACCCATGCCAACGTAACTTCATCCGCCTTGCAGGTGCGGATCCGATCAACATCCCTGTCGGACCTGAGAGCCGCTACCACCTCTCCGCCGAACTGGTAGAAAACAACTGGCAACAGGGAACACGTGCCGCTGTAGTGATCAACCCATCCAATCCGACCGGCACCCTGATTGACCCGGATCAGTTGCAAGCCATTGCATCGACTTGCAAAAAACATGATGGCTATCTGATCTCCGATGAGATTTATCACGGCCTCACATACGGTGCGAAGGCTCCTTGCGCCCTCGAGTTTGATGATCATGCTATTGTTGTTAATGGCTTCTCCAAGCGTTGGGCCATGACCGGCTGGCGCATCGGCTGGATTATCGTACCTGATACGTTAATCGACCCATGCAGGCGCGTGATGCAGAACATCTTCATCGCCGCCCCCACGCTCTCTCAGTACGCCGCCATAGCAGCCCTGAAAGAGAGAGAGTCCATCGAAGAGATGCGTCTGGCCTACAACGAACGACGAAAGTTTTTGTTGCGCGAACTGCCCAAGCTCGGCTTTGAGATTGTGGTTGAGCCGCAAGGTGCATTTTACATCTATGCCAATGTCGAGAAGATCACCGATGACTCCAAGGCATTTTGCTGGCGACTACTCGAAGAGAAAGGTGTCGCTGTAACACCGGGAGAGGACTTCGGCTCTTACAGGTCCGCAGCCCATGTGCGCTTCTCCTATGCCACCAGCATGGAGAACCTTCAGAAAGGCATCGGGCGACTCTCGAAGTGATATAAGAAAGTACACCGTGGTACTACAAAAAAAATAACGACCGACTATACTCAACCGACGTGGGGAATATTGATGGATACATATTCTGTTTTAATTGTTGAGGACAACCCTGTCACACGTGATGTGCTGATCCAGGTTGTTGAAAACGAAGCCAAACTTACGTTTCTTGGTTCTGCCGAGAGCTGTGCTGAGGCAATGGAACACCTTGAATGCAAACCTGACATTCTACTTGTCGATATCGGTTTGCCTGATGGCAGTGGCATTGACCTGATTCGCTCTGCAAAACAGCAACTACCGGAAACCGAAATTATGGTAATCTCCAGCTTTGGCGATGAGGATCATGTAGTGGACGCCATCGAGGCGGGTGCTACCGGCTATATTCTGAAAGACAAATCTCTGGCCAAAGTCGGCTCTCATATTTTGAGCCTGATGAAGGGAGACTCCCCCATAAGCCCCGGCATTGCCCGCTACCTGTTGCGCCGCTTTCAGAATGAGCCTCAGCAGAGTCCTGACCAGCCAGCCCCCAGACTGACCGAACGAGAACAGAATGTTCTCACGCTCATTGCCAAAGGCTGCAGCCGGGCAGAGGCGGCGGAAACACTTGGCATGAGCCATCACACCGTGACCACTCACATCAAGCATATCTACCGCAAACTTTCGGTTCATTCTCGAACCGAGGCTGTTTTCGAAGCCTATCAGATGGGGTTGATCAAGCCCTTTGACTGAGCGGCCTTAATGAGGGGGATGTAGACATCCCCTTTTCGCGGGATGCCCGGAAGCCGCCACCTCCCCTAGCATCCGCCCTCGTTCATCATAACAAACCTAGCAATTGGGGAAGGCCGGACTGCTAGGATTAGGGAAGGGTAGAGGGGCATCACGCCCCTCTTTTTCTTTTACCAACTGAAAACAAACAACTTTCACCCAGCTTACTGTTATTGCTCTGCCGAGAATCAAGGCATGGGATGACATCCTCCCCGTCATCGCTAGACTCCCCATCTTTAATGTTTCACTGGAGCCAATCTCCCTATGTTTAATGTACTAACCAAACTCTTCGGCAGCCGTAACGAGCGCATCCTCAAGGATATGTATCCGGTTGTAGACCGGATCAACGCAATGGAAGCGGAGATCAAAGCGCTGTCGGACGATGAACTGAAGGCAAAAACCCCTGAGCTCAAAGAGCGCCTTGCAAACGGAACCCCGCTTGATGACCTCCTGCCTGAGGCTTTTGCAGTGGCTCGAGAAGCATCTTCCCGTGTACTTGGCATGCGTCACTTCGATGTCCAGTTGATCGGCGGCATGGTGTTGAATAGCGGCAAGATCGCCGAGATGAAGACCGGTGAAGGCAAAACCCTGATGGCAACACTGCCTGTCTATCTCAATGCGCTGACCGGTCGCGGTGTACATGTTGTAACTGTGAATGACTACCTGGCTTCCCGTGATGCCGAGTGGATGGGCAAGCTTTACGGATTCCTGGGGCTCTCTACCGGCACCATCGTCCACGGCATCACCCCCGAGGAGCGCCAGGCCGCCTACGCTGCCGACATCACCTACGGCACCAATAATGAATTCGGTTTTGACTACCTGCGCGACAACATGGCCTTTGTTCGTGAGGATCTGAGCCAACGCGACAAATATTTTGCCATTGTCGATGAGGTGGATTCCATCCTGATCGATGAGGCACGGACACCGCTGATCATCTCCGGTCCGGCCGAACAGGCGACTGATCTCTACCAGCAGGCTGATGGCCTGATCAAACAGCTTGATCCGTCTGCCTACGAGAAGGATGAGAAGGATAAAGCGGTCTCCTACACTGAAGAGGGACTGGAACAGGTTGAGAAGCTCTTTGCCGAAGCGGGTCTTCTCACCGAAGGCACCCTCTACGATCCAGAAAACGTTAACCTGATGCACGCCGCCACCCAGGCGCTTCGTGCCAACACCCTCTTCACCCGCGAAGTCGATTACATTGTGCGTGGTGACGAGGTAATTCTGATTGATGAGTTCACCGGTCGAATGACGCCTGGACGCCGCTACTCAGATGGCCTGCATCAGTCGCTTGAAGCCAAAGAGGGCGTAACCGTTCAGCCTGAAAACCAGACGCTGGCCTCCATCACCTTCCAGAACTACTTCCGCATGTATGACAAACTGGCCGGCATGACCGGCACGGCCGATACCGAAGCCGAAGAGTTCGAGAAAATCTACAAGCTGGAAGTGGTCATTGTCCCAACCAACCGCGACATGATCCGTGACGACATGGCCGACCTGATCTACCGCGATCAGGAGGATAAGTTCCACGCCATTCTGGATGACATTATTACCACCCATGAGAAGGGCCAGCCGATCCTCGTCGGTACCACCTCGATTGAGAAATCGGAACTGCTCTCCAAGATGCTTGGCTCGAAAGGTGTAAAACATGAAGTCCTGAACGCCAAACATCATGAGCGGGAAGCCGAGATCGTGGCTCAGGCCGGCCGAAAGGGTGCCGTGACCATTGCCACCAACATGGCAGGCCGTGGTACAGACATCATGCTCGGTGGCAATCCGGACATGCTGATCTCGCAGCTTCCGAAAAAACTCTCTGACAATGAGCGCATAGCCAAGTCAGAGGCGATTCGCGAGGCATGCAAAGCAGAGCACGATGCAGTCACTGCTGCCGGCGGGCTGCATATTCTCGGTACCGAACGCCATGAATCCCGCCGCATCGACAATCAGTTACGTGGCCGTGCCGGTCGACAAGGTGATCCGGGTTCCACTCGCTTCTACCTCTCGATGGAAGATGACCTGATGCGCATCTTCGGCGGCGAAAAGATGCAGTCGATGCTGACCAAGATGGGCTTCACCAAAGGTGAAGTAATCGAACATCCGTGGGTTACCAAGGCGATTGAGAACTCGCAGAAGAAGGTTGAAGGACGCAACTTCGACATTCGCAAACAGTTACTTGAGTATGACGATGTCATGAACCAGCAACGTGACGTGATCTATTCACAGCGCCGCGAACTGCTGGAAGCCGATGATGTGCGTGATGTCATCGAAGACATGCGTCTAGAGTATGCAAGACAGCTGACCGGGAAACTGCTGACAGGCCACGCCGAGGAGTGGGACCTTGAACTCTACAAGGAAGCGCTTGAAAAGAGCCTGACGCTGGAAGCCGATGTCGAAGCCTGGCGTGATGCCTGTGAAATTCAGGATGTTGACTCCATGGCGGAGAAACTGAATGAAGCTTTGATTGCTCACATGGTACAGAAAGAGGAGATCACCGGAACCGAACAGATGCGCGGATTCGAAAAGTGGCTTCTGCTGAACGTACTCGACCATCACTGGAAAGAGCATCTTCTGGCCATGGACCACCTGCGTCAGAGTGTTGGACTGCGTGGCTATGCGCAGAAACAGCCACTGCAGGAATACAAGCGCGAATCGTTTGAGCTTTTTGCAGCGATGATCAACAAACTGCGTGAAGAGGCGATGATCACACTGCACAGCGTTCAGATTGAACAGCAACCTGAAGTGATGGAGCCTCCCAAGCAGGAGGCTCCTGTTACCTACAGTCGTGGAGAAGATGAAGCCGAAGAAGCACATCACACCTACAAACGCGAACAGCCGAAGGTGGGGCGTAACGATCCCTGCCCATGCGGTTCAGGAAAGAAATACAAGCAGTGCCACGGCAAGCGGTGATTATTTGATACGGGCTTTGCCATTGATTCGGCCTACGGTCCGGATCTTGGTTTTTGATGCTTTGAATGCGAGGTAACAAATGGCTGTAAACGAACCACATCTTGATCCAGCACTGGCAGTTCCCGGCTTCAAAGTCGGCACAGCCTCATGCGGTGTAAAATCCCCGGAACTCAAGGGTAAACGTCAGGATGTCACACTGATCGTTGCCAATGTGCCATGCCACGCTGCCGGTGTATTCACCACCAACCGTTTCCGGGCGGCATGTGTTCGCTGGGGCGAAAAAACACTCGAAAGCCACGCTGAAGGTATCCGGGCGATTGTTGCCAATGCCGGTAATGCCAATGCCGGTCTGGGCGAGATGGAGACGGTCTGGGCTCGGGAATTGATCGAAGCAGGTGCGGAAGCAGCCGATGTTGACCCCGAACTGGTGCTCTCCGCCTCTACCGGCGTGATTGGGACCCCTTTCCCGATTGACCGTATTCGTGACGGCATGCATGAGGCTTCCGAAGATCTTCTTGCAGACCACTGGTCCATGGCTGCTCATGCCATCAGAACCACAGACACCTTTGCCAAGTGGGCTTCAAGGAGGGTGGGCGACTATACCATTACCGGTATTTCCAAAGGCTCGGGCATGATCCATCCGAATATGGCAACCATGCTCGCCTTCGTGGCAACCGATGCGCCGCTGACAGCCGCCCAGCTGGGCCCGATGCTCAGACGTGCCGCCGACCGCTCTTTCAACTGCATCAGCGTGGATGGAGACACCTCCACCAACGATACACTCTACCTGCTTTCAAGCGGCATCGGTCTGGGCCATACGCCACTGGCAGACACATCTGCATTCGAACAGGCTTTGACCGAACTCTGTATCGAGCTGGCACAGCTGATTGTTCGTGATGGAGAAGGTGTTTCAAAGTTTGTCACCATTCACGTCACCGGCGCAGCATCAGAAACCGATGCCAGAACGGTTGGTCGTGCCATTGCCATCTCCCCTCTGGTGAAGACCGCTTTTGCAGGAAGCGATGCCAACTGGGGCCGCATTCTCTCGGCAGTCGGCAATTCAGGCATACCCATTGATACCAATAAAATCACCCTGTCTGCCGACGATGTACTGATGTTCTGCAAAGGCAACCTGCATCCCGACTACTCTGACGCGCAAGGGATGGCTGTGTTTTGCAAGGATGAGTTTACACTGAGTCTTGATCTCGGTATGGGTGACCACTCCTCCACGGTCTGGACAGGCGATCTGACCCACGAATACATCACCATCAATGCGGAATACCGCACTTAGTTTGTTTGATCCGCAGAAGGCGTTGATTCAGGCCATCCATGGCCTTCACCCTTCGGGCGGCTTGCAGCCGTCCAAAAGGCTCTCCTGCCTTTTTGTCTGTCTTCTGCTCATCAACGCTGGAAAAATGCGTAGATTTTCCCGACTCACGAAACCTGGAGGGTTCGCCCGCCACCCTTGGCGGGATGGGAGGATTTAACCATGAATGAGCAAGTGATTGCCCTTGTTGCGGCTTTTAACAGCGACAAAGAGGTTCTGCTTCTCAAACGACCGGATGACGTTCATCAGGGTGGTCTCTGGTCTTTCCCCGGCGGAAAGGTTGAAGAGGGTGAAACACCTCTGGATGCTATCGTTCGTGAGTTCAGAGAAGAGACAGGGCTCAACGGAAAACTATGGCGCCATCTAGGTAAAGCTTCGCACAGCTATGATGACCGAACACTCCACTTCCTCTTCTTTGTCTGCCACTGTCCTGCCATATCGACACTGAATAGCGAATCTCCCTTCGCCTGGTCTGGCCTTGACCAGCTGGATGATTACCCGATGCCGGAAGCCAACCTAAATCTTTTACCCATGCTTACGATTCCAGAGATGGATGAATACCTGAACAACATCTCATAGCCCTTCTTAGAGAAACCATCAAATCACCCAAATGGGGGATGCAGTCTTTTCATAAACAGGGATGATTCCAATAGCTGCTTGAGATAGTGAACTGAACATGAAAAGGAACTTTGTGTGAAGCTTAAACCGATAAAGAGCGACATCTTAAAAATGACCCTCTGCATTTTGTCAGGAGCCATTCTATCCGTTCTGTTCATGCTATTACTTGGTTGCTTCTAGCCACGCCACTTCCCTCCCCATTAAAAGCCAACCCACATGATCCAAGGCGATAGCATGTTCATGCGATTTCCATCTGCCGTGCCCTCCTCCATAGTCCGTCATAGGGAAGGGGTTATCGTTATAACCCTTGATATTCGTAAAGGGCGGTTTCTATATGAAAAAATTCAGGGTTGTGGTGGAAGGGAATAATTACAAAACGGTCGTAAGCGATAAACCTCAAAAACTTGGCTTTCACACCACACGATTTGTCGAAGCCAAAGACTACATCGCCGCTAAAATGAAGGCTCTTGAGCTGGTGGTAGAGGAGCTGGATCATATTATTTTCAGAAATCCTGAAAGCGCTCCTGATATTGATGTGTCACTGCTTATCGAAATCGAATCCTTCGGTGACAGCGATGTTCCCGGCAGCGGCTTCACTTGGCATATGCAGGGGTAATAAGGTCAACACATCCACATGTCTCCTTCCGGCCAAAAGCGGTCTCAAACGCCCTTCCCTTCGCCATCTGCTAAACGCTTCTTCCGGTCGGATATCTGCCGCTTCGGCTTTGCCACCTGAGGTGCCTGAACGGTTTCATCCACTGCTTTCCGGTGTCGCATCAACTGATTTGAAATCTCATGAAAGTTGGCATAGGCATCAATCGTTTCCTGCTTGGGAGTGTTCTTCTGCAGCCAGGCCACGATATCTGTCCACATCCGCGATATCTCACTTCTGGCAGGCATGATGCCGGCATGGGGCAGTTCAACGGTAATCACGGGAATTTGATGTTGTACGCCTGCGCAGTTCCCCAGCGATCCCGGATAGGTACCAATCAACTTCAGGTGCAGGTGTCCCAGCTTTCGTGGACCGGCAGGCGGGCCGTCAAAGTCGAGCACACCAAACGGAGCATGCACTGAAATAATCACATGGGGCTTGAAGCTGCGGATCTCATCGTAGAGCCAGCGAGACTCCGGCTCACTGAGTGGTGCTTCTCCAGGATAACGTCTGGGATCCCTACCTACTTTGTTCCAGTATGTTCGAGTTTCATCATGCCAGTCCGGAGTCGGCATATTACGGTTCAGATCAACACCATGGGCATTCAGCCGCTGGGAGCGCTTCTGCAGAAGACCATCCGGATTTACCAGTGGGGCCACATGCCAGTGAAACATACCTGAGTGATGAATATCCAGTGTCCGCATCCACTTGAAAACGACGCTCGTCGATGCGTATTCATCCCCGTGCGTGCCACCGACAAGCAGAACACGCGAAATCGGATCACGACCGGATAGCGGTGCGTACTCCTTCATCAGGATGGCTTGCCCGTTAACCGACCGGGCACCGGTCTCCCCGAGCCCTCTCTCCAGGCACTCCTTGATAGTCACACTGCCAAGCTTATTGCCGATTCGTGTGCACTGCTCAACAGCACTATCCGTGGTTCCTTTGACCCGGATCAGGGGGTCACTGCCGGCTGCCACGGCAGCAGTGGAAAGGAGCATGTAACAAACCGCAAAGCAGAGTGCCGGCAATAGATTCCGTCCGGACATCAGGATTTTCGTCTCGCCCTTGGATGGGCTGAATCATAAACCTCGGTCAGCTTGGCCATGTCCAGGTGAGTATACCGCTCGGTCGTTCCCAGTGACGAGTGGCCAAGCAGCTCCTGAATAGCGCGAAGGTCGACACCACCCGCCAACAAATGTGTGGCAAAGGAGTGACGCAGACGATGCGGCGTCACAGAGATATCAGCACCTGTCTCCAGTGCGCGCGTCTTGACCATCCGTTGCACGCTGCGGGCTGTTAAGCGCCCTCCGCGCTGGTTCAAAAAGAGTGCTGTTTCGGGTGAGGAGCCGTCACGATCCTCCATGTAACGCTCAATCAGGCCGACCACACCATCGGGAATCGGGACCACTCGCTCTTTCTTACCCTTACCGAATACGCGCAGCTCGGCAGCTCCAAGGGAAACATCCTGCAGATTGAGCCCCACCGTTTCGGAGACACGCAGACCACAACCATACATCACGGCAAAAATCGCCAGGTCACGTGACTCGGCTGAAGAGTCTGTAGCGTTCATCATCTGGCTGGTCTGTTCCGGGGGAAGTGTACGTGGAAGCCGTTTAGGCTGCTTGGGCGGACGGATTCCTGACGCGACGTTCTTCTTGCACCAGCCAGCCCGCAAAGCCGCATCCAGCAACCCGCGCAGTGCGGAGAGTCGACGAGCCAGGGTTACCGGTGAAAGCCCCTGCCCGTAGCCGGCAACCATCCAGCCCTGCACATGGTCGCGCGAAACACCTTCGATAGCGATATCACCGCTATGCTCGATAAAGCGGGTCAGATCTCTTTTGTAATTTGTAAGGGTATGCTCCGAAGCCAGACGGACTTCAGAAAGCTGTTTCAGATAGCGGGCTATCGCCTCACTTAACAGCATCGCTCCGGGTATCTTCGGAAAACTCGTATCTGGAACCACTCAATGCCTTGGCCACATACATCGCCTGATCAGCCTGATCTACCAGCTGTTTCACCGACAAATCCTGTTTGGCCGAGGAGAGTGCAACGCCCATGCTGACACTCGTCTTCTCACCCTTAACCTCAATGGCAGCACAACTGTCGACAATACGCCCGGCAATCTCGGCAGCCTTTTCCCGACCACACCCGGCCAACAGAAGGATAAACTCGTCGCCACCCATTCGAATCAGGGGATCGTGAGATCGGACATGGCTTCTGGCAGCATCAGCAACAGCAGCCAACAGGTCATCGCCGGCCTCGGCACCGTGCCGCTCATTGATCGCCCTGAAGTCATCCACATCGAAATAGAGGCATGTCACAGCCGTATCTTTACCGAACCACTGGGAAAGCGGTTGATGACTATGCGGCTGCAAAAAACGGCGGTTATGAGTACCGGTAAGAGAGTCGGTAATGGCATGACGGGCAAGACGCTCACGAGCCACTGCATTCTCAAGGCTCAGGCCAATCACCTGTGCCAGGTGCTGAAGGAAGTCGACACTCTGCTCGGGTGAGAAACGCTCCCCATCAACCGAGCCCATGCCCAGCACACCAAATGGCTTTTCAGGATTGCCCAGCACCAGCAGCGCCATGGAGGCCAGGTGCTCATCCTGCTTCTCCAGCCAGACAAAGCCCTTCTCGCGGCTTAAAGGCATCAGACATACATGCCTTCCGATCAACCCCATATTGGCCAGCTCGCCCTTTTCAATCCAGACAAGATCGCGCTCGGATAGGCCATCAAGCTTACAGTTGCCCATAAAGCTGGATCGATCAAACCAGAAGCGGACCATATCAAGCGAAAAGCCGGAGCGCAGACCGCGCAACAGGGTGAAACAGAGGTCTTCAGCATCGGTGGCCGAAAGAACCTTGGATTCTAGCTCAAACATCTTGGCAAACAGCCGTTCATTTTCACGCAGCCGTTTCATGACATCAGCGACATACTGCTTCAGTTCGTGGTTTTCATCGGCCAGCTGCTGCATGCGACGATCGGAAAGGTTTTTCACTTCGCCGTTTGCTTTACCTTTCTTGGTCGACTTCTCCATGTCACTCATTCGCTAACGCTCTCCTCGATGAGGATACGCCACGGGGAGCCAGCATCGTTTCGAGCCAGGTAGATGCGTTTGCGGGTAATATCCTCGTAGTTGTTTGAACGGTAATGCTGGTCAAACTCGGCTACCACCACTTCCCCTTCAGGCCAGCGGCTTGGATCATGCACTAGGCTGACATCCTTAAACGAGACATCAATATAAGACTTATTGGCATTCACGCGCCGTTTATAGCGCTTCCAGCCATTCAGATCACGATCACCGGAACGGAAATCGGCGTGGTAATGATCAAGATAGGCTTCGGTATCAACCGCCGACCAGTCATGCTGCCACTGATCCAGTGTCGATTGGACCGACTTCAGAAGCTTCTCCTGCTCACCTTCCTGGTCGAAAACGAAATCTTCACCAACGACAACCCAGCTATGCTTCGGATGAACATGCTCCGCCATCGCCAGAAGACGATCATTAGGCAGTGCAAAACAGCCTCGCGTATCCTGCGGCGGCCTGCGATCAACGCCTTCAGCATAGCCGTGCATCCAGATGCCGTAACCGTTCTTGTTATGGAGTTTGTCCAGTTCATTGGGGTAATCAATCGGGAACACCACCGGGCCGTAACGTGCCTCCAGCTGGCTATCATCAACACGTTTCACAAATCGGTAGATTCCGTTCGGGGTACGAGCATCACCACTCTTCTGCTTATCACCACCCTTGGCACCGGTGACCACATACTCATCAGCCACCCGTTGAAATGTGCCCGATTCGTCACGTTCATAGACGAAGAGTCTGGAACGCCCTTTATCCACCATGAATACACTCTGAATATCGGAACCGAGCTGCAGCAGATGCATCGGCTTCCCGTAGATACCATCAAGCCGATCAATAAAGGCATGCAGGCGAGCCTCGGCTTCACCCAGCCCTGAAGAGAGGTCAGCCTCTTCAAGCTGTGCCTTCTTATCTTTCAGGCTACGGGCATAATCACCGGCACGCGCCACTGCTTGAACAGCAGACTGGCGATGCGCTTCGGCTTCAATAAGGGCAATCAGCGGATCCGATTCATAGCTGCTATCTTTCAGGTAATCGAGCGCGCGTTCGGGAGAGCCTCCCTTAAGCGCCAGTGTCGCCTTGAGAACATCCTTTTCTGACTGCGGAAGGGTTTTAACGACCTCTTCATCACCTGCATCCAGGGCCATCATGGCACGCTGATCGACAGAGATCGCTTCGTTTGCCATCACCATAGAGGGAAGAAGTAAAGCCAGAATGGTAAGCATTTTTTTCATCACGAGACAGAATCCTCTCTCAGTATTTTCCATTTCCCGTTATCCAGCCCCATCTTCAAGACCTTCGAGTCGACGCCATTGTAGCTGTTTGAACTGAATTTTTGAAAAAATTTAACGTAAGCCAGTTTTCCACCCTGATCCAATTCAACCCGAACTTCACTGATTTCGATCTTTATATAGCTTTTCGAGCTGATCACGCGCTGTTTGTATGACTGCCACTCCAGCTTCGACTTGAAGCGATCAGGCACCTCAAACGCCTCGGCATAGGCGGCGAAATAGTCGGAAAGAGACCGGTTCGCCCAAGCAGCTCTCCACGCTTCAACCGCATCAAGCACCTGGCTTTCCAGCAGAGTTGCGGGCGTTTTTTGTTCTAATAACAGGGGCTTGGCAACAGCTTCCTCAACAACCGGCTCGCCATTGGCTGAAGCGACATCAACGGGCTCCGGCACTTTTATCACCACCACATCAACCGTTGTATCACTGTTGTTTTGAGCAATCTCGACAGGCATCGACACAATGGACTGCTCCTCATGCTGAGCGGATGCGACATCAGGATCACGCACCTGTAGCAGGCGCATATACCGCCTCTCCAATTGTGAGGTTGGCTCCCTCTCCAAAGCACTGCGATAATGGCTAAGGGCCATCTTCACATAGAGATCAGCCAGATTCTCCTCCGCAACCGGATTATCAGGCCGCTTGGCCAGCGACTGTTCCAGTTCATGAACAGCAGCGGGTACATCGCCCAACTCATTATAGATCACGGCAAGGTTATCGTGAGGCACTGCCAGATCCGGATTCAGAGCAATCACATGGCGGAATGCTTCAATGGCCTGGTGATACTGGTTCAGATGGGCACTGGCAACACCGAACAGAAACCATGCATGGAAATCATCCGGTCTCTCTTTTACCAGACCACGCAACGTGATCAGGGCGGCCTGGGTTCGTTCAGCCCGGATATCGGATTTCACCTGATCGTAGATATCTTCAGCCTGAATAACCGAAGGCAAAAGAAACGTGAGCAACAGCCCGGAAAACAGCCACCCCTTTAAGAAGCGGCCGGACATCAGGCCTGACTCACAGCCGAATCTTTTGATTCTGGCGGATTGATCATGCCTCCGGAGACCACCAGTTTCATCCCCTCTTCAACACTCATGTCTAGCACAATCAGTTCGGACTGATTAACAAACAGCAGCCAGCCCGATGTCGGGTTGGGCGTGGTGGCAACAAAAACAGCCATTCTCTGTTCTTCTCCCGGAACCGGAAGCGACGTCTCGCCGGTGACAAAACCAACCGTCCATTGACCCGCCTGAGGAAACGGCACCAGAACGACCTGTCGGAAAGCGCGCCCGTCTTTTCCCAGTACCGCCTCCATCAGCTGTTTCACTGCCCCGTAAACAGACCGGACAACGGGTACACGGGCAAGCAGCGCATCGAACCAGCGCATCAAACGGTTGCCAATAAAGTTGGTGGTCAGGGCGCCAATTAAAATCAATATGGCAAGAGCGACAACCACACCAAGACCGGGAATGTGAACACCGAACATGGCCTCAGAGTGGAAGGAGGGAGGAAGAAGGCTCAGCGCCTGATCAGACATCTCAATCAGCCATTTTACTACCAGCCAGGTCACCAGAAGCGGAACGGCGACAGCTACACCGGCCATCAGGTATCTTCGCAGTGCTCCCATCATAAAACGCCCTCCGCATGCAGCATTGATGTCACCGGCCGAATCAACCGATGGTCCTCACTTCGCACCTGATGTTCGAGAAAGTCGAGCGTTTCAGCGTGAGGGTGTCCGATAACAATACAGGAGCCCTTCTCTTCTGCACACCTCAGAGCTGCCCCCCATGCCAATCTCAGATCCTCTGCATTGACGGTGTGATCAAGAAAAATTCGGCGAGCCCCCCACGCAATGCCCGATTTGGCTGCCACATCGGCTGCAACAGAACCGTGTGCGGTTTTCGAATCGATGAAAAAGAGTGAGCGTTCTTTGCACATCTCCATCACCCACTGCATCGGCGCCTCAAGCGTCGTCAACAGAGAGCCCATGTGATTATTGACTCCGGTAACATAGGGCACCTGTTCCAGCGCCTTGGCAAATTTCTGTCGAACCAGTGACTGGTCCATATCCATGCGCAGAAAGGATGAACCCATTCGGGCACGGTACTTGGGCGTCGTTGGCTCCATTGGAAGATGGAGCATGACCACATTTCCCGACTCATAGGCCCGCATGGCAGCCTCTGCCGCTCCGGGAGCGTCAGGAAGAATCGAAATCGCCACTGGGAAAGGCAGGGCCAACAATCGTTTTAGCGCCCTCATATCATAGCCGACATCATCAATAACCAGCGCTATGCCCGACTCGGGATATCCATTGTGAATCGCCACATTCACATCCTTGGGTGCCTGAAGGTTCTGACCATCACCAAGTTCTTCAAAGGCAAAGTCATCCGCCCCCTTCTTTGATGGGCTTAAGCCAGAGTTCTGCAAGCCGGAATCAACTACCACGGAGCTCCGGCTTGAGCCTGGCTCCCTATGGTCGTCCGGTAACAGCACGGCCAGCACCAGTGCAACAAGCACAAACGCCAGCGCAGCATAGAGCCAGTGCGGTCTCTTTTTCGGTCGTCTACTCATTGAACCGGTGTCACTGGTTCCGGTTAACCCTTGGCTTGAATGGCGTGCAGCCCCTTGAGAAGGTCGAGAGCCCGCTGCAGCTGAACATCTTTGCTAAGACGATCCTTGAGACGCTCATCACCCTCTTGTTTAGAAGTACTCTCTGCAGACTTCTTCTTACCGTTACCGTTCTCCAGATGACCTTTAAGATCACGCTCGGTGATCAGCATCCGCTTCTGACGCTCTTCCACCTTGATGGCAACCTGTTCCACTTCAATATCCGGCTCGATACCCGTCGCCTGAATCGAACGGCCGCTCGGCGTATAGTAGAGAGAGGTCGTCAACTTGAATGCCGTTCCATCATTCAACGGGACAATTCGCTGTACCGAGCCCTTGCCAAAGGTTTTGGTTCCCATCAGCACAGCACGTTTATTGTCCTGCAGTGCGCCGCCAACGATCTCCGATGCAGAGGCCGATCCGCTATTGATCAGCACGACCAGTGGCAGGCCATTCAGCAGGTCTCCCTTCTCCGCTTCAAATGTCATGCTTCTGCCAACTCGGGATTTGGTACTGACGATGCCTCCTGAATCAAGGAAAAGATCACTAACCTCAACAGCCTGATCAAGCAGGCCGCCGGGATTATTGCGAAGATCAAGAATGGCACCGTGGAAACTGCCTCCTGAACGCTTTCTCAGGGCCGCCAACTGCTCTTTCAACTGTTCGCTGGTCTTCTCCTGAAACTGGGCTACGCGCAGGTAAGCATACCCGGGAGCCAGCAGGTCACTCTTTACCGACTTCACCTGAATGACGGCACGCACGATTTTCATTTCGATCGGTTGTGCCTCTGACTCGCGGAAAATAGTCAGGTTAATCGATGAGCCGGGTTTTCCGCGCATCATCTTTACAGCCTCTGGCAGCGTCATGTCCTTGGCCAGCTGCCCTGAGATTTTGATAATCAGGTCACCTGCCTCAATACCGGCTTTGTATGCGGGGGTATCTTCAATCGGTGCCACGACCCTGATGCCGCCTTCAGCAGCCACAATCTCAATGCCGAGACCGCCAAACTCACCACGCGTATCCACCTGCATCTGTTTAAACATCTCTTTGTTCAGGTAGCTCGAATGCGGGTCCAGATTCGACAACATGCCGTCAAGGGCTCCTTCGATCAGCTCTTCGTCACTCACCTCTTCAACATAGGAACGACGGACGGCATCCATCACCTGAGAGAACTTATCCAACTGCTTATAATCGGTCGCTGCTGTTGCCTGCTGATAGCCTTGCGATGGATTCCATGCCACGACCGCCGCAACAATCACTGCCGCCATGCCTGAAGCCAGAATAAATCGTGTTGTTTTCAAACTCATTACATTCTCCTTGCGGATACCCTTGTTATCCATTTCACCGGTCACCTTCGACACCACTTTTTCGGATTCACCGGTTTTCCTTGTTCGCGAAGCTCAAAGTAGAGTCGCACATCCTCAATCCAACCGGTACTTCCGGCCACAGCAATCCGGTCACCGGCTTCAACCCAGTCTCCCATCTGCCAATAGAGGGCATCATTATGTGCATAGACCGAGATTAAGCCATCCCCATGATCAACAATCATCATCAGACCATAGCCCCCAAACCAGTCAGCATAACGAACCTGCCCGCCGGCAATGGCTTTGACCACTCTCCCCTTTTCACCTTTAGAACTGGGAGCCAGCTGAACACCGGTCAATTTCGGTCTTCCCGGCACAGGCCTTGAACCAAAGCTTGCCATGACCTTGCCCCGAATCGGCCAGGGCAGGCGCCCCTTCTGCTTTCGCACCGGAGTTGGTTTTGCCTCTTTGTCGCTTCCAAGAA
>JBNKZS010000008.1:0-54307 GCA_050301755.1 Mariprofundaceae bacterium
CTCAACGACTGAAATGAGATCGCCACGAAGCGCACCACGCCGTCTCTCAATAGGCTTGAAGATGATCCGGTCACCGGGTACGGCATTGGCAACGAGATAGGTGTGGCTGCCTGCACGCACGAGAGCTTCGCCCCCCGGCAAGAGCGACTCCACCTCTCCTGTTAGATCAACTCCGGCATTCAACGAATAAGATCAATCGGACCAATTCTGATCGGTTCCGGGGTCTTGAAACGAAGTCGCAGCCCCTTCACCTCATTTAGTACCGATTTAGGCTTGGTGATGGTAACGGCGATGTCGACATCATCATCTTTTCGAGAAAAGACCTCTGTCCACTGTCCTCTGCTATTCTGAACCTCTAGACTCACCTCGCCGCCGCTGAAATCAAGCCTGCCGACACTCGCTTTTCTCAAAACGATACGCGATAGATTCACTGTCTTATCAAGATAGAGTCTGGTTTCACCTTTTTTATAAGAACGATATTTATCCTTCCATCGGTAGTCCTTCAGAGAGGTGAACCAAAGATGACTGCTCCCCAAAAATTCATGGGACTTTGGATTCACATCACTACCGTCACTACGAACCACCTTGTGGTCTATTGAAGCGATAGCCGAGCGCGAAGTAACCCTCGGCGCTTTAGGTTTCGGTTTTGGCTTTGGCTTAACAGTTTTTTCAGGTGTTGCTTTGGCTACCGTCTTCGGAGCAGCGTCCTCGTCTTTTCCGGACTCTTTCACAGCAGGTTTCGTGGTTTCAGCCCCATCTGTCTTCTTGCTGGTTTCAACCACAGACTCGACACGCTTTTCTGCTTGAACAGCTTTCTCTGTCGGTAACCCAGTTGAAGGTGGTCGCTCAGCCATATCCAGCACACTGACCAGCAACCAGCCGATAGCGACGACAGAGAGAGCAAGGGCGCCCCAGGTCAAAGGCAACTGCCAACGCTTATCCACCGGCAAGGATTTGGCGCCGGTTTGAAGCCTCTTCTGAACTGCCATGACAGCTGGCGCAACCGAACCGGAAGCCTTTCGAATACCACCAACCAGACTCTGAAACAGGGCGCGAAGCAACCCTTTTGCAATCTCGGCATTGCTGTCTTCGTTGGCAGAACGGGTCGGCATTCGAACCGACTCGGTTCGAAAATCCCCTCTGGCATCCTGCTTGAGCAGCGCATGAAGATCGGCCCTAACCTCTTTACAATCCATAGGTCGATCTGATGGGCTCTTGGACAACAGGCGAAGAATCAGGTCAGAGAGGTCAAGCGGAATAGAGGGCACCAGCTCATGCGGAGCAACAGGAGCTTCACGCACCTGCTTCTCCATAATCTCAAACTCGCCACCGCCACTGGCGGTCGCATCAAAAGGAAGTTTTCCGGTACACACCTGATATAGCAGAATGCCAAAAGCGTAAAGATCGGTGCGAGCATCCACTGGCTGGTTAAGAATCTGCTCGGGAGCCATGTAACGGAAAGAACCAACCGTTGCCCCACTCTGAGTCAGATCGTCATCGCCTCGTTTCGGCTTGGCAAGACCGAAATCCATCAGCTTGACGGCACCCTCGGTCGATATAAGGACATTGGCAGGCTTCAGATCGCGATGGACCATCCCCAGATTATGAGCAGCCTCCAGGCCGGAAAGAATCGAATCACAAATCTGCACAAGATCGACAAGGGAGAGTTTCTGGTGAACCTTCAGGTACTCTTTCAGGTTCTTGCCATGCACCATCTCCATCACGAGTGCCATATGTTCATTATCTTCAAAGATGGAGAGTAGCGTCACCACATTCGGATGCATCAGCTTGGCATGCATACGCGCTTCACGACGGAAGCGTTCTTTCAGGTTTTCGTTCTGCAGTAGATGCGGATGCAGTACCTTTACAGCCACTTCACGATGCAGTTTTTCATCGGTCGCCTGATAGACGACACCCATTCCGCCTTCACCAAGCTTGGAATCGAGTCGATACTGTCCGAGAAGAGGAGCATTGGAATCACTGATCATCGCCACTCCACAATGGGGGCAAAAATCCAGGCCGTCTCTACTCTCAAGGCTACATGTCTGACATCGCATAATTGCTTGATTGTTGACGCATCCTTGCACATGTCAAGCTACTCCCTTTGACGGCTTTAAATCTCCAAATCGGTTGAATCGCTCCAGATAGGCCGGAACAGCGTTCGGAACGTTAACGGCTTGCATGAACAATTTAAAGGTTTCCCCCATCCCGAACGGCATCAGCATCCGTTTTGCATGAGCCAGCTGCTGAACACTCTCCACACTTCCACTGGCTGCCAGGCTCTCGATGAGGCGCTGTACGGACGGGCTCTGGGCCAGCCAGGCGCCCTGACTCATAAAACAGCAGCCATTCAGACCATTCAATCCACCGATACGGTGAAGGGCTGTAAAATCGACATGCGCAGTAATGTCGCAGCTTCCGGGGTGTGCCAGAACATCTTCTATAATCTTGTGACCCTGATGTCCCATCAAAGTCCCTTCAAGACGCTGCGGTCGATAGTACTCCTGCTGCGAATAACCGTAATCGACACAGAACAGGAGGCCTCGCCTGATCATGGCCGCTACCTCCATCTGCCAGGAAGCAAGATTCGGATTCCACTCGCTCGCATATCCATCAGGCCACTCACCCTGCAAATCCTTATCAATGTCGATCAAACCCTCTTCGACCGCCGGACCATCTTGCCAATAAAATTTTCCCTGACTGTGAGCCACGCCACGCTCAATAAACCGACGTTTTTTCCAACTGAAACAGCGGACAGGAAAGGCATCCGGCAATTCGTTGCAAAACATCAGGCAGTTTTCGATCTCCCCGACCTCGGCCAGGGACTTCACAGACAGAACATCAAGCCCCAGAGATTGATAGTGGGCCTGCTGGCGCAAACGCATATGAGCGCTTGTTTCAACCGCGATGACCTTTGCCGGCACAATGCCTTTACCACTCAGGTTCGAGAGCACATCAGCAAGCAGCACTCCAGATCCGCCGCCCTGCTCGACCACAACAAACTCGGCAGGAGAGCCGAGATGCCTCCACCCCCACTCGATAAGATCGGCATAGCCGACTGCAAGCCACGGCCCGAGCTGGGCACCTGTGACAAAATCACCCTGTTGCCCGAAAACGGCCTGAGACTCGTAATAACCCAGCTCCGGCTCGTAAAGAGCCGCGCCCATAAACTGATCAAACGGAATCCATCCGCCTGCATCTTCAATTCGTTGTGCTATGATTGCTTCCAGATTGGATGCGTTAAGGTTGACGCTCATCATCCCCCCGACTAACTTAGCGGCCAATCATATAAACAGTCATGAGGAATACAAATGTCATCTGATCAGATCATTCATGTTAGCGACGATAGTTTTGAAGGCGACGTACTGAAGGCGTCCAATGCTGTGCTTGTCGACTTCTGGGCACCATGGTGCGGCCCTTGCAAACAGATCGCTCCAATCCTGGATGAAATTGCCAATGAGATGGGTGATAAAGTTACCATTGCAAAAATCAATATCGACGACAATCCCAACACTCCGGGCCGCTATGGCGTTCGTGGCATTCCGACGCTGATGCTTTTCAAAGATGGCAATGTTCAGGGAACCAAGGTCGGAGCAGCCAACAAGGCCAAGCTGGTTGAATTCATCAACGAGCATCTGGACTGATCCATCCTTGCACTATTCATGAAAGGCAGGGTTCTCCCTGCCTTTTTTATTTGGGCATGTTAATCTTCATGCAATCAAACCAGCTTAAAAGCAATTCCGGGAGCTTTCGTCATGGCAGGGCATAATAAGTGGTCCAGTATCAAGCACAAAAAAGCAGCCACCGATGCCAAGCGCGGCAAGATTTTCACTCGCTATATCAGGGAGATTACCGTTGCCGCTCGTGCCGGCGGTGATGATCCTGATGCCAACCCGCGTCTACGCTCGGCTATCAGCGCGGCCAAAGCAGTTAATATGCCCAAGGAGAATATTGAACGGGCCATCTCTCGCGGCAGTGGCAACGATGACGGCGCCAATATCGATGAGATCCGCTATGAGGGTTATGGTCAGAGCGGCGTCGCCATTCTGGTGGACTGCATGACCGACAATCGCAACCGTACAGCTTCAGATGTACGCTCAGCCTTTACCAAGGGCGGAGGCAACCTTGGAGAGCAGGGATGTGTATCCTGGATGTTTCATCAAAAAGGACAATTTATCTTTGATCGGGATGAGAGCGATGAAGAGCATATCATGGAAGTGGCGCTTGAGGCCGGTGCGGAAGATATTCACGACAACCCTGATGCCGGATGCATTGAAGTGATTTCCAATGCTTCCGATTTCACGGCAGTTCAGGAGGCTTTTGAAGCATCCTCGCTCACGCCACAGGTTGCTGAGATAAGCTGGATTCCTGAAAACACGATTAGCGTACAGGGAGAGGCTGCAGAAAAGCTGCTGGCACTGATTGAGCGTCTTGAAGAGCTGGATGATGTTCAGGGCGTTTACGCCAACTATGATATTTCCGATAGTGAGATGGCCCGCATTGAGGGCTGACTGATGCGTATTCTCGGCGTAGATCCAGGCTCCCAGAAAACCGGCGTAGGCATTATCGATGTTGCTGGAAACCGCCTGACCCATATCCATCACAGTGTGATCCGCTGTGGAACCGGTGAATTTTCCGAACGACTCCACACCCTCTTCTCGGAGCTGAAAACGATTATTGCGCAATACCAGCCCGAATGTGCTGCCATGGAGGATGTCTTCGTTTCAAAGAATGCCTCTTCGGCACTCAAGCTGGGGCAGGCGCGCGGTGCTCTTGTTGCCGCCTGCGCCGATTCAGGGCTCATTGTTGTCCCCTACTCTCCAACCAAAGTAAAGCTATCAACAGTCGGACACGGCAAGGCCGACAAAATGCAGGTACAGCATATGATCAAACTGTTATTAAAGCCTCCCATGCCGCTGCCTGAAGATGCGGCCGACGCCCTTGCTGTATGCATCTGCCACGCGCATCATGCGCCGATGGCAGCACACTTGGCTAGGACAAAACAGTGATCGGCTGGTTAAGCGGAAACGTACGGGAGATTGATCCGGGCGGATCGATCCTGCTCGAAACAAATGGCGTCGGTTATGATGTGGCACTGAGCATTCAATCCCTCTGCACCCTGAAACAGGGGGAACCGGCCAGTCTCTACATCCACACCTATGTCAGAGAGGATCAGCTCTCACTTTTCGGTTTTCTCTCTGCCAAAGAACGAACACTGTTCCGCAAGCTCAATACAGTCTCGGGCATCGGTGCGCGCACGGCTCTGAACATGATGTCCGGCATGCCTCTGGCAGAACTGCTGCAGGCCATCGAGAATGCCGATGACACTGCCATTGCCCGCACGCCGGGCATCGGCAAAAAGACGGCCCAGCGTCTGATACTGGAGCTGAAAGGAAAGCTAACCATGGATAGCGATGCTGGCACGCCCCTCTCCAATGAACTCAACGATCTCCGCTCCGCCCTTCTGAACCTCGGATACAAACCCGCACAGGTTGATAAAGCACTTAAAGATATTGACGTAACACTTGGTTTTGACACTGCTTTTAGATCTGCACTTAAGGCTATTTAGGCATGGGTTACGAGATAGATAACAGTAGTGAAGAGGAGCGCCTGCTCGGCGGCATTCAGCGCAGTGATGACTGGGATATGGCCCTGCGTCCGAGGCAGCTTTCAGAGTATATCGGACAGGAGAAGATCCGGAACAATATCTCCGTCTATATTGAAGCCGCCAAGCGCCGTAATGAACCTCTGGATCATGTACTCCTCTTCGGACCGCCCGGACTCGGCAAAACAACGCTGGCCAACATCATTGCCACCGAGATGAACAGCAACATCCGCTCCACATCGGGGCCGGTCATCGAGCGGCCGGGGGACTTGGCTGCCATGCTGACCAATCTTGAAGAGGGTGACGTGCTCTTTATTGATGAGATCCACCGTCTCTCTCCGCAGGTTGAGGAGATTCTCTATCCTGCCATGGAGGACTTCCAGCTCGACATCATGATCGGCCAGGGGCCCGCTGCCCGCTCCATCAAGATGGACCTCCCCCGTTTCACGCTGATCGGCGCCACCACGCGCGCCGGGCTGCTTACCAACCCCCTGCGCGACCGCTTTGGCGTCATTGAGCGCCTTGAATTTTACAGCAGGGATGAACTGGCCACGATCGTTCACCGGTCAGCCACACTGCTTCAGATCAATTCGACCGATGATGGCGCCCGTGAAATCGCCAAACGCTCTCGCGGAACCCCTCGCATTGCCAACCGCCTGTTACGCCGGGTGCGTGACTTTGCCGAAGTCGAGCATCATGGCGTGATTGATCAGTCTGCTGCAGACCATGCTCTGGGAAGGCTTGAGGTCGATCACATGGGCCTGGATCAGCTGGATCGAAAACTGCTACTCAGCCTTATCGATAAGTTCTCCGGCGGCCCAACAGGTCTCGATACACTGGCGGCTGCCATCTCCGAGGAGCGTGACACCATTGAAGATGTGCTTGAGCCCTACCTGATGCAGGAGGGGCTGATTGCCCGCACCCCGCGCGGTCGTGTGGCCACACCTCTGGCCTACAGCCATCTCAATCGTGAACTGCCCGAGGCCATCAGACAGGGGTCACTGCTATGAGAGCAGGCCAATGAGCGGAATCAGCCATCGATTTCCCTGCCGTGTCTATTATGAGGACACCGATCATGGCGGCGTCGTTTACTATGCCAACTACCTCAAGTACATGGAGCGCGGCCGCACCGAATACCTGCGATCTGCCGGCATTGAACTGGACAATGTTGAGCGGGAAGAGGGCGTGATGTTTGCTGTCACCGAGGCCAATGTCCGTTACCTCTCCCCCGCTCTTTTCAACGATCTTCTCGAAATAGAGAGCACGCTTACCCATGCACGGGGAGCGCGGCTCACCTTCAGGCAGCGGATCTGGCGCATGCATCGCGAAAATGAGACGCGCGACACATTGTTGACTGAAGCAGAGATTAAACTCGCCTGCATCGACAGGGACGGCAATGCCCGTCGCATACCGGCCTCGCTTACCTCTGTACTGAGCACACATCAAACCAAGGAGTTAACGAATGGCTGAACAGTTCACCGTATGGAGTCTGATTCTCGGTGCCGGTATTGTCGTCAAAGGCGTACTGCTGCTGCTGATAATTCTATCGGTCGTCTCATGGGGAATCATCTTCAATAAGTGGCGCATCTATCGCAAAACCAAACATGATGCAGATGCCTTCTCTGCCTCTTTCTGGGGAGGCTCAGACATGGACACCCTCCTGGCAGGTATTCCCCAGCAATATAAAAACAGCGCACTGCCCAACATTTTCCAGGCCGGTTACAGAGAATATATGCGCCAGCGCCGCGATTCGGGTGAAAAGCAGGGTGACAAAATCGTTGCCGGGGGCGGCCTTGATGGCATCCGCCGTTCACTGGATGCAGCCCTCTCCCGTGAGCTGGAAGGGCTATCCCGTCACCTAGCCTTTCTGGCAACCGTTGGCTCCACATCACCCTTCATCGGCCTGTTCGGCACCGTATGGGGAATCATGAGCGCATTCCAGAACATCGGCCTGAGCCAGAACACCTCACTGGCTGCCGTGGCTCCTGGCATTGCCGAAGCGCTTGTTGCCACGGCCTTCGGCCTCATCGCTGCCATCCCTGCGGTGGTTGCCTACAACAAGTTCACTGCCGACCTCAAACGTATTGCCGCCGGCATGGAACAGTTCTCCTCGGAGTTCCTTAATATCATGTCCCGCCATATCCGGAGCTGAACATGTGGGCCGGCCAAAGCAAATGGGATAAAAACACCGAGCCGATGGGCGAAATCAATGTGACACCGCTCGTTGACGTCATGCTGGTGCTCCTGATCATCTTCATGGTCACAGCGCCGCTTCTTACCCAGGGGGTTAATGTTGACCTTCCCGATGCCGACTCTCCCTCAATGCAGCAGAATGTGGAGCCGCTTGTCGTTTCCATCCATAGAAACGGCAAAATCTATATCCAGAAGCATGCCATTGAACTGAAACAGCTTGCACCTCGCATTGAGGCGATTCGCAAGACCAAACCCAATCTTCCTGTCTTCATACAGGGTGATGCCAAAACCGCATATGAACATGTGGCGCGTGTCATGAGTGCACTGGAGCAGGCCGGCATCAGGAAAGTTGGACTTGTTACTGAACCACGCCGTTAACAGTTCGGACAACAACAGCCTGAAAGCCGCGGATTTCATCTTTGCCGGTGTTGTTCATCTCATTGTTATCGCCCTGATTATTATTGTTAGCTGGTGGCAATCGGTCTCTGCCCCGGACCCCCTGCCCCGTATTGAAGTGGAGATGATCTCGGCCAAAGACCTTAAAAACATGCAGATCGCCGAAAAGATGCGCTCGATTCAGAAACAGCGTACAACCAAGAGCAATCAGAAGCCTGCCCTCAAACTCGCAGCGAAGCCGGAAAAGAAAAAAACGACCAAGGATGATTTCGATCCATTTGCCCCTGTGGAATCGGAAAGCAACATCACCGCTCCTGCCGCCTCACGCAACGATCTGGCCGACATGATTGGCAAACAGCTCTCGACACAGGAGATCGATCAATACATCGCCAGAATGAAACAGGCGATCCAGAACAGGTGGAAAGTTGCCAGCGATGCAGGCAAGGTGTCCAACCCGCTGGTAGAAGTTGTGCTAAGCCCGAACGGCAGGGTCGCCAGCGCTCGTATACTTGAATCTTCAGGAAACCTGTCGCTGGATCAGACGCTGCTGACAGCCATCTATGCCGCCGAACCCTTTCAGGTACCTCCCCGGAGTCAGTTTGAACCCTTCCGGGTCAATCGGATCTGGTTCGAACCCCTGAAATAAACGTTCTAGATTGTACAAAGGAAAATAATACATGCGCTCAGTTCTGCTCTTGCTACTTCTCATGATTTCAACCTCGGTACAGGCCGTTGAATTCACCGTGTATCAATCCGAATATCGTCCCAAACAACTGGCTTGGATGGTCGAGGCAGATGCCGGTGACCAGAGTGAAAAACGGCAATTTTACCATATTGTCAAAAACGACCTTCAATCCAGCCAGTCATTCAACGCGCTCAACCCGCTGAGCTTTATTGCTGATCCGATCGCGACCATGTCCAAAATCGATTATGCCGACTGGCGGATTATCGGAGCGGATGTGGTAGCGGCTGCGCTTCTGCACAGAACAGAAAATGGATGGCAGGCTGATGTTCAGGTTCATGACCCCTTTCGCACCAAACTGTTAGCCAGCAAAACCGTAACCGCCAAGAGTGCCGAGCTAAGACTACTGGCGCATGAGGTCGCCAATTTCGTCTATGAAACCATCCTCGGTGTACATGGACACTTCAACAGCCACATTCTTTATGTCACCAAACGGGGTGAGGATGCGGATCTGATGTACATGGATCAGGATGGTGCCAATCTGCAGGCCATCGGCAAAAACTTCACCCTGCTGCTCTCACCGGATTGGGCTCCGGATGGTCGCAGAGTGGCGCTGAACACCTATGTCGGTAACCGCCCACGACTGGAAACCTTCGACCTGACCACCGGTGAACGAATCGCCTTCGGTAGTTTCAAGGGACTCAACAGCACACCGGAGTTTTCACCTGATGGCCGCTATATTGCCGCAGCCCTCTCCTACACCGGCAACAGTGAAATTCATATTTATGACACCAAGACTCAAAAATGGCGCCAGTTCACCCGCCATCCAGGTATTGACACCACCCCGACCTGGTCTCCTGATGGAAAATGGATCGCCTTTACCAGCAACCGCGATGGCTCCCCCCAGATCTATCGCAAACAACTCTCTGGCGGAGCAGCTGAACGCATCAGCCTGGAGGCCAGCTACAACACCTCACCCTCGTGGGCTCCACACGGTGACCGTATCGCCTTTGTAACCCTGAAGAACTGGGAGTATGCGATTGCCACGGTTCATATTGACGGCACCGGCCTGCGATATCTGGCAACCGGCAAGCGCATCGAATCGCCAAGCTGGTCTCCAAACGGTCAGATGATTCTCTACTCGGTAGAAGATCACGGCGTCAGACAGGTTTTCCGCATCCCCTCATGGGGCGGGAAGGCCGAGGCCCTTACACCACCAAACGTCGATGCATCCGACCCTGCATGGTCGCGTTAGTGACGCAAAACACATCGCCCCTAGACAGCATAGAGAGTTTGGTGTTCAATTCAGAAAGTTATTGAATATCTACCGGGAGGAATCCAATGGATCTAAAACACGTTTCAAAAATCGCCCTGATCGGGCTTGCCGCAGCTGGGCTTATGTTTGCTGGCTGCCAGCAGAAGAGAGAGGTTGCACATTCGTCGAAAGAGACAACCACTGCTGTTCAGAAGCAGGCTGAAAAACCATCTGCCAATGCTGTCTACTTTGCTTTTGACAAGTCAGATCTTGACGCATCCAGCAGAACAGTTCTTGATGCCTATGCAGCTTGGCTGGGAAGCAACAATGTGAATGCAACCATCGAAGGCAACTGTGATGAGCGTGGAAGCCGTGAGTACAATCTGGCACTGGGTCAGCGTCGTGCGGATAGCGTGAAGAATTATCTGGTATCTCAGGGCGTATCTTCAAGCCGCCTCGATACCGTATCGTTCGGCGAAGAGAAGCCAGTCTGCACCGGTACAGGCGAAGCATGCTGGGCACAGAACCGTCGTGCGGACATTCTGCCCCGTTAAGCAGACACTCCTGAGTGACTTGAAGCGGCCATCGGTTTTTCCGGTGGCCGCTCTTTTCGTGCTGCTCGCTTTTTCGGGCTGTGCCCCGAAAGGCGCCGCCTCGTGGCAGACAGACAAGGAGATTGTTCTCCAGTCCATTCAGCAGACTCAAGCAGCCAATGCATCGATGCAGGAAAAGGTAGGCACCCTTGAGGCAAGAGTCATTGAACTGGAGAAGAGCCTGAAAGAGCAGGAAGCTCAGAACAGGGCCCTGGCTGCAACAGTGATGGCTGTTCGCAAGGCTTCTCCCCGCAAAATCGTATCCTCAAAGGTCTCCGCCAAAGATCAGAAACTGGCCCGAAAACTGGAAAAGATCGAATCAAGCATCCGTTCCGCCACTAGTAAAGGCGCCCCTGTAATTAAGCCCAGTGATAAAAGCATCGAGAAAAACAGCTATACAGCTGCCTACCTGGCACTGAAGAGCGGCCGCTACGAAGAGGCCTCAATCGGTTTCAAGACGCTACTGCATGAACACCCACAGGGCGAATATGCTGATCAGGCATGGTTCTGGCTCGCTGAAAGCTACTTTGCCCAGCGTAAGTACAATGATGCCATTGATGCCTTCAACCAGGTTGCCAACAACTATCCGGATAGTGCCAAACATCCGGCCGCACTGCTTAAGCTTGCAACAGCTTATCAGGAATCAAACCGTCGTGGTGATGCCAAGGCCGTGCTGCAACGCCTGATCCGGCAACACCCTGAATCCAATGCGGCAGAGCAGGCTCGCAGCGAACTCAGAAAGATCGATTCGGAGCAGAAAAAATAGCCTCTGCGACCACCCTTCGTATTCATGAAATTTATGAGAGTGTTCAGGGCGAAAGCACATTGGCCGGGACCCCTTGCACCTTTATCCGTCTGGCCGGCTGCCCGCTGAACTGCAACTATTGCGACACGCCACAGGCCATTCCGACCGACTCAGGTTCTCCGACCCCTATTGCCGACATTATGGAGAGGGTACATTCATTCGCTCACCCGCTTGTACTGGTCACCGGTGGTGAGCCTCTTGCCCAACGAAATGTCATCACCCTGCTCAAGGCACTGGTGAATGAGGGCTATACAACCCAGTTGGAGACGGCCGGAGCACACGACATTGGGCTGGTTCCGGACGATGTTTCCATTATCATGGACATCAAGACACCTGACAGCGGCGAGGCTGGACGCAATCGCTGGTCCAACATCGGACAACTCCAGCGCAATGATGAAATAAAGATGGTGATCAACAGTCCTGCGGATTACGAATGGGCTAAAAAGATCATTGCAGAAAAGCGCCTCGAAGAGATCCATGTCCCGATTCTCCTTTCACCCTCCTGGCACCATCTCGAAGCGGCCACACTGGTGACATGGATTTTACGCGACCACTTGCCGGTCAGGCTGCAGCTGCAACAACATAAGTATATCTGGAGTGCGGAGAAAACAGGTGTCTGAATCACTTGATCAACATGCGGTCGTCCTGCTCTCCGGTGGACTCGACTCGGCTACAGCACTGGCATGGGCCAGCAAGGAGATGGGCTGGATCTGCCATACCGTCGCATTCGACTACGGGCAGCGCCACAGGGTGGAAATCGAAGCTTCCGCCAATGTTGCTCGCTCTCTGGGTATCACGGATCACCGTGTCATTTCGGTTGACCTTGGCGCCATTGGTGGTTCAGCCCTCACTGAAGATATCGATGTTCCAAAAGACCAGCACGACAGCACCTCCATTCCGATTACCTACGTGCCGGCACGTAATATGATTTTTCTCTCACTGGCAGCAGGGCTGGCAGAAGCAGTTCATGCGAATCGAATCGTCATCGGCGCCAATATCGTCGACTATTCCGGATATCCGGACTGCCGCCCCGATTTTCTCGACTCCTTTGCCAAAACAGCTACCCTGGGAACAAAAGCAGGAGCAGAGGGTCAACCTTTTGAGATTGTTGCACCGCTTCTGCAGATGGATAAGTCGGAGATCATTGCGCTTGGCCTGAAACTCGGTCTCGACTACAGCTTGACCCGATCATGTTATGATCCGTTGCCGGATGGCATGCCCTGCGGGCACTGCGACTCATGCCTGTTTCGTCAGGAGGGGTTTGCCAAACTCTCCCGGACCGATCCACTGCCCTATCGATAAGTTGATAACTGCCGCCCCAATGGTAAAATCCTCGAACTGGGAATTTCAGAGGTGGAGAGCGGTCTTAATCATGGAGAGTTGAGTGAACTGCATCATCAAATGGATCACGTTACCGTTCATTATTTCAGCCTTTACCGCGGTAGCCTCTGCTACTGAAGCCCCTTACCCTGTCGCTGAAGAGGAGCTGAAAAGCTGGCGGCTGCCTGAAGTCACCTACCCGACTTCAAACCCCTACCAAAAAGCGACGGAAGACCTCGGCAAACAGCTCTTTTTTGATCCGCGTCTCACCGGCGACCGAACCCTTTCATGTGCAGCCTGCCACTTTCCGGGAACAGGCTGGAGCGATCCGCTACCCAACTCGAACAACGAAGGCGGCGGGATGGCGCGCCAAGCCCCCACATTGATCAACGTCGCCTTTCAAAACAGTTTTTTCTGGGATGGTCGCAGTAAAACACTGGAAGAAGCTATCGAGCTTCATCTGAAGGAGCTCTCTGTAATGGCCGGAGACATACCGGCACTCCCGAAGGCTTATCAGCAGAGGTTCCAGACCGCCTTTGGATCATCGTCCGTGAATTCGACCAATATCGCCAAGGCGATTGCCAATTTCCTGCGCACCATCATTGTTCAGGATTCGGCCTTTGATCGTTGGGTAGCCGGTGACAAGTCGGCACTGTCGCAGTCAGCCAAACAGGGCTTTCTCCTCTTTACCGGAAAGGCACGATGCTCAACCTGTCACAGCGGCCCCAATTTCAGCGACTCAAAATTTCACAACACGGGACTCAACACACTCGATCCGGGACGTTTTGACGTCAGCGGCAATCCGAAAGATAAGAACCACTTCCGAACCAGCGCCCTTCGTCAGGTTTCTCACACGGCACCCTACATGCACCTGGGAAACAAGCGTGATTTGATGTCTGTGATTGAATTCTATGGCCGCGGCGGGGATCGTCGTGACGGCAACAACCAACTTCTTGAACTGCACCTGACAGAGAGGGAGGAACAGGAGTTACTGGACTTCCTGATGAGCCTTACCGGTAGCAACGCCTCGGTGGCGATCCCTCAACTGCCTGCCAATGATGCCCTGCCCTCGCCCTGATCAGACTAGCTGCCGAAACTGAGAAAAGGCCTGAGCGATATATAGAGGATAAAGAGGACAATCAGAGCCAACATCAGGAACTGGAATGGATGTTCGGTAATTTTATCGGCTACCGTTTTATGCCTTCCCTCCTCTTTCAACTGTTCGTAGGCGGCCCGCGAATTCCGGGCACGTTCAATCTGGTACTGTTGAATCAACGATTTCGCCTTGGAAAGCTCGTTCTCATCATGAAGCCAGATTCCCGGCATGGAGATGCCCCATCCGCCCGCATAGGTTTCATAAAAATCGATCTCATGTTCTGCGAGCAGGCGACGGATATCATCCGCTTCGTCATCGGGGACATTTCTCAGTTTGAACAGAAGCTCAGCCATTCGATCTCCGGATTCTTGGCAGTTGGGCATACACACAAAACATCTGCAACTCAATCAATAAGCTGATGAATCGCCTCTGAGAGTCGTTCCATATTGAAAGGTTTGGTGATCAGAATCGATCGATCGGGCAGTGTCGCCCTCCCCATGGCGAATGACTCGTCGTAGCCGGTAATGAAGAGGACCGGGATTTGTCCATCCAGAGCCCTGATCTCTCTGGCCGCATCCATACCACTCATCTCCGGCATAACCATATCTGTCAGCAGCAGTTCTATTCTGTCCGGGCTTGATTTAAAGGCCTCGATCGCCTCCATGCCATTGGTGGCAGTCACTACATTGAAATCACAGCTCTCCAGAAGTGCTTTATTGGTTGCCAGAACATCATCACTATCATCTACAAGCAGAATCGTACGCCCTCTTCCTCCCAACTCCGGCTGGCTCGCCTCTTTCAGGCCGGAGTGCTCCATCTCGACCAAAGGCAGATAAACAGTAAATCGTGCACCCTCTCCCTCCCCATCGCTTTCGACCTTCACACAACCGCCATGACCAACCACTGATCCGTACACCATTGCCAGCCCCAGCCCCGTACCAGTACCCACCTCTTTGGTGGTAAAAAATGGTTCGAAGACCTTATCGGAATGATCGCTACGGATTCCGCAGCCATTATCCTCGACCACAAGTTTGACACACTGCTTACCGGACAGGTTTGGCTGACTGATATCGCAAACTACCCTCTCCAGTGTCACATTTATCTTCGGTTGCTCTGTATGCATCACAGCATGGTATGCATTAGTGACAAGATTCATCACAACCTGCTGTAACTGGGTCGCATTGCCATTCACATAGAGATTATTCTCATCAATATTGCAAGCGAGGGAAACGCTCTTGGGAATACCTGTGCCGGCCAGCAGAACCGCATCCTTCACGAGCCTCGACATATCAAGCGATGTCGTATCAACCGTATCTTTTCTGGCAAAGGTCAACAGCTGTTTAATCATATCCGAACCGCGGAACCCGAGAGCTTCAATCGTTTCGATTCGTTCGATCACAGCTTGCCAGTTGTCGGCAGACTTATGGACCAGGTATGCATTCCCCAGGATTCCGGTGAGAATATTGTTGAAATCATGAGCGATGCCACCTACCAGTGTTCCGATCGACTCCATTTTCTGGGCCTGAAAGAGCTGCTCCTCCAGCGACTCTTTCTCGGACATGTCTGTCTGGATACTTACATAGTGAGTAATCTGGCCGGATTCATTTTTGATTGGAGAGATGGAAATCTGGCTCGGATAGAAGGTACCGTCCTTACGCCGGTCGATCAGCTTGCCACTCCATACCTCACCGGCAGAGATGGTTTGCCAAAGTTCTCTGTAGAAGGCCGGATCCTGAGCTGAACTCTTGAGCAGGGAGGGGGATTCACCTATCGCCTCTCCGGCACTGTAGCCGGTTGTCTCTGTAAATGCCCTGTTCACATACTCGATAACACCATCACGGTTGGTGATCAATACAGCCTCGGCAGCCTGCTCAATGGCCACTGACCGGATATGTAACTGCTCTTCAGCCTTGACCTGGGCGCTGACATCCCTGACCACAGCCGTGGTTACCTTCTCTCCCTCAATATCTACCGTAGAGATCGACGCCTCTGCCTGAAAGACGGTGCCATCTTTGGCAAGGCCGAAAACACCTCCTCTGGCATGCTTGTAACGGGGAGGTTCGGCAGCCTGAACGAAGGAATCAACATGCTCCTTGTGGGCATGATGGAAGTGGCTTGGTATCAGCATCTCCAGGGGTTGGCCGAGAACCTCTTCATGGGTGTAACCGAAAACCTGCTCTGCCCCGACATTGAAAAAGACGATCTTCTGATCTTCGTTAATTGAAACGACAGCATCGGGAATGGTGTTCAGAATATCGACAAAACCGGAACGAAGCAGTGGCGTTGAACCGTTATCACTCAAGATTTCCACCTCTCCATAAATATCCTGACCCTACAGGGATCGCAACCGTGACGGACAGAGCTCCCCCAGTATTATCTCTTTCGGCTGGCACTGCAAAAACTTTAACCGACCCCGGCACTCGGAAACTGTCCGGCAATTGATTGGAGTGGACTTTCAACCTCTACCACTTTAGAGATTCCTCATGATAAAGATTCTCATCATCGGTTATGTCTGGCCGGAACCCTCCTCATCCGGTGCCGGCATTCGCATGATGGAGTTGATCAATCTCTTTCTGGAGCAGCAGTGGCAGGTAACCTTTGCCAGCCCCGCAGTACAAACAGAGCATATGGCCGATCTGAACGCGCTCGGTGTCGAGACAACATCCATTGCCGTGAATGACACGGCTTTTGATGCCTTCATTACTGAAACAGCTCCCGATGTGGTTCTTTTCGACCGATTCATGATGGAGGAACAGTTCGGCTGGCGTGTCGAAAAGCATGCACCGCAAGCCCTGCGCATGATCGAGCTGATTGACCTGCACCTGCTTCGCGATGCACGCCACAGGATCGCCAGAAACTCTCACCGGGTTGAAAAGGAGCTGGATAGCCAGGCCCTCCACAATGAGATCGCCAGACGCGAGATCGCCTCCATCTACCGCTCCGACCTCACACTGCTTATCTCCGATTATGAGGAGAAACTTCTTGTCGAAAAATTCTCGATTCCCAAACAGTTACTGCACCTCACGCCATTCATGTTTGATGAGAGCCTTGTCGCAGCCCAGGTTCCCGCATTTGATCAACGGGCTCACTTCATCTCCATCGGCAATTTTAGACATGCGCCCAACTGGGATGCCGTTCTCTGGTTGAAAGAGACCATCTGGCCGTTCATTCGCAACTCGCTTCCTGATGCGGAGCTGCATATCTACGGTTCCTATCCCCCCAAAAAAGCCACGGCACTGCACAAGCCTGCTGAGGGGTTCCATCTGATGGGTTGGGCTCCGGATGCACTGGATGTCATGAAGATGGCCCGTGTTTCACTTGCCCCCCTTCGCTACGGTGCAGGCATCAAAGGCAAGCTTGCCGATGCGATGCTGGCCGGAACACCGAGCATCACGACATCGGTTGGTTCCGAAGCGATGACGGGAGGCATGCCATGGTGCGGGAGGATCGAAGATAATCCTGAAGCCTTTGCCGAAGCAGCTGTCGCCATCTATCAGGATGAAGAGCTCTGGCATCAGGCACAGCGGAATGGTTTCAACATTCTTCAGCAACTCTTTAACAAAAAGAGGAATGGTGAAGCCCTGATAAAGCGCATCATGAAGATGCGCAGGTCTCTCGAAGCGGATCGGCAGAACAACTTCATCGGATCCATGCTTCGACACCACCATCATCGTAGCACCGAGTTCATGTCCCGCTGGATCGAGCTGAAAAACAGGAAAGAGAACTAGCCTGCGGTCTACATTCCGTTTTCGTGGCAACAGACTCTGTTGCGGCCGCCTTTCTTGGCCCTGTACAAGGCCTTATCTGCACAGGAAATGGCTATTTCAAGATCACAGTCAGTACCAGTATGCACACCGATGCTGACGGAGAGCCTGAAGGTGATCTGATCCAGCTCAACATGCATTCCTTCCACAGCATGCCGAATGCGCTCGGCTAGTTTAAATGCCTCCTCATGCCCGGTATCGGGCAGAAGGATAAGAAACTCCTCACCACCGAACCTGACCAGCATGTCATACTCCCGAAGCATCGACTTCAACACCCCGGAGATAAACTGTAGCGCCTTATCTCCCACCTTATGGCCGTAGAGGTCGTTAATCTCCTTAAAGTGGTCAATATCGAGCATCAGGGTTGAGATCGATGATTTCGATCGTCTGGCCCTGGCAAACCACTGACCTGACTCCGCCATCAGGTGGCGGCGGTTATGGAGCTGTGTCAGGGAATCGCGCCGCGTCTGCTCTTCGAGACGCCGGTTCAGATCCGTCAATTCAAGCTGTTGATCCATGATTCTCCGGTTGGCAATACTCAGCGATCTTGATAGCTGCCCCACCTCATCCTCACTATCGATCAGGATACTTTCATCCGCCGACTCCCTGCCGATATCGTGGGAAAAAACCACCAGTCTCTTGACCGGTCCACTGACAAACATCCTGAGGAAGTAGAAGAGGATGAGAATGACCGACAGATAGAGAAGGAACCCGACAAGCATGGAGGCATTGTTATACTCGGCAAGGGATGCCATCGGATTTTCAACCGGGAACGATACACTGATCCCGCCTCTGATATCGCCCACTTTATAACCCTGGAAACCATGGCACTTCAGACAAGCATCCTCTATCAGCAGAGGGGCCATATAGCGAAAGTGCTCCTTGCCATTCATCTCTTCAAAGAGATACCGCTCATCTTCAATCTTCTTGAACCCCTTGAGTGACTCCTGCTCGAACTGGTCCGGTACATTGGTCGGATTGATCAACTTCAGGCTTGTCAGGTGAAATTGAACATAACCGCGCTCTTTTGCCAGTGCCGCCATCTCTCGCGTCATCATGGCCGGATTCTTCATGGTCAGCCGCCTGCCGTCTTTGGCTACCAGTTCGGGATCTATACCGGACTCTTTTTCCTGACCAGGCCCCACCTCATAGAGGTAGGGATTGGTTTTTTCCCCGCCTGCCATCAGCACATAGACGCCACCATGATTCGCATTCCAGCCTCGGGACAACTGTACCTGCTGAAAAACCGTCCGTGCCTCGTGTAGAAACATCTCCTCATGATGTTTTTTCTCAATCTCAATCAGGTAAGAGAGGGAAACACCACCGACCACCGCAAAAGCAATGGTGATTGCAGCGATAATTTTATTTTCGATCGATTGAAACAGTTTTCGCATGCACCTGATTATAGATCATCAAAACGATTGACGCGCGCCATTCTCTTTATACATTTGTCGCATGTTTCATATCGTAGAAGATGAGATAGAGGTATCAGAAGTTCTCTCCGAAATGATGGAGATGCTGGGCTATGACGCTTTGGCCTTTCACTGTCCGCAGAAATACATCAGCTATGTCAACAGCCACGACTATGTGAAGCCGATTGCCACCTTTACCGACATTCGCATGCCTGTCATGAGTGGCTTTGAGATGATTGAGAAGATCAGCAGCACCCATCCGGACAAAAAGTTTGTCGTCATGTCCGGTAATGCCGAGCGATACAGGGAGTTCAAGGAGCTGGTCTGCATGTATCTGTGCAAACCATTCCATGCAGAGTGTCTGGAGAAGATCATTGCTGCTCTGAAAAACTGTCACCTCTCCGCGACACCATCCGATGAGGCCTGCTCAACTGCCGGCTGCCACCAGCAGCGCCATATGGACCAGTGGTTCTGTCCCCATATCGGCAAAGAGACATCACCGGCTTAAGCAGCCTGCGACGAAACCATAAAAAAAGGCCTGTGATAATTCACAGGCCTTTTTTTATGGTTTTACTGATTAAGAACCAGACGCGTTAATCGGCAAACTCGGCATTGTGATAGACCTGCTGCACATCATCACAATCCTCAAGCATGTCGAGGAACTTCTCGAAGGCAGCCAGATCATCTCCACTGAGCGTGGTCGTGGTCTGCGGCACCCATGAGATATCCTCCACTTCCAGTTCGATCTCCGGCATCGCCTCGGCCAGTGCGGTTTTTGCTTTGAAAAATTCACTGCTCGGTGCAAACACGGTAATCTTGCCGTTCTCATTCTCCACATCGGTGACATCGACATCCGCTTCCATCAACGCTTCGAGCACCGGCTCGTCATCATCACCGGCAAAAACAAAGACAGCCAGATGATCGAACATATGGGCGACCGCGCCCGGACCACCCAGTTTCGCATCACACTTGGTGAAGCAGAGGCGCACATCGTTGAAGGTGCGGGTATTATTGTCGGTCAGGCAGTCAACAATCACCATGCAACCACCGGGACCGAAGCCTTCGTAACGGGTGGTTGTATAATCCTCACCACCAACACCGCTCGCCTTCTCGATCGCCTTGTCGATGATATGGCCGGGAACCTGATCTTTCTTGGCCTTCTCCATCAGCCGTTTAAGCGTCAGGTTGGTACTCGGGTCGGCACCACCGCTCTTGGCTGCCACATAGACCTCGCGGCCATACTTGGAGTAGACCTTGGTCTTGGCCGCCGCTGTCTTGGCCATCGATGCTTTACGGACTTCAAACGCTCTTCCCATGTTCCTCTCTCAACTGTTGATATCTGACGGGTGCGCCGGTCGGTGCGCGCGGCAATCCTAATCAGAAACCGTGCCTGACGGTACCACCAGTTTCATCCGCTAGAATCGGCATAAAAAAGGCCTTCGCTAAGAAGGCCTTTCATGAGAGGTGAATTCCCTATCCGTTACTGAACGAGGAATATCTCGATGCGGCGGTTCTGCTGGCGTCCCTCTTCAGTGCGGTTGTCACCCACCGGCTCCACATAGGAGCGGCCGACAACATGAATGCGCTCCTCGTTGATCTGCTCGCCCCAGATAAAGACACGGGCCACAGAGGCGGCACGGGCGGCGGAGAGCTCCCAGTTATCCATGAATCGTTTTTTCAATTTCGGATCGGTGATCGGCAGAAGATCGGTATGGCCGACGATTTTGATGGCTGCATCAGGTGCCTGCTTCAGGCTCTTGGCAAGCTTGCCGAGCATCTCGCGACCCTGCTGGTTGATGACAATGGAGCTCAGCGGAAAGAGCACATCCTCCTGCATAGTCATCTTCACTTCGCGGTCGGAGAGACGTTCGATCTGGATGCGCTGTGCCTCGATTTCGGCCTTCAGCTCCTGCTGCATCGACGCATGTGCCGCTTCCAGTTTTTTCAGGCGTTCAGCCAGTACGTCAGCCTGCCGCGCCTTCTGCTGCATCGCATCGTACTCGGCCGGACTCATGGTTTTACATGATGTCAGTGTCAGGCTTGACACAATCACCAGCAGGTAAACTGTAATCAATCTTTTCACGATCTGACCTCCCTCTTCTCCCAGTCAAAAGGATTGCTCTCGCAGAAATGACGCTCCCCCCTGCCGTTTGGATAGTCAAGCAAGATTTCTCATCTGTGCGCCATGGGCACCATGATCAGAGCAAACGCATCTACCGCTGCAGTGAACCTCCGGCCGGAAGAGATGCCGAGCGGGACTGGCGCCACCGTTTTTCCAGCAGGTTGCAGTCAACAATATGATCTTTCAGCTGATCACCCTTGGTTTTGACTCGGCTGTCGTTGTCGTAAGAGAAGCATCGTTCAAAGCCGTTGTTGTCAAAAAGCATCTTCCAGAAGGCCTGAGGGTAGGCGATATCCGATTTGCGCAACCGTTTCGGCTTCGTGCCGTAGATCACGCCGTTGATCACCGTAACACTACCGAGTTTGCGGGCCACCAGCCGTTCGTACTTCTCCGCCTTCACCCATGTCATGCGGTTGATCTTGAAATACTGCGGGATGATGTTGGCCATCGAGTAGACAGAATGCAGCGACTTCTCTGAATGGTCGAACGAGGCATCCGGTGCCAGATGGCCGCGATCGGCATAGAACTCGTTCCTGGTATAATCCTCAGAGGTGGTGCGGTAGCGGCTCGGAATGGCCGTGTCGGGGTAAAATCGAGGACGCTTCTTGATATCCTCCGCCGTATTCACCTTCTCCCCGTCCAGCAGATAGCCGACATACTTCGCACCTTTGGCCGAGTAGTCGTAACATATCTGGTAAAATCCCTTGTCGAGAATCTGGTCACAGTTTTGTTTGTTGATGAAGTCGCTGATTTCCGTCGCCGCAGCAACATTTGTACAAGCGAGCAAGCCAAGCACGATCAAGGCCGGATGTTTCATGCTGATTCCTTTTTAAACGAGACTGAACGTAAAAGGGGCTCCGCCCTGAATTACACTTCATCACCATTCCATGGATATTTACTTTCACCCTCAAAAAAGGTGCCTTCAGGCCCGAATATAACCGTCATTCAGACCATAAACCATATTGCATCTCCAGAATAAAAAAGCCCCCTGCTTTCGCAGAGGGCTTTGAAGTGGTGGCGCTTCAGGGACTCGAACCCCGGACACGCGGATTATGATTCCGCTGCTCTAACCAACTGAGCTAAAGCGCCATTTATCGCTCCATTCGACTCGCTTCGGAACCAAACGGAGCGCGCATTGTAAGCAGGCATCGTGGTTCGTCAATGCTGAAATTTCTCTCGGGCAGTCGTTGGCGGCGTTGCATTTGTACACCTGCATGCCATCATCGCGAATCTGATGATTTAGATCACCAAAGCACCTCCATGTGCGACGCGTTCAAATATAACGGGAGAGGTTCGTGAGCAGTTCCGAAAACAACGAAGAGAACAATAAACCGATGCGCATTCTGTCCGGCATGCGCCCGACAGGAAAACTGCATCTGGGTCACATGAAGGGTGTACTGGACAACTGGCTGCATCTTCAGGAAGAGAACCGCTGCTGGTTTTTCGCCGCCGACTGGCACGCACTGACCACCGATTACGCCAATCCGGAAATCGTCAAGCAGACCATCTGGGACATGCTGATCGACTGGCTGGCTGTCGGCATCGACCCTGAAAAGGCTGTTGTCTTCATCCAGTCGGAAGTACCCGAGCATGCCGAACTGCATCTGCTCTTCTCCTTCATGACACCGCTCTCATGGCTTGAGCGTGTGCCGACCTACAAGGATCAGATCGAGCAGCTGAAAGAGAAGGATCTGGGCACCTACGGCTTCCTCGGTTATCCCCTTCTGCAGGCCGCCGACATCCTGATCTACCGTGCCGATGCCGTACCGGTGGGTGAAGACCAGGTGCCGCACGTTGAGCTAACCCGTGAAGTGGCCCGCCGTTTCAACCACCTCTACCGCCAGGGACTGCCTCCCCTCTTCCCTGAACCGAAATCGCTGCTGATGCCTGCATCCAAGCTTCCCGGCCTGGATGGCCGCAAGATGAGCAAGTCCTACAACAACACGATCGAGATCGGCGAAACGTGGAAAGTGACCGAGAAGAAGGTGAAGACCATGCCGACCGATCCGGCACGCGTGAAACGTGACGATCCCGGCACTCCTGAGAAGTGCCCGGTCTGGGATTTCCACAAGATCTACTCCACCGAAGAGGAGCGTGCCGAGGTACAGCAGGGCTGCACCACAGCCGGCATCGGCTGCCTCGACTGCAAGAAGGTGCTGCTGGGCCATCTGGAAGAGGAGCTGCAACCGATCCGCGATCGCCGCATTGAGATCGCCTCGCACATCGATGACGTGCATGACATCGTCAAGGCCGGCAACGAGCGGGCCCGTGTTGAGGCTGGCAGGACCATGGAGAAGGTTCGCAAGACCCTGAAGATGGGTTACCGCGTCTGATGCAGCCTGCTGCGGAAGAGATCATCAATTACGAGGTGACTGGAGCTGCTGTTGCTGAGGATCAATCAGCCGCCGAGCTGAAAACCTCGATCCCCGATCTTCCGCCGGTACATCTAGAAGCCTTCGAGGGACCACTGGACATCCTGCTGCACCTGATCCGCAGCCAGAAGATGGATATTTTCGATATCCCGATTGCCACCATCACCTCGCAGTACCTTACGATCATCAAGGCGAACCAGGTTCAGGATCTTGATACCGCCGGAGATTACCTGGTCATGGCCAGCACCCTGATGCAGCTGAAAAGCCGCATGTTGCTGCCGCGCCCCGAGATTGACGATGAGGGCAATCCGATCGATCCGCGTGAGGAGCTGGTCGCCCAGCTGATCGCCTATGAGCAGTACCGGGTACTGGCTGAAGAGCTCGATGCCCGTCCGCGTCGCGGTCGCGATGTGTTCCAGCGCTCCATCTTTCCAGAAGCGAAGCTTGTGGAACGGCCGCTGCCGGAACCCGATCTCGATGCGCTGCTGCTCGCATTCCGGAGTGTGCTCAAACGCGTTGGCGGCGAGGTACGTCATCAGGTCTTCATGGAGACGATGAGTGTACGCGAACAGATGCAGGTGGTGATGGAGGGTATTCGCCGCGGCAGTGTGCAACTGGAAGAGCTGCTTGCCGGCCAGCCCGGCCGCGAGGCCCTGGTAACCACGGTGCTGGCCATCCTTGAGCTATGGCGCCAGAAGCTGATTACCGTTATTCAGAACGATTGCTATGAATCAATCACACTGCTGGCGAGAGAAGCCATAGATGAACCCGATGATGACGCTGTGGATAAGGGGGGAGAAGAGTTATGAGTCTGATCCATCAGGTAGAGGCACTGCTGCTGGCCAGCGATGAGCCACTGACACTACAGAAACTCAGGGAACTGTTGGACGACACCCCCTCCTCCGACCTACGTGATGTCCTGGCGACACTGGAAGCGGAGTACAGGGATCGCGGCATCCGCATTGTGCAGGTGGCCGGCGGCTGGCAGTTCCAGACGGCTGAAGAGTATGGCGATACGGTATCGAGACTGTGGCAGACACGTCCTGCCAGACTCTCACGCTCGATGCTGGAGACCCTTGCCATCATCGCCTACCGGCAACCGACGACACGTGCCGAGATCGAAGCGCTGCGCGGCATGAAGGTCTCAAGCTCGGTGCTCGGCGGCCTGCAGGAGCGCGGCTGGGTGAAGGTACTGGGACGAAAGGAGGTGCCTGGACGTCCGCATCTCTACGGTACCGGCAAGATGTTTCTCACCGACTTCGGTCTCAACTCACTTCGTGACCTGCCCGACTCCTCACAACTGATGGACGAGGATGAGGTGATCGAAAGTGTCGAGGCACGATTGGCTGAGCAGGGTATCGAACTCCCAGAAGATCGTGATGATGACGGAATTACCGAGAGCGAAGAGAATGTAACAAGTGCGGACAAGTCCGCCGAAGAGAGCCATGCAGAAACAGAAACCGAAGAATTCACCAGCCGCGCCTGATCGAAACAAACCGGGTAATAAGCCGGGGATTAAATCGAAGGGGAAGGCGAAACGCACTTCGCGTCCGAACCGGCCTTCAGACAGGACGGGTTCCGGCCAAGCAACGCCGAACAGGAGCGAAAATAGGGCTGCCACGGCTCAAACCAGCGCAGTCAAAAGCGATGGCGAGCGTATCAACCGCTACCTGGCCACCTGCGGCATCTGCTCACGACGTGAAGCCGATCGCTGGATTGAGGAGGGGCGTGTCACCCTCAATGGCGAGAAGGTGACCCAGCCGGGTGTGAAGATCGGTAAACGAGACATCCTGACCGTCGATGGCAAGGTGGTCACTCCGGCCCTGAACAACACCTACATCATCTACAACAAGCCGCGCGGCCTTCTCTGCTCAAGAAAGGATGCCAAGGGTCGTCCACTGATCTACGACCACCTCGATATTCCCGCCAACGTCCAGTCGGTCGGGCGTCTCGACATGGATAGTGAAGGGTTACTGATCCTCACCGACAACGGACAACTGGCTCAGGAGCTGATTCATCCGGGCGCCAAAATTGCCCGTCAGTACCGCGTACGTATCACCAGCCAGCTCAGCCTTGAATCACTTGAAGCTTTGCGCAAAGGCGGCATCGATATGGGTGATGGCGACATCAGCGATCCGTGGGAGGTATCCGTCAGCTCCGAGACCCGGGGACACAGCTGGATCACCGTCACCATCCATCGTGGTCGTTATCGCGAAGTACGCCGGACACTTGAGGCCTGCGGCCACGAGGTGCGACGCCTGATGCGGACCAAGTTCGGCCCGATCAGTCTCGATCTGGAGATGCCGGCAGGCAGTTGGCGCCCGATGAAGGCGGCTGAAGTCAGAAAGCTGAAAGAGGCCGCCGAGCGTCGGGGCAAGAAGGATTGAGGCGCGCCTCGCCTCTGGAAGTGTATGAACGGCTCCATACTCATCATGGTGACCAGAACTGGTGGCCGGCAGAGAGCCCCTTCGAGATGCTGATCGGGGCCATCCTGACCCAGAACACCCGCTGGGAAAATGTTGAGGTTGCGATCAGCAATCTCAAACAGGCCAACATGCTCAACCCTGAATCGATGCTCGCCTGCGAACCGGAACAGCTGGAGATACTGATCCGTCCGACCGGTTTTTACCGCCAGAAAAGCAGGCGCCTTATTGAGTTTTCCCGTTTCTTCGCCTCACACAACGGCACAGAGGGTTTGAAACGCTGGCCTGCAAAAGCACTGCGTGCCCGCCTGCTGGATCTGCACGGCATCGGTCCGGAAACGGCCGATTCCATGCTGCTCTATGCGCTCGATAAAACGGCCTTTGTCGTTGATGCCTACACCAAACGCCTCTTCAATCGGCTCGGCATGATCAAAGGCAACATGAACTATGAAGAGATTCAAAACTACTTTGTCCAACGCCTGCCGGGACTTCCGCAACTCTATCAGGAGTATCATGCGCTGATCGTTCAGCAGGGAAAATGCTACTGCAGTGCCAAGCCGCAGTGCGATGACTGCCCGCTTTTCGAGCTCTGCAGTTCGGCTGCCGAGATCGACAGACTTAGCGAACTCTAGAGAGATCAACCGATGTGGATTGAACCGCCCATCGCTCTGACCGACCTGCCGCGCGAGCCCGGCATCTATCGCATGCTCGATGCGAAACGAAAGGTCCTCTATATCGGCAAGGCACGAAACCTGAGAAAACGGGTCTCCAGCTATTTCCAGCGCCGGCCCGACTCTCCGCGCACGCAGGCGATGGTGGTGCAGATCAGGGATATCGAGTTTGTCATCACCACCTCTGAGGCCGAAGCGCTGATCCTCGAACACAACCTGATCAAACAGCTCAAGCCTCGCTACAATGTGCTGCTCAAGGACTCCAAATCCTACCCCTACATCCATCTTACCGATGAGGCCTTTCCGCGCCTGAAACTCTACCGGGGTAATAGACGTGAAGCTGGCACCTATTTCGGTCCCTTCCCCAACGCCGGTGCCGTGCGTGAAACACTGCATATCATGCAGAAGGCCTTCCTGCTGCGCGACTGTGAAGACTCCGTATTCAACAACCGCTCCCGCCCCTGCATCCAGCATCAGATCGGCCGCTGCACTGCCCCGTGCTGCGATCTTGTCTCCGAACGCGACTATGGCGTGCAGGTAGATGATGCCGAAGCCTTCCTGAAGGGCAGGGATGCGACCCTGATCAGGGAGTGGGAGAGTCAGATGCAGCAAGCCTCCGCATCAATGCACTTCGAGGAGGCAGCCACCTACCGCGACCGTATCCGCGCATTGCGCACCATCCTTGCCGGCGGCGATAACAGTGAACTTCCCGATAACGCCGATGCCATCAGGCTGGTTCGCCACGCCTCATCGGTGATGGCCTCCATCGGCCTGCGTCGCGGCGGACGCAATCTCGGCATCCACAACATCAAGGTCGACCAGGCCATTGAGGCCGATGATTTCGAGATCTTCCAGAGCCTGATGATTGAGCGCTACCGCAATGAAGCACCACCTGTCGAGATTCTTCTGCAGGCATCCGAAAGCGAACGGACAGAGCTGCAGCGCCTGTTGCAACTGCTGCACAGCAGTTCGAAGGCGACCATCCGGGTGCCCCGTCGCGGCGCCAGATCGGCCTGGCTGGAGGAGATCGGGCGTGCCGGCGAACAGGCCGTGGCCAGCCGCTCCAACATTGATCAACAGGCGGCCTTTGAGGCACTTGCCGATCTCTTTGACCTTGATGAAACACCTCAATGTATTGCGGCGGTCGATAACGCCCATCTGGGCGGCAAGCAGACTGTTGCCGCCATCACCTTCGCCAACTGGAACGGACCGGATAAAGCACACTACCGGAAATACAGGCTGGATGATGTTCCGGCCGGCGATGATTACGAGGCGATGCGGCAGGTACTCAGCCGCTTCTTCCGGGCCATCAATGAGGATACCATCCCGTGCCCCGACCTGATGCTGGTCGATGGCGGCAAAGGACAGCTCTCCGTGGCCGTGGATGCTGCCGGCGAATTCGGGCTTGCTGATCTGAAGATGGTCGGCGTCGCCAAGGGCAAGAGCCGAAAACTGGGTGATGAGGTGTTGTGGAGTTCATGGCGAACCGGTTCACATACCCCCGGCAAGCACTCCCCGGCCCTACTGCTGATTGCCCGCGTTCGCGATGAGGCCCATCGCTTTGCCGGACAATATATGAGGAAACGCAAGAAACAGAGCATGTTCACCTCCCAGTTGGACACCATTCCGGGCATTGGCAAGGCCAAACGGGCAGCCCTGCTCAAACATTTCGGCGGCATTGAAGGGATCAAGAAGGCCGGACGCGAACAGCTTGCCGAAGCACCGGGCGTCTCCAGCAAACTTGCCGATGCAATCTTCACCGCATTTCACAAGTAACCGTTCAATCTATCGACAAAGCTATCGACAAATGGCCCTGCACCATCTAAAAGTGATCTATGGGTATTGAAACAAACATCACCACGCTGATCTACAGGCGCACCAAGATTATCGCCACCATCGGCCCCGCATCGTGGGATAAGGAGTCCATCCGGGAGCTGATTGAGGCCGGTGCCAACATCTTCCGTCTCAACATGTCCCATGGTGATCACAAGAGCCACACCGAGAGCTATGAGCGCATCCGCTCCATCGCCACCGGGATGGACAAACCTATCGCCATCCTGGCGGACCTTTGCGGCCCGAAAATACGTGTCGGCAAATTCCTCGACGGCTCTATCTCTTTGAAACGGAGAGACAACGTCATTCTCACAACACGCAATATCACGGGCAGTCCGGGCCTGATCCCCTGCCAGTACAGAACGCTGCATGAGGAGATCAAGCCGGGCGAACGGATTCTGCTTGCCGACGGCCTGATGGAGCTCTCGCCCGAACGCATCGACGATCAGGACATTCATTGTACCGTGATCCACGGTGGCAGGCTTAGCGACCATAAGGGGATCAACCTGCCCGATACTGCGCTGATGACACCGGCACTGACCGACAAGGACAGGAGTGATGCTCGCTTTGCACTGAAGTTGGGGGTCGATTTCCTCGCCCTCTCCTTTGTCCGGCGCAGTGAAGACATTCTGGATCTGCGTCATCTGATCCAAGAAGAGGGGCATGACGCAGCCATCATTGCCAAGATCGAGAGACCGGAGGCACTGAAGGGCATCCATGCCATCCTTGAAGCCTCCGACGGCATCATGGTGGCACGCGGCGATCTGGGCGTTGAATTGCCACCGGAGCAGGTGCCGATGGTACAGCAGCAGCTGATCGACCTGTCCCGCACTGCCAACAAACCGGTTATCGTTGCCACCCAGATGCTGGAGTCGATGATCGAGCACTCACAGCCCACCCGGGCAGAGGTCGCCGATGTGGCACACGCCGTCAGCTCCGGTGTCGATGCCATCATGCTCTCGGCCGAGACAGCCGCCGGCAACCACCCCGTTCAGGCGGTATCCATCATGAACAGGATTGCCAGACGGACCGAATCTTACCAGTGGCACAGCGGCGCACATAAGAGCTTCTCCCTGCCCCAATCCACATCACCGCCGCTCTCCCACGCCGAAGCACTGGCCCGCGCCACCACCGAGCTCTCCCATGACCTGCTGGTTCATGCCATTGTGGTGATCTCGGCTACCGGTGCCTCAACCCGGGCTGTCAGTTCGGCAAGGCCGTCCGCTCCGGTCATCGCCATCACCGCACATCCGGAAATATACAGACGCATGAACCTGTTATGGGGCGTCATTCCCGTTCTGGTTGATGAGATCAAACGGAGCAAACTCCATGCTCTGGCCCGGAAACAGGTGAAAAATCAGGCAATGGCAGCAAAAGGAGACAACATTCTTCTGGTTCGCGGCTTTCACCCCGATCCGGCCAAAAGTAACCCGTCTATTACCATTCTTTGTGTTTAATCAGTAGAGTTCCGCCATGCATGAAGAGTCGCCGTTAACATTCCCGTGCCAGTTTCCCATCAAAGTGATGGGACTGAACACCGACACATTCGAGAGTGAGATATACATGATTGCCAATCGGCATGTAGACAACCTCGGTGAGGCCGCCATCAAGTCCAGACCGAGCAGTTCAGCCAAATACCTCTCCGTCACAGTTACCTTCACCGCCACCAGCCGTGAACAGCTGGATAACCTCTACCGGGCCTTCAACAAGCACCCCGATGTAAAGATGGTCCTATAATATCACCTCTTGCTATGAGGTGGTTCGATCAGCATCTCTTTGTAACGCATCAAACCCAACGGCGTATCAATCGTCGGCCGGATTTTCAAAGCCACACCTTCGGGAACCGAGCCTCCTGAACCGGCAAAGGCCAGTGCCAGATCGAGCATGTCCATGGCATTTTTCTCATTGAAGAACTTGAACATATTGAGTCTCAGCCTGAGCGGAATCGTCTGTTTCTCTCCAGCCGGAAGCGTGATGCGCTCATTGAACGTGCCGCTGATCGTTTCACGGCCGTCCAGCATCAGCGTCCAATCCATGCTGACCAGTGTGGCGGCAATCTGATTGATAACAGGATTCTCCGTCTTTACCTGAACCGTCAGGTCAAGCGGCAGGTTCTTTCGCGACACGGCAAGCGTGGCACGGGCCACCTCAAACATGTTCATCTCTTCGACCGAACGGATATTCATCAGGTCAATACCGGCCACTTTTGCCGATGAGACCCGATCAAAGGTGAACTTGACCGAGGAGAACTCCATCGCCTGTTGCAGGGTGGCGCAAGATGAGAGCAGCAGTGCCATGGTAGCGGCCAGTGCCATTGTCGATCGTCGAATCTGTTTCATCATCTCTCTCCTCTCTCATGAATCCGAGACTCAAGCATAGCTCATTTCAAACCGGAGGTGTGGAAGAAATGATACACTCCTCGATCAGGACGTTGACAGTCGATGATTCTCACCCATGCTTCGCGCCATGTTGAGATCAATGTCACAGGTGAAAATTGCGAAATACGTCTGGCTACCGGTAGTCCGTCGAACCGCTATGCCTGTGCGCTGGAGTCTCTCTTAAGTTAGCTGACAACTAACCATCGGAAATTAACAACGGCCACGGGTTCAAGCGAATCCGTGGCCGTTTTTTTTGGCCTGAACAATAGCTGGTACACATGGAAGTGTGCCCAAATCATCAACGAAGATGGTGATTTGTAAGTAGATAGAAATCCACGCATTTCGATTGACGAAAAAGTAAAAAGGCGGAAAGCCTTTTATTACGTCCCCGCAGGAGGTAGAGATGTCCATTCCATTGGCATATATCGGCGTCATCATCATCTGGAGCACCACCCCGCTGGCCATTCTGTGGAGCAGCGAAGGTGTCGGTTTCCTCTTCGGCGTAACCAGCCGAATGGTGGTCGGTGCCCTGCTGGCACTGGTGGTGGCAGCACTGCTTGGCGCCGGTATGAAGTGGCATCGCAAGGCTCTGCTGGCCTACGTGGCGGCAGGCATCGGCATTTACGGCGGCATGCTCACCGTATACTGGGCAGCCCAATTCATTCCTTCAGGATGGATTTCGGTGATTTTTGGTCTGAGCCCCGTCTTCACCGGAATCATGGCCAGCTACTGGCTGGAGGGAGAGTCGCTAACGCTTCAGAAAGTGAGCGGCATGCTGATCGGCATGGCCGGACTGGCCCTTATTTTCATCACCGGCATTGAAATCAATGAAGGCGCGATGCTCGGTATGTTTGCCATGTTGATCTCTGTCATGATTCACTCAGCCAGTGGTGTCTGGGTCAAGCGGATCAATGCCGATGTTCCGGCCATCGTCATGACCAGTGGCGGACTGGTACTTGCAGCCCCCCTCTTCCTGATCACATGGCTCTTTTTGGGCGTTGAGATTCCGGTTGAGTTTACCGGCAGGGCAGTGGGAGCGATCGGTTACCTGGCACTATTCGGCTCGGTACTGGGCTTTGCCCTCTACTTCTATGTGCTGAAACATGTTCAGGCGACTCAGGTGGCATTGATCACTCTGATCACGCCGGTGATTGCACTGGTGCTGGGCAGTACCCTGAACAGCGAACCGATCACCATGGAAGTGGCCGTGGGAACCACCCTCATTCTGTCTGGGCTCGCCCTGTTCCAGCTGGGTGATAAAATGGTAAAAATCAGAGCTGTCTTCCAGCGGCTTTAAACTAAAGGGGCGGCCATGGCCGCCCCTTTTAACACCAGTAAAACTTGAACCTAGAAGGTGTTCTTCTTCACCTTTGCCAGTTTTGCTTCAGCCTCAGCCTTGCGCCCCTTGGAGTAGATGGGACGACCGGCAACATCAGCAAGAGCCAGCACCTTCTCAAAATACGGTCTGGCCTCCTTGTACTTCTTCTTCTCAAGCCAGAAGTCACCCATGAAATAGTTGGCATCCATATCATCCGGAGCAACCTCGAGCGCCTTCTTCAGATAGGCCAGTGCCTTATCCTTATCGCCAAAGCCGATGAAACCACCCGGCACCATGTAGTAGAAACTGCCCAGTGTGGTGTAGACCGAACCATTCAGTGTCCTGGCGTCAATTTTCTCCGCCTCCAGAAGCAGATCGCGCCCTTTTTCCATTTCGGGCATCGCATTGAACAGCGAAGAGAGACCACCCATGGCACCTGCCAGGCCGGCACGGATAATCGCCTCCCAGACCTTCGGTTCCGCCCTGTCCGGATACGCCTTTGTCACGCCTTCGGCCTTGGCAACCAGAGCTCTGAAGACCGCCTCCTTATCCTTCTCAGGGGTCTGATAGTTGGCCACCGCCCACTCATGCTGAAGCGTCATAACGCTATCCATGACCGAATCGGCTGAGGCGACACCGGCCATCGAAACAGCTGCAAAAAGCCCGGCTAAAAAATTCATCAACATCTTCTTCATCTTCACTCCTTCAGAAAAATCAATAAACAGTTATTTTGTACCTTTGGCGAACTCTCGTGCAATACGGTTCTGGTCTGCAGTACCACCATCCACCACACCCGGAAGAATACCATTGATGCGGGCAAAAAGTGATTCAGGGAAGCCGAAATAGGCTTCATTTTTCTCAGCTTCAATAGCCGCCAGAATCTTACCGGCAATAACATCGGGATCATCCATGTTCATTTTTGTGGCAGCCCCCATACGCATAATCGGACCGGTATTGATCGGTGTCTTCACAGCTCGTGGTGAAACATAGGTGACCCCGACACCGGTGTCGGCCAGTTCACGGCGAAGTGCCTGTGAAAAGCCTCGCAGTCCGAACTTGCTGGCCGAATAGGCAGCGAAATAGGCAAAGCCGATGGAGCCGAACATCGAACCGACATTGACGATGCGGCCGGCGTTCTGGGCCAACATGCCGGGAAGCAGTGCACGCGACATCAGCATCGGTGCGATCAGGTTGATATGCATCAATAGCTCGATGCGCTCATCATCCTCATCTTCAAATGCGGCAAAGCTCATGATACCTGCCAGGTTGATCAACAGATCCACCCCACCGAGCTTTTCACCTGTCTCGCGGGCAATCGCTTCGCACCCCTGCCGTGTGGCCAGGTCACCGGCAACAGCAATCGCGCCGGATAGCTCCGCAGCCAGCTTCTCCACAGCTTCGCCATTGGCATCCACCAGTGCCAGCCTGGCACCCTTCTCACTCATCAGCCGGGCCAGCACAGTTCCCATGCCGCCGGCTGCGCCGGTCAGTACGACACGCTTATTTTGAAGATCCATTTCAACTCTCCTCTCTGGGAATCATCGGCAGGCTACGGAAAATATCACCATAGAGCCGGTACATCATTCTGGCACAGTGCTCCACTGCATCCTTGTCCTCATCAAGCTCCAAGCGATTCATCAGCTTCTCATAAAAGTCGACATGACTGATATCCAGTGAACCGTGGGAGTTCAGATAGGTGAATGCTGTCATGGGAAGGTTCAGGCTCTGCTGGATATTTTCGGCTGCGTGGGTTGCCAGTGCAACACTCGTACCTTCAAGCACCAGCACCATACCGAAAAAGCCGACCGGATTAAGGCGCTGAACCGTATCGTATGCATAGGAGACCATGATCTCGGTAGCCGGTAGCGGCTTTGCACGCCGAACCGCCTCCTTATCACCACCGCAGGCAGCAATATCGTTGAGAATCCACTCCTGATGCCCCATCTCCTCCTCGATATACTCACCCACCGCTTCACGTAGCCACTCAAGCCGCTCGGGCAGACGACCTCCTGTCGCCATCAGCAACGGTGTGGTGTGTTTTACATGGTGATAGGCCTGCGATAGAAATGCGATATAGCTCTCCAGCGAAAGGTGCCCTGCTGCTCCCTGCTGAATAAACGGGATCGACAAAAGGTCATTGCGATCCGCTTCGGTAGCGGCAACCAGATGATCGTAAAAGTTCATACCTGCTCCTCGTATATCGCTTTCAGCTCTTCAGCATAGCTTCGCTCGATCTCTCCCCGCCGCGGCCGGCCTGTACCCGTCCACTGACCATTGGCCACTGTAAACGGCTCTCTGGCCACCACCCAGCGGCTGACACGTGCATAGTCGGGAAGTCGACTATTGGCTGAAGCGACTGCCTCATCCACCGCCTGGGCGTCGAAACCCTGGCGCGGCTGGATTAGCGCGACATTAAAAGGCTGTGCTTCACCGAACAGGCAGGCCTGAGCAATGGCAGGCTCGATGGACAGCTCACGTTCCACCCACTCCGGTGAAACATTGCGACCGAAGGCCGTAATGAAAATATGTTTCTTGCGTCCCGACAAATGCAAAAAGCCCGCCTCATCAAGGTAACCCAGGTCACCCGTAGGCCACCATTGACCGGTCAGCGGATCCTCACCAAGATAACCGGAAAAGAGATTGCCCTGCAGCAGAATCTCGCCATCCTCGGCAAACGAGAGGTTCACATGCGGCAGTGGCCTGCCGACACTTCCAGGCAACACTGCCCCCGGCCTGTTAACAGCGACCACGCTTGCCGCTTCCGAAAGACCGTAGCCCTCGTATACCGGCAAGCCGAGTGCTTCCGCCTGCTCCAGCAGATGCGGAGAGACTGGGGCACCACCAACAGCAATAAAACGCAGAGAGGCCGGTTTCGGCATACCCATCGACACTGCACTGACCAGTGCATGCAGCATCTGGGGGATCATGATAGTTGTTGTTGCACCTGAGGCGGCAAGACGTGAAACAAAGGTTTGCACATCAAGCCCTGAGGCACCGGACAGCCCGACAGCGGCAAACCCCGGAGCACAAACGGTGGCTCCGGCCAGAAGCGGCGCATAGAGGCCGCCGATATTCTCCAGTAGCGTTGCATAAGGCATGACGGAGAGGTGCCGGTCATCACGTTGCGCGCCTGTCGCCTCGACCAGCGAAAGCGCAACCTGCTCCATAGTCTCCTGCGTCAGGCAAACACCCTTGGGGTCACCGGTCGATCCGGATGTAAAGGTGATCTTGGCACACCCGTGCGGCAAAACCGCCGCAGGCATCCACGGGAAGTCGATCCGGTACAGATCAGCGACGGGAAGCGGAGTGGCATCAGTTTCGATCTGCATCGATGCCAGCAGCTGAATCACCTTTTCAGGCTGATCGGTGATCAGAAGGTTTACGCCTGCCGATTGAAAAAGGTGCAGTAACTGTTGCGGTGAAAAGAAATGGGGTAGCGGGACTGAAGGGATTGCCGCCTCAACCAGTGCCAGGTCGGCAACACACCATGCCGGCGTGTTATCGGCAAAGATCGCAGCAACACGTACATCCGAATCCCGGAAAAGTGAAGCCAGACGCTCCACGGATTCGGCAAACCCGCTATAGCTGAGTGAAAAACCGGGCTGGGATGCCTCTATGGCAATCGCCTCGGGTTGGCAGGTGGCATGCTCTCGCACTGCCGCCAGCACGAGGCTCACGCTTTGGGCTCCTCGTCACGACGCATCATCTCACCCTGCCTGATCGCACTGGACCACGTTGTTCTCAACATCGACCAGAGTTCCTGAAGATTGTTGTAACCGCTTTCAATATCACCGAAACAGATAACCGGCCGCCCCCTGTAGTAGCTTCCCCAGCTCTTTCGCTCCTCTTCCGACAGGCGCGAATCATCTGCTTCCATCAGCTCCAGAGGATTCAGACCCAAGCGTCGGAAAGCATTACGGAGTCTGCCAACACCGGTGAAGACAACCCAGCGGTATCCGAGCGAATGAAAATATGCAGTGGCGGTAATGATAGCAAGACGGGCATCACCGGGTTGATCCTCTACCATGTTCCCCACTTCAACAATGGATGCGCGGTCAATGGTTTGCCCCAAATAACGACCAATCATCACTTCAACCGGCTCATCCAGATAATGTTCGAGATAGAGTCGATGATTGGCAGCATCTCGGTAGCCCATCACCGATTTATAGGAGCCATTGGCATAGCGAACCCGGATAAAGTTAGGCATGAAAGTTTTGACGTCGGCATTATAGGCCTGTGCAAATTTGCGATGAATGTAGTCAATCACCTCACCCCGATCCGGGTGATCCTGATGCAGAATATCAAATTCCAAACCAACTCCTGGTGAGTATCACTTATAGGTGCAAAAGCATCATCACTATAACTGAAGTGTTAAGTAAGCTCCATCACGGTTTACGGATGGAGCTTACCCCACCCCATTAGAATCAGAAGCGTTCCTGAAGGATCTGCTCGTACTCGGAAAGCGAGCGCTCAAAAGCAGGTCGCTCAAACAGACGGTCCATATAGGCTTCAAGATTAGGCCATTTGGCTGTATCGACACCATTGGGAGAGAGGCGCCAGAGGATCGGAGCCAGTGTGATATCGGCAAGTGTATACTGCTCACCGATAAAGAACTCCTGACGGGCAAGGTAGCTATCAATGGTATCAAGATAGGCACGCAGCTTCTTCATCGGCTCCGTCTTCTTCTTCACTTTGACAAGATTGAAAAAGAGAGGGTAAAGCTCATCTTCAATACGCAGCACAGCCAGTCGCATCTGGGCCCGTTCAGCCGGTGACCCCGGTTTCAGCGGTGGATGCGGATAACGCTCATACAGATACTCGTTGACCACGGAGGGTTCGAAAAAGACGATATCGCGATCGATAACAGTTGGAAGTTTTCCATATGGGTTAATCTGAAGAAAATCGGAAGGGAGTGCCTCCGGTTCCAATTCGACAGTATTTACCGGCAGTTCCTTCTCCGCCAAGACAATACGGGTCCGATGCGAGTTCGGGCACTGCGGATCCGAATAGAGCTTGATCATACAAAAACCTCCAAAATATTGCGGTGCGTCACGCAAAAGCCGCGCAGTATAGCGCCGAGCGTAAAAAAATAAAGTAAAATAAAGTGTTAGACGTTGTTTTGAAAGCGCTTAATCATCCGATTCACCACGCTTGATTCCCATCAACTGGGCAGAAATAAAGGCATCAATGTCACCATCGAGAAAGGCCTGTGTGTTACCTGTCTCCATACCGGTCCGGAGATCCTTGATACGAGACTGATCCAGTACATAGGAACGGATCTGATGCCCCCAACCGATCTCGGTTTTACTATCTTCCATCTCTTGCTTTTCTGCATTACGCATTTCAATTTCACGCTCATAGAGACGGGCTTGTAACATCTTCCATGCTGCCGCCCTGTTCTTGTGCTGGGAGCGGTCATTCTGGCACTGCACAACGATTCCGGTTGGAATATGGGTAAGACGAACAGCCGAATCGGTCTTGTTCACATGCTGGCCACCGGCGCCACTGGCACGATAGGTGTCGGTACGCACATCGGCTTCATTGATGTCGATATCGATCTCTTTCTCAATATCGGGATAGGCGAACACGGAGGAGAACGAAGTATGACGACGATTACCCGAATCGAATGGTGATTTACGTACCAGGCGGTGAACACCGATCTCGGCCTTCAGATAGCCGTAAGCATATTCGCCCTTAATCGATACGGTGGCTGATTTGATGCCCGCCTCTTCACCGGCGGTACACTCCATCAGTTCGGTCTTAAAACCTTTTCGTTCGGCCCAGCGAAGATACATTCGCAGAAGCATTTCAGCCCAATCCTGAGCCTCGGTACCTCCGGAACCCGCATTGATATCAAGGAACGCCGACTCGGCATCGGTTTCGCCACCAAGCATCTGGGCCAACTCAAGCGACTGGATGGTCTCTTCAACAGGTTCGAGGGCGCTTACCGCCTCAATCTGAGAGTCACGATCTCCCTCATCAACCCCCATCTCAAAAAGCGTCACGGCATCTTCAAGGCCCGATTCCGATTCATGAACATTCTTGAGCACCCGCTCCAGCCGGGCCTTATCCTGCATCAGCTGCTGGGCAGCCTCAGGATTATCCCAGAGGGTTGGATCTTCGATGCGGGCGTTGAGCTCTGTCAGCTCCTCCTCTTTGGTTGAGACGTCAAAGAGACCTCCGCAGCGATTTCAAACGACTGCCGAAATCCTCGGCACGTGTTCTGAATCCTGCAATCTGGTCTTCAATATTCATATTAACTCTCCAAAAAAAAGCCCTACCGGAAGGGTCGTGGAAGGTACTGATCTGAGCGACTCAAATCAAGCCATAGAGAGGCATCCAAGCCTGTTCTATGCAGGCCATGCTGCCAGTTTCAGCCGGGATTCAATGGCGCAGGATGCACCCGTCAGCGGATCAGTGAACTGGAGGCTTCGGGCCAGCAGCTGCAGTGGCTTGCTGTAGTCGGCAGACTTGGACTCCGGCATCAGCTCCGGATAAAATTTATCATTGAGAATCTGTGAACCGATCAAACCCATATGCAGGCGCAGCTGATGCGTCTTCCCTGTAATCGGCGAGAGCGAAAAACAGGCGTAATCTCCTTGGCTCTCCAGCATCTCGATACGGGAGCGCGCATTCACCCTGCCCGCCACATTGTGACAGAGTATCCACTCACCACTGGGCTCGATCCGGCTCTCGATCAACCAGGATCTGCGTCCGGGTTCATCCGGCAGCGATGCAACCGCCTCATAACGCTTATCGATACACCGCCGCTCGAACAGGCCGAAGTAGGCTTTCCGCGTTGCCTGACGCTTGCTGAACAGCACTAGGCCTGCCGTCTCCTTATCAAGCCGGTGCACGGGGACAAGCTCGCTATTACCTGTGCGAGCCACCAGACGGTGCATCAAACATTCATTCACATGTTTTCCTGTGGGTGTCACCGGCAGAAAGTGCGGCTTATCGGCCACCAGAATCTCTTCATTCTCAAAGAGAATCGACTCTTCAAAAGGGATGCGCGGTTCAGCCTTTACTTCCCTGAAATATCTCAGCCGGGCGTTGATACGGTATGGGGTTGTTTCATCCACCGTTCTCCCCTCTTCATCGCTGAGCTTCCCGTTCTGCAGACGCTCCAGCCAGACATCCCGGCCGACGCCTGGAAAATGACCGTCCAGAAAGTCCAGCAGCGAAGGGAAAGGGTACTCCTGTTTCGGTAGCGTAATATGAGAGGGCTTCGGTGACACACTGCCTCTGATTATCTCTGCATCGTTCAGACTCATAGCCGAAGCATAGAGCTGCTGCATACATTTACTATTCGCAATGTAACGCCTAGCCTCTTATCCGCTTTAAGAGAGCCGGATAAGAGGAGGAGTTGTGGCCGTACGCATCGATAAATGGCTCTGGGCTGCCCGCTTCTTCAAGACACGCGGACTGGCCACCGAAGAGGTCAACGGCGGCCACGTACAGCTCAATGGCGAACCTGTAAAACCCTCCAGAAAGATCGAGTGCGGCGATCAGCTGACCATCCTCCGTGAGCAGGAACGGTTTGTTGTCACTGTCACCGCCCTTGCCGAGAAACGGGGTTCAGCAACCGTGGCCCGCACCCTCTATGAAGAGCATGAGGAGAGCATCAGAGCACGCGAGACCGAACGGGAGATACGGAAGCTGTATACAGCTGCGGCCCCGAAAAAACGACCCGACAAGAAGGCCCGCCGCCAGATTATCCGCTTTGTCAGGAAAGTCGATTAACCACAACCGGTGGCCACAACCCTGTTGCGCCCTCCCTCTTTAGCCTCATAAAGGGCCTTGTCGGCTGACTGCGCAAGCTCGATGGGTGTTCCAGCATGGTCAGGAAATGATGAAACACCGATACTGACGGTCACCTTCAAACCATCCACCCCTGCCTCTTCAAAAGCCTCCCTCTCGATATGCATGCGAATCCGTTCGGCAGCGTGGACACCCTCATCCAGCGTGGTTTCGGGAAGAAGCACTGACATCTCCTCACCGCCATAGCGGCAAACCGTATCGATATTCCGGCACTGATCCTCTATCAGCGCCCCAACTCTCTTCAGCACAACATCTCCCACATTGTGCCCATAACTATCATTCACTTTTTTAAAGAAATCGATATCGATCATCAGCATCGCAAGCTGCTTGCCGTACCTGGAAGCCCGTTGACTCTCCTCCTCCAGCTTCGACTGAAACATCCGATGATTTAGCAGGCCGGTTAACCCATCGTGAGTGGCCATTAATCTCAACTTGGCATCAGCTTCAATCAGGCTCTTTTCCGTTGAGTCTAGTAGACGGTAAAAGAATCCGAAAAGTGAAAGGCCAACAATCATGGCAAACACAAGTGCGATGATCACCTGATCTCTGGCGGCCAACGATTTAGCGGTGATATCCATGAAAGCAACTGCGTAGCCGATATGCTGTTTTCGCACATCCCTCAACGACACCGGAACCACCCGAAAATCGACTTCGCCGCTACTCATATCGGCAGGCGCAATCCTCAGCCCCTCTCCTTTGCTGGCAAACTGGTCCAGCAGCGGGCCGGAAACCTTCTCCTGCCGGAATGCAGTCGAGACAAGATTGGGGAACCGATCCCAGTCGGGAACACGGCCCAGCATCTTTACACCCTCCTCCCAGCGGGATTGATCCAGTAGCGACTTTTCGATAAATATCGAAATACCTGTATCCATCATATTCTCAATCTCATCAAACAGGTGTTCGACCTCCATGCCCACTTCAACATAACCGATCAGCGAAGAGGCGCCCTGGCGATTGACGGTATACCACGGCTCGACATAGCGAAGTGTGAAGGTTCCCAGAGGCCCGATCTCCATTCCGTAAAAGGATGTGCCGCTTCGCTCCGCCTCCAGCATGGTGAATCGATCAATAGCGTCCCCGTGGCGTGCCGGCTGATGGACTCTCAAGAGATTCACCCGATCCTTGCCTGTATAGTACCAGTGCGTGATGCCATATTTAGCTTTATAGTCGGAGAACTGTTTGCGACTGAGCTCAAGAAGCTGCTGGCGGTCTCCTCTGATAAATGCTTCAGCAAGCTGTTCGTTGTGAACAATGCTCTCGGCACTTGCCGCCAGAATCTCGGCATGATCCATCAGGCCCTTTTCATAGAGATACTGAATCGAGGAACTGACCCTTTCAGCTTCATAATCCAGGTCCTTCTGCTGCTGCAGGTAGGTGGTGTATGAAAAGAGGGAAACCACCGTAATAATGACAGCGATAAAAGGAATCAGAATAGCCCACTTAAGACGGGGTTTTTCGGGAGGGTTGCCATTTCCCGAAATGGCTGGAAGAGATAAGTTCATACGAGTACCCCAATAGAAACCTTATGACTACCCTAGACTTTTTTCGCCTGACAAACAATTCAAAAGCTGGGATACGGAAACATGTTCTATGCGGAAATCAGGTTGTTACTATCACATCCTCGACGACAAATTGAACCGCGCCATTTCCACGGTAGTCATCCGGTTTGAGCTGGCCAAGAAGCGAGACAATAGCGCCGCGCTCCAGTGTATCGCCATAAACACCGCCACCGAAGACGATAGCATCAAACCAGTTGGAACCATCACTTACCTTCAGTCGTACCACACCACCCTTCAGCGCACGATTCTCGGCAATATGAACATCCCTGATCAACCACTGGCTGGCCGGATTACCCTGGCCCACCGGCTCGAAGCGCTGCAGCCTTTCAGCAAGGCCGAAGTGCATGGCATCCAGTGCCAACACTCCATCCACAGGAGCGGTCAACTGGTCACCGGCATGAACAGCCTGTCTATGGATGGCTGCCCCGAACATCTCGACAAAGAGATTCCATTTCCCGTCTGAGACCGTACCGCCACCGGCTCCGGCATGACCGCCAAACCCCTCAAGACAGTCACTGCACGCATGAAGAAGCTCGCCGATATGGAAGCCGGGCCTGCCGCGCAGCGAGAGACGCACTGCACCATCCGGTGTAACGAAGCCGACTGCAGCCGGCTTGCCGTGCTTGCGGGCCAGGCGACCCGCCGCCAGACCGACAACGCCGGCATGCCATGCTTCGTCAAAGACAGCCAGTACAGGACTGTCACCAAGCTTGGCCTCGGCCTGCTTGAATACTTCAGCTTCGACCAGACGCCTCTGTTTATTGGTCTCGTCCAGCATCCCGGCTAGCTGTAACGCCTCATCGAAATCGGATGAGGAGAGCATACGCATCGCCTCTTCGCCATGGCGCATGCGGCCGGCCGCATTGATCCGGGGAGCCAGATAGAAACCGATGGTTTCAACGCTAACGCTCTTTTTCACCCGGGCCACCTGCATCAGTGCCGCCAACCCGACGCAGGGATTGCTGTTCAGCCGGTGCAGCCCGTGATAGACAAGAATTCGGTTCACGCCGACCAGATCCATCACATCGGCCACCGTCGCAATGGCCACACGATCCAGCAGCGAACGGAGATCAAAATCAACCTCGTATCCAGCCTCCCTGAGCCGCTTCCAGACACTCATCAGCAGGAAGAAGGCGACACCGGTACCGCAGAGCTTGCGATCGGCAAAACCGCACCGCCTATGCGCCGGATTAAGCAGGGCAAACGCATCGGGAAGCTTTTCATTGCCATCGGACTGATCGGGCAGATGGTGGTCCGTAACGATCAGGTCAAATCCGAGCCGCATTGCCTCATCACATGCCTCAAAACATGTGGTACCGGTATCGACACTGATACCGAGATGGGCCCCTGCTTCAGCAGCCTCGCGAACCGGTTCGACACCAATGCCGTGACCATCATCTGAGCGGTGTGGAATCGATGAGGTGACTTTTGCGCCGGCAGCCTTCAGCGCCTGCGTCAGGATGGCGGTCCCATTGACGCCATCGGCATCAAAATCGCCGAAGACATGGATATGTTCACGATTGATAATCGCCTGAGTCACCCGCTCTGCCGCTTTGGCCATATCGACCATCTCTTCTGGGTCAGGCAGGTCGGAGAGTTTGGGGCTGAAAAACGGGTCGGACTCATGCAGCCCGCGCGCATCAAGCAGCCCCTGCCACGCTGCCAGCGGATCGGAGGCCTCAAGCGGCCCGTGCCGCCAGACCAGCGAGCGACCTTTCAGCGTCCTCTCTTCAGGCAGCATGTATTGACTCCCGCATTGATCTGACCAGATCGCTCTCAGCACTCACCCTCTTCGGAGTCCAGGATGGCTTACCGAACTTAGGCAGTAACGCCTTTGACATGAGCAGTGCGTGATCTCCACCGGCCAGCACAATTCGCTTCGGCAAGGCCTGCCCCTCTTTGATCAGGTCAGGCAACCGTTCAGCCTCGCTGATCACTACAACCGCACCCTTTGCATCCACCACAGATCTCAGCAGTGGATTGCGGGTGGCCACGGGAACCGGGTTAATGCCGGAAGCAGACTTAATCAAACCACCGCCCCATAACCAGAGGCCGTCAACATCAGGCTCACCAGCAGCTCTTCTACTGTCGGACGGGTATTGGTTCAACATCATCTGAATTTCGGCTGTCAGGCGCATCAGAGCGCCTCCATCGGCACCTTCCGGGTGCCTGTTGGGAAGGGTATGGCCGGAAATAGCGGCAAACGAGAGTGGCGCCGCATCCAGCACATTCCTGCACAACAAAACAGGAGAGGCCTGATGGCGGATGAGGTTCATACCCTCTTCATTGAGCAGTGGGTTAAGAAGATCACAGAGCCAAACGGCATCCGACTCCGACCATGCAAAGTAGGCGTCAGGCATCACCTGCAGACGATCACGGATCAGGCGCGCGTGAAATGGAGATGCGATCCAGAACTGGCTGAATCCTTCAAGCTCGTTCTTATCCAGAGCGGAGCTAAGCAGTGATGCAACATCACGCTCTGCAACTGCTGCATACCACTCAATAGCGGATTGCGGTCTGCTCTCAAACCAGCGGGTTGAACACTTCTCCAACTGGTTCTGCCATGGCTGTAGCGATGGATGCAGCAGGTAACCGCCATCCTCCAGCACTGCCGCATTGGCAACCAGAGCATCGGTGACAATGAGAAATTCGGGTGCTGACATCGGACTGCCGCGATCAGCCTGTCAGGACTCCAGCACCTTCCGCACAGCACTCTCGGTCGCATCGATGGTGATAGGAGAAGCAACGCCTTTCATGGCGGTATCCGGGTCTTTAAGTCCGTTACCTGTCAGCGTGCAGACAATACTCTCACCCGGCTTGAAGTGACCCGCCTTATTAAGCTTGATGACACCGGCAACCGAGGCAGCCGAAGCAGGCTCACAGAAAACTCCCTCAAGGCAGGCAAGCATGTTGTAGGCCTCAAGAATCTCCTCATCGGTCACCGCATCAATGGCGCCACCGGACTCGTCACGTGCGGCTTCTGCCTGCTTCCATGAAGCCGGTTTACCGATACGGATGGCTGTGGCGATGGTCTCGGGGTTTTCAATCGGGTGGCCCATGACGATCGGAGCGGAACCTGCCGCCTGGAAACCGATCATCTTCGGCAGGCTCTTGGAAATACGTTTGTCGAAGTACTCTTTGTAACCCATCCAGTAGGCGGTGATATTACCGGCATTGCCGACCGGCAGTGCATGGTAATCGGGAGCGAACCCAAGCTCATCGATAATTTCGAACGAGGCGGTCTTCTGGCCCTGGATACGGTAAGGGTTGACCGAGTTCACCAGAGAGATCGATCCATCGGCTGAAATCTCGCGCACCAACTCCAGCGCATCGTCAAAGTTGCCGCGAATCTGGATCACCTTGGCACCGTAGCGCATGCCCTGACTCATCTTGCCCAGAGCAATCTTGCCGTCGGGGATAAGCACATAGGCATCCATACCGCAGTTGGCCGCATAGGCAGCCGCTGATGCAGAGGTGTTACCTGTCGAAGCACAGATTATCTTGCGGGAACCGGCATTGTAGGCTTGGGTCACAGCCATGGTCATGCCCCGATCCTTGAAAGAGCCGGTCGGGTTCAAACCCTCGAACTTCAGGAAGATGTTGAGTTCGGGATTGATTGCATTGCGTAGGTTCATCGACTCATGCAACGGCGTGTTTCCTTCGTAAAGGGTGATGACCGAATCATCCTTGCCGATGGGCAGAAATGCGCGGTAGCGGTTAATAATTCCTTCGTAACGTGGCATGTCGATTAAGCTCCAAAACTCTCTTTACGCAAAATAAGCAGGTCATCATTGATGTTCGGCAACGACAGGATACGGCTGATCGCCGCCTGCATGTTTCCTTCGGTCGTCTCATGGGTCAACATCACCACAGGTACCGCCTGCGTCTTATGACGCTCCTTCTGGGAGACCGCCTCAAGGCTGATTCGATGGTCGGCCAGAACCGATGTGATCGAAGCGATGACCCCAGGCTCGTCCTGAACCATGAAACGCAGATAGTATTCACACTCGACATCGGCCATCGGCAATGTCGGAATCTCGGTACGGGCACTCTGTACGAAGCCCATCGGCGGTGCCAGATGACGGATACCGTCCGGGAAACCGCTGGCGATATCCATGACATCGGCAATGACAGCCGAAGCGGTCGGCCGCTCGCCGGCACCACGGCCGAAATACATCGTATGTTCAACAAAATCACCGCTGATCAGCACGGCATTATAGGAGTCGGAGACCTGGGCCAACTGTGAATCAAGCGGCACCAGTGTCGGATGCACGCGCATCTCAACACTGCTGCATCCATTGTCCCCATGCGGTTTGGCGATACCGAGAAGTTTAATACGGTAGCCCAGTTCATGCGCAGCCTCGATATCGGCAGCCGTAATCTTGCTGATCCCCTCAGTAAACACCTCATCAAACTTGATCTTCGACCCGAAAGCCATGGCCGCCAGAATGGATAGCTTGTGCGCCGTATCGACGCCCTCAACATCAAAAGTCGGGTCTGCCTCCGCATAGCCGAGCTGCTGAGCCTCTTTCAGTACATCCGAGTAATCCGCTCCCTCATTCTCCATCTTGGTCAGAATAAAGTTGCAGGTGCCGTTGAGAATACCGTAAATGGAGAGGATGGCATTGGCAGCCAGTCCTTCTCGCAGTGCTTTCATGCAAGGAATACCACCCCCGACAGCCGCCTCGAAACCGATCTGAAGCCCCTTCTCATCCGCAATCGGAAAGAGTTCTTCACCATGCTTGGCGATCAACGCCTTGTTGGCAGTGACCACATGCTTGCCATGCTCTAGTGCAGTCGCCACGAAGGTACGGGCAGGTTCATAGCCACCAATCAGTTCGATCACCACATCAACATCGTCAGCCGTAACAATATCATTGGCATCATCGGTCAAACGAACACCTGTGAGATCAAGGCCGAAATCGCGATCCAGAGAACGATCAGCAGCAGCTACCAGTCGCACCTGCTTACCCAGACGACGGGCAATCAGCTCCTTCTGCTCGATCAGAATACGGGCAGCACCTATACCAATAGTTCCTAGCCCAAGAAGGCCAACTCTAATTTCACTCATTCGTTCTCCATACGGCTCCGGACTCCTGTCCTTCGCCTTAAATCGTTCCGCAAGAGCGCGATCTTGCTTCACTTACGAGCTCATTTCATTTGCTCGCCCCACCACCTGTGGGGATGGAGGTTCCTTAGAACCCTTTCCGCACATGGATGTGCGGCTTTAGTGAGCAGCGCGAATTTCGCAAAATTCGTGCTGCGTCAAAGGCCGAAAGGCATGGATGCCCGTGGCCGAATCAATCAAACAATCAACTGCCGGCATTCAAAAATTGACGCATGCCCCGAACCGCCTGACGGGTACGGTGCTCATTCTCAATCAAGGCAATACGGACATGGTGATCACCATAATCGCCAAAGCCGATACCGGGTGAGACAGCCACGCCGCCCTCTTTCAGCATACGCTTGGAAAACTCCAGAGAACCCATCGACTTGAACTCATCCGGAATTTCGGCCCAGACAAACATCGATGCCTTCGGCTTCTCAGCCATCCAGCCCATATTATGCATGCCATCAATCAGCACATCGCGGCGTGATTGATACATGGCACGAATCTCACTCACGCAATCCTGCGGGCCATTGAGCGCAGCACAAGCAGCAATCTGCAGCGGCTGGAAAGTACCGTAATCGAGATAGGACTTGATCTTGGCCAGAGCCGCCACAATGTCCCTGTTACCCACCATAAAGCCCATGCGCCAGCCAGGCATATTGTAGGTCTTGGAGAGCGAGTAGAATTCAACGGCTACATCCTTGGCTCCAGGCACCTGCATAATCGACGGACAGACATAGTCATCAAAGGTGATCTCGGCATAGGCGATATCGGAGATCACAATCAGATCATGGTCTTTGGCAAAAGCCACTAGTTTCACATAGAAATCGAGATCAACGACCTCGGCTGTCGGATTGGACGGAAAATTGACGACCAACACCTTCGGCTTCGGCCAGGCATCCTTAACCGCTTTCTCAACCTCTTCGAAGTAATCGACATTCGGGCCAGATGGCACGTGACGGATATCGGCACCGGCAATGATGAATCCGTAGGGATGAATCGGGTAAGCAGGGTTCGGTGTTAGAATCAGATCACCAGGAGATGTAATGGCAACAGCCAGATGAGCCAGCCCCTCTTTGGATCCGATGGTGGCAATCGCTTCGGTTTCCGGATCCAGATCGACATCAAACTTGGTTTTGTACCAGTTGCAAATCGCCTTGCGCAGGCCGGGAATGCCCTTGGACATCGAGTAGCGATGGTTGCGCCCGTCCTGTGCCGCTTCGCACAGCTTATCAACGATATGCTGCGGGGTCGGCTGATCCGGATTACCCATACCAAGGTCTATAATGTCATGACCGGCGTGCCGCAGCTCCATCTTCAACTGGTTTACAACAGCAAATACATAAGGGGGAAGGCGCTTGATCTTTTCAAATTCACGCATGTACGGATGGGCTCCCTGAGGCACAAATCGGCTTAAAATAGTTGAAAACGGCCCTGCATCAGGGTTGGCCGAGTTTAGGCCGGAGGCTTTAAAGGTCAAGGCCTGTAGCCACCAGAGCAAGCGACCCGCGACGAATTCCTAGTGCTAAAAACAAAACGCCCGCCTCTTTCGAGACGGGCGTTTAAAGTGAACAGAAACAATCAGTGTTTCTTGACGTCTTTCCATACCTCTTTCTTCAACATCCACAGCACGAACGTCAGAAGAACAAGGAAACCCATCACCCAGCGGCCGAGGCGTTTGCGCTCGAGCTGATGCGGATCACCGATAAAGACAAGGAATGAAGAGACCGTGCGAGCCTGATCTTCCAGCTCCGCCGTATCACTCTCATCGTGACCCAGCCATGCCAGTGGATCCGGCATCGCGATACGGTTGCCCGGGAAGTAGTGGTTGTAGTTACCATCTTCGATCTTACCGTTCGGGTCCACCTCATAACCGGTCAAAAGAGAGTAGAGGTAATCACCGCCACCGCGACGTCCACGCGCAATGACGGAGAGATCAGGTGGAGCCTTGCCGTAGGATTCAGCGGCATCTTCCGGAGCCAGTTCGGTCTTCAGGCCTTCCATCAGCGAATTGCTGCCTCGAAGCTCGTCTACCTCTTCACGCGACAGACCGATTTCAGGATAGTCCATCAGATTACGGTAAGTCACATACTTGGCAGAGTGACAGCCCATGCAGACCTCGGTGAACACAGCAAGTCCCTTACGCAGAGTCTCCTGATCCAGAGAGATATCACCATGTTTCAGTGCAACACCACCACCGGATGCTGAAGCCATAGCCGGAACCATCAACAGCATCACACCGGCAATTAGAGAAAGTCGGATTGTTTTCATCATCATTCCCCTCATCTTACTCTCCTCCCGGCAGTGGCTTGGTCTTCTCGAACTTATGCACAAATGGCAGTAGCAGGAAGAAGCCGAAGTAGACGCATGTCGCGATGGTACCAACAATCTTCAGTGTTGCAGTTGGAGCCGAGTGACCACAGTAGCCCAGTACAATCACCGCGATGAAGAAGAGGATCACCATCTGACGGTAAACCGGACGATAACGCGCCGAACGAACCTTGGATCGATCCAGGAACGGCAGGACAAAGAGAATGGCCAGTGAAGCGCCCATGGCGATCACACCCATCAACTTGTCTTCGAAGGTGCGGAGAATCGTATACCAAGGCGTCAGATACCATACCGGAGCAATATGCGCCGGTGTCTGCAGGTTGTTGGCAGGTACGAAGTTATCCACTTCGATGAAGTAACCCCAGGCTTCAGGATTGAAGAATACGAAGTAGCAGTAACCGATCAGGAATACACCCACACCGAATGCATCTTTCACTGTGTAGTAAGGATGGAACGGAATGGTCTCTTTCTCGTGGTCGATATCAACACCGTCAGGGTTGTTCGAGTGAACAACATGCAGCGCATGGATATGACCACCGACAATCGCAGCCAGCAGAAGCGGGAAGAGATAGTGAAGTGAGAAGAAGCGGTTCAGCGTCGGATCGCCAACGGAGAAGCCACCACGCAGCACCTGCTGCAGGTACTCACCGAGAACCGGCAGTGCACCGAACAGGTTGGTAATTACGGTTGCGCCCCAGAAGGACATCTGGCCCCAAGGAAGCAGATAACCGAAGAATGCGGCACCCTGCATGATCAGCAGAATGACCACGCCGATAATCCACAGCAGTTCACGAGGCCCTTTGTAGGAACCGTAGTAGAGGCCACGTGCAATATGCATATAGACCACAACAAAGAACGCAGAAGCGCCAACCGCATGCATGTAGCGGATCAGCCAGCCGAAGTTGATGTCGCGCATGATTCGCTCAACCGAATCGAAAGCAACGGTATAGCCGCCATAAGTCAGTGATGCATCAGGCTTGTAGTACATCACAAGGAAAATGCCGGTCAGAATCTGGAGAACCAGTACCAGCAGGGCAAGGGAACCGAAGTTCCACATGTAGTTAAGGTTTTTAGGGACAGGATACTCTGTCAGCTGACTCTTGATAATGCCTTCAAGACCGGTGCGTTCATCCACCCATTTGAAGAGGCCTGTTTTCATGATTTTATCTAGCACGTCTCTCCCCCTTAACCGATCACGACAACAGTGTCGGATTTATATTCATAAGGCATGACATGCAGGTTCTGCGGAGCAGGAGACCCTTTCACCACCCTTGCCGAGAGGTCATAGTAAGAACCATGGCATGGGCAGTGCCAGCCACCGGCCCAGTCAGAAGGTACGGAGTCACCCCAATCCTTCTGGCCCGACGTAGGTTTGAACAGTGGGATACAACCCAGATGGGTGCAGCTCGCCACAACGATCAGGATTTCAGGTTTGATGGCACGGTATGTGCGCTTGTCGTCTGAGTCCATCCAGGCAGCCTGAACTTCTTCAGCAGCTTCGGAATTCGGGTCCTTCAGCTGATCGTCGTGGCCCTTAACACGCTCTAGCATGTCGGCTGTACGATTGACCACAAATACCGGTTTACCCTGCCACTGGATTACAACCAACTGGCCTTCAGCCACTGTTGATGTATCAAACTCTGTTTTTGCAGCAGCTAGTGTGTCCGCTGCAGGCAGCATACTTCCGATAAATGGAACCGCTGTAGCACCTGCTGCCACGGCACCAAGACCGCCAGCGGCGACATACAGAAAGTTACGGCGCGAATGATCCGCTTTATCTGACATAGCCATCCTCCCTCTAAAGATTAAATTTCGTTAATGAAAGATGCGCATAGCTATCAGCCTGACCATTGGGCGTCAAGAAAGCATCAAGCCACAAAAAAAGTATGGTTATACTTTCTCTGCAAGCGCTCTTAGTTCAGCAATTGCTGCCGCATAATCGGGCGTGTTGTACACAGCCGAACCGGCGACAAATGAATCGGCACCCGCACTGGAAACCTCTTCAATGGTTTTAGGACTTACACCGCCGTCCACATGCAGATAAGCAGAGCTTCCTGCCGCATCCAGCATAGCACGTACTTCCTTGATTTTTGGTGTGACTGCATGGATGTATGACTGACCACCGTAACCGGGATTCACACTCATCAGCAGTACCAGGTCGACACAGTGCAGAACATTCTGAATCGTTGAAACCGGTGTTGACGGGCATAGTGAAACGCCTGCTTTACAACCGAGCGCACGGATATATTGAAGCGTACGCTCAAGATGCACACATGTTTCCTGATGGATGGTGATCATGTCGGCGCCGGCTTTGGCAAAGGCCTCAACCTGAGTCTCAGGATGCATCACCATCAGGTGGACATCGAGAAGCTTCTCGGTGTGTGGCCGGATCGCCTTGACGATGTTGTCACCGATCGTGATCGGAGGGACGAAAGTGCCGTCCATGACATCGACATGGACCCAGTCACAGCCGCCTTCATCGATGGCGCGAATCTCTTTTTCTAGGTTTGCAAAATCTGCAGATAAAATTGATGGGGCAATATGTACTTTTTTCATGGGTCGGATTTATACCCTCAACCCCTCACCCCGTCCAGCAGAATCACTCCAGTGAGAGCAGCCACCCGGAGAGTGCACGAATCTGCTCTTCGGTCAGAGGACCGCCCTCCTTCATTCCGAATCCCGGCATCTGCGGTGACCCGGTTCCGTGTGAAACCAGATACTGCAACGCAGTCTCATCCTCATACCCTTTCAGTGCCGGTGCATAGGCACCCTCCCCTTTGTCTCCATGGCACATCAGACAGGCCGCATCATAGATGGCTTTACCTGTCACTTTCCCCTGCACCGGATCGAAATGACAGGCGGCACACTTGCCATCGAACAGGCCACGCCCCTCCCGCACCAGATGCGGATTCCCAGTCACCTTCAGCTTTACCCTTGATTTAGCCACATGGCCTGCCGAATCGGTGATGGTGATCTCCTTGACCACATTCCCCATCTTCACGGTTGAGTCGGTACGAACTTCCAGCTCAGTAAATGCGCCGGGCGCGAGGGTTTTCTCTTTCGGCTCGGCTGCCGTGCAGCCGCATGAAGTCTGGACATCGACAATGGTAATGAAGGCATCGCTATTATTGCGGATAAAGAGTGTGCCCTTCGCCTCTTCACCCTCTTTCACCGTACCCATATCAAGTACTTCCGGCTGCAGGTGCAACAGCGGTAACGGTTCCGATGCACAGGCATTCAGTGAAACAAACAGAGTCAGCATAATAGCAATCAGATTCATCAACGCTCCAGCCATGGCCGGAGCAGCTCCGGCAGTGGGATCTCACCGTGCATCATAGCCAGTAATTCGGGCGTGTCAGTCGCAACGATTGCCTCCACCAGTGCAACCGTTTCGCCATCACCCTCAACCAATGCCTGTTCAAGCGGTTTCAACCACGCATCAAGCTCCAGCATCCCCTGCCGGTTCAGCCGGTAACGCAACCTGCGAATTTCACTTTCATCTGCCATCTGGAAATGCTGGTTCGTTGCCAGGGATTTAGCAACAGTAGGGTTAAGCCCTAAAGCGAATTAAGTATACTGTCCCCGGAATTCTCCGAACTGCCGCTCAGCCTTGAGATCGGCGATCGCCTCTACTGGTTCTCAACCGGTGCCTACACCACCAGCTACAGCGCCATTGAGTTCAACGGATTTCCTCCACTGAAACAGTACTTTATCGGCTAACTGAAAAGCTCCTGCCATGAGGCAGGAGCTTTTCACCACAAAGGTGGGAAAGGGCCTTGCCCCTTTTATCATCATTACTTCAAATCAATCGAGTCTGACCCTATTGATTTCGCTTCCATTGATTTCGCTCGGTAAAATCAAACCCTAAATTTTGCAACAGCAATTCGCCGTGAGTCTGCAAATTCAGCCCCACACCAAAATGCGGAACACCAAGAACCAGGTGGACTATTGGAGTATCACCTTCGACAGTCTTTAAAAATGAAACCCTGTCCAGACTATAATTTGTCGTCAGATGTGTATCCATCTCACACTCCCCTTATAAACCGAAATCATTTTTGTTCGAATCGATAGCGACACAACATCCTGGTCTTTCCCGGTGTCGCCATATAGACACGCAAACGACGCGCATCTCCTTTGCTATTATTTTCCAAAGGGTCGTAGCGAGCTCCCCACCACTGCCCGAAATAGACAACATCGCGATAGATAAACACATTGCTGTATAAGTTATTCCAAGCATCTTCTACTTTCGTGTAACCATACTCTTTTGTGAAACCATTCCCCATTTCATCGCTGTGTAACGGCCTGAACACATCTCTGCCCGTTTTCCCAAATGGAGGTCGTGGCATTAGCTTCTTGGTCTTTTCCAGATCGATGCCCGACCAGTCCGATTTTATTGCGGCGATTCGACTTCCATACCGACTCCCGTAATAAACAGGCTCTTTTGTTCCATCATTGTCTATATCAATCACGGCGATTTGCGGCTGAAATAACCACAAACCCTCCCTAGTTTTATCATACGTACGCCGCGCCTCTTTCATCTGCGCCTTACTTCCGGTCCATTCCGCCCAACTCATGATCGAATAACTATCAACGGGATTCACATCCCGCCGCCAAAGTAATTCGCCCATCTCCTGATAATATGAATAGACAGCCTCACCCGTCGGAACAGTATGCATCTGCTTCCACTCAGGTTGATGCTCGAATCCAGGAAGCTTGGTATTGACTTTTGTGCTGGGAGCATTTGGTAAAAAGCTGTTGATGCTTTTTTGATATGCCATACACACATCAACGCCTTCCCCCACCTCAATCACGAAAGGATGATCCGGAATATTCTCGGTCAACGGCAACTGCGGCAGTCCTTTATTCCTGAATTCATTCATTTTATCTTCGTAGGCTTCTTTCCAGCACGGAAAGTTCTTGGCGCATAGTTCCCTGTGTTTTTTAAACCATGCCTCTCTCTCATCAATAAGAGCCTGCTTATTGTCACTCTCATCGATATTGCGTTGGAACTCTTCCCGCAGACCTTTATCCATGTAAAATAGGGAGGGTGAGTTGCACAGATATCTATCGATCTCGTCGGGAATCCTTTCGCAATAACGAGTCTCTACCAGCCTTGAGTCCAGCATTTTCGACACGCAGGAAAAATCTTTGCACTTGTTTAACTCGCCCCTCCATTTTTTCTGATCGCTAGCTAGCCTGGATTTATCGTCATATTTCCTTAACGCAGCTTCATAATTATCTACTACAT
>JBNKZS010000009.1:0-53648 GCA_050301755.1 Mariprofundaceae bacterium
TCGTGCCTTGCCTGCGCCCATTTGGAGCGGCAGCACCCTTTGGGTTCAGTGAGCTTCAATCTCTTCCCATGTGGCGGTGGCAGTACCCACCTTGCCGACGACGACGCCTGCTGCCTTGTTGGCAGTGGTCGCGGCGGTGAGCGGATCATCGCCACGGGCCAGACAGGTGGTGAATACGGCAATCACCGTATCGCCTGCACCGGTGACATCAAAGACATCGCGGGCGGCGGTCGGGATATGGTGGCAGCCGTTGCCGTCGAACAGGGTCATGCCGCGTTCGGAGCGGGTGATCAGCGTGTAGGTGAGATTCAGCCGCTCATGCAAGGCGCTGGCAATCGCCTCGACATGCGCATCTTCATTGATCGCTTTCATGCCTGCCATGGCTGCAGCTTCGGAGAGATTGGGGGTGATCAGGGTGACGTTTTTGTAGGCGTCGGTGTGTTCCGGCTTCGGATCGACAGCCACAATCTTGCCTTCCAGATGCGGGATCAGCCGCTCAAGGAACTCAGGGGTTAGCAATCCCTTACCATAGTCGGAGAGGATGACGGCATCGGCCTGCGGAAGTTTGGCCAGAATACGCTTCTCGATCTCGGCCTGTGTTTCCGGTTTGGCGGCATCGGTCCATTCGCGGTCGTAACGAACCACCTGCTGATGACGGGCGATGACTCGAGTCTTGATGGCGGTCGGCCGGTTGTTCTTCTTGGTCAGCACGCCTGTATCATCGGAATCCAGTTCGCCAAGGCGCTGATGCACCCACTGGCCCGGTTCATCATCACCGACAATACCGAACATGGCCGAGGCCTGGTCGAGTGCATGCAGGTTGCGGATCACATTGGCGGAGCCGCCGAGCCTGCGGTCGACACTCTCGACATTGACCACGGGAACAGGCGCTTCCGGTGAGATGCGGGAAACGTCGCCCATGACAAACTCGTCAACAATGATGTCACCTACCACCAGAATCATCGTTTGAACCTCGCCTCGAGTTCCTCGACGAACCTGTTCGCCTTCAGATACTCATTGAGGTATTTGCTTACCTTGCAGATGCGGCGGCCGAGATAGCCCGGACGCAGGTTGTAGGTGAGGCCGTTGTAACGGTGGATGGCGGCATTGGTCCGGCCGGCCTCCTGAGGATCGGCCTTGAACTCGGCTGGCAGCTCCACCTTGCGGAAGAGGATTTCGATATCGGGATGGTTGTCCGGCTTCATCTGCTTGACCACTTCGTATCCGCACTTCTTCGCCAGTGCGATCAGTGTCGCCGGTGTGAAGTTGTAGATGTGGGCGAAATGGAACATGCGGCCGAAGGTGGCAAATGGCGCACCGATGTTGGGGCACTCGATATAGAGCAGGCCGTTCTCCTTGATCAGGCCGCGCATGTGGGTCAGCGCACGGGTCGGGGAGGAGAAGTGCTCGATCACGTGGATCAGCAGCACGGCATCCATACCGCCGTCATCGGCACGCAGGTCGTAGAGGTTGGTGTTGGCCACCCTGGCATGCAGGACGCCACGGGTGTAGCTGTTGAATCCTTCGTTGGGCTCGATGCCGGTCGCATCGAAGCCGGCCTCTTCAAAACTTTTCACGGTGCAGCCGATACCGGCGCCGACCTCGAATACGGAGGCTCCTTCGGGCAGGTACTCGCGCACCTGGCCGAGGATGCGCTGGCCGTTGTTCCAGGCGCGCATGATGCGACGCGGTGATGGCGTGCTCTCGCCGTGGTAATCCTTGCGGTAGTCCCGGGCGTAGTAGGCAGCCACCTCCTCTTCGGAGGGGACGGGAAGATGGAAGACAAGGCCGCAGCCGTTGCATAGTCCTGTGGTCAGCGGTTTTCCGTGCCGGTCACTGTTTGAAATGGTGCTGAAATGGCTGCCGCCGCAGAGATCACATGTCTGGTGGTTGCCAGTTGGGCTATCTGTTGGGTTCAATATCCGCTCCCGAAGTTTAATGAACTGAAGGGTACTCTAAACAACTTAGAGTATCCGTACAGGCCATGGATGGTCTGTCAAAATCAAGCACTTACTGTGCATGATTTTGTGAGAAAAGGAAAAATCACACGTTTTCCTTTTCGTCCTGAAAAACTACAGGGGCGTATTTTTTCAGTTCTCTCTTAACTCGCCGAGTATAGGGTGAAATTGTTCCCTAGGCTACGGAGCAGCTACGAGGGGTGTCATGAGGTGGCAGGGGCCCTTTTCCTGCGCTCGGCCACTTCCGTCTTCAGCTGGCCGCAGGCGGCCGAGATCTCGTCGCCGCGCGATTCGCGAACCACGGCCACCATATCCGCTTTCACCAGAACAGAGCGGAAGGCGGTGACCGTCTCATCATCCGGCCGCTCAAAAGGGCTGCCCGGGAAGGGGTTGAAGGGGAGCAGGTTGACCGTGCAGCCGAGCCCGTCGAGCAGTATCACCAGCCGGTGGGCATCCTCGATGGAGTCGTTGATGCCTTTCAGCATCACATACTCGATCAGTACCCGTTTCCTGTCCCTGGCCCTGATGTAGTCGCGGATCGCCTGCATCAGTTCGGTAATCGGGTATTTACTGTTGATCGGGATGATCCGGTCACGCACCGCATCGGTTGTGGCGTTGAGCGAGACGGCCAGATTGCAGGGCAGCTTCTCCTCGATCATGCGGTAGATGCCGGGCACCAGTCCGGATGTGGAGAGGGTGACGCGCCGTGGTGAAAAGGCCATGCCCATCGGATCGGTGGCAATGCGGACGAATCTGGCCACCTCGTCGTAGTTGTGCAGTGGTTCGCCCATGCCCATCAGTACCAGGTTGCGAATCTCCTGATCCGATGCCTTTCTGGCTGTCATCACTTCAGCCACCATCTCGGCAGCCGAGAGATTGCGGGTCAGCCCTGCCGTGGCGGTGAGGCAGAATTTGCAGCCCACCGCACAACCGACCTGTGTGGAGACGCACTGGGTCAGGCGGTTGGGGCCGGGAATGAGAACGGTCTCCACCTCCTTGCCGTCGGGCATGGCCAGCAGCATTTTGCGGGTACCGTCGGCTGCCAGCTGGTCGGCGATGCAGGCGGTGTCGAGAGGGGTGATGTGGCGATCAAGGTGGTCGTACAGTCTCTGCGGCAGTTCCGGAATGGCTGCTGGATCGGTAATGCCGTAGCGGAAGATCGCAGCATTGAGTCTGTCGGCATGCACGCTCTTTACGCCCGCCGCTTCGCAGAGACGGACGAGGTCGGCATGTTCCATGCCGAGCAGGTTTTGAACCGATTGAATTTCGTTTTCAGCCATAAAAAAGAAAGGACGGAGCAGATGCCCCGTCCCGAATCCTTCCAAGCAGCCTGTTAAAGACCGTACTTGGCCTTGTTGGCTGCCACCTCTTCGGCTGAAGGGGGCTCGTGATCTTTCACTTCCGCCAGGTCGAAGGCGTCGCGCTCGGTGTCGCACAGTTCGTTCAGTGCGATGTCGTCCTCGAACACTTCCGGTACGTCCTCTTCCGGATAGATCGCTTCCCACGGGCATTCAGGTTCGCAAACGGCGCAGTCGATGCACTCCTCAGGAGAGATGAAAAGCATGTTCGGATGCTCGTCCGACACCTCTTTGGGAGCGTAGAAGCAGTCTACCGGGCAGACGGCAACACAAGCGGTATCAACACAATCCTTACAAAGCTGAGTTACTACAAAAGCCATGTTTGAACCTCACACATAAATTGAATGTCGCGAACGCTACACAGAGATTGAGAATCTTGCCAGATGCTGAAAGGTGCGATGATCCGGATGTCGAAAAGTGATCGTTTTGCAATTGTGAAATGGCTTTGGGAAACATAGTCTCCGGTGGATGCGCTTTTCGCCGTTTGTTCATCTGCATAACCACTCCGATTTCTCGCTGCTGGCCGGAGCGATGTCGCTCTCCAGGCTGCTGGACCGGGCTGTGGAGTTGCGTCAGCCGGCCGTTGCATTGACCGACTACGGAAACCTTTTCGGTGCCGTCGAGTTCTACTCCAAGGCGATGCGGCTCGGTATCAAGCCGATCCTCGGCTGCGAGTTCTATCTCTGCGATGACCATACCAAGCGTATCAGTGAGGGGCCGCGCGGACCCCGCTTCCCGCAGATCGTGCTGCTGGCGCGCAATAATCACGGCTGGCAGAACCTGATGAAGCTGGTCTCTATCGGTTACCTCGACGGCTTCTACTACAAGCCGCGTATCGACAAAAAACTGTTGAAGGAGTTCGGTGCCGGGATCATTGCCCTCTCCTCCGGCTGGAACGGCGAAATCGAGCAGCTGCTGCAGAAGGGTAACGATGCCAAAGCAAGGAAGGTGGCGCAGGAGTACAAAGAGCTCTTTCCCCATAACTGTTTTTTTATTGAACTGCAGCGGCACGGCTCGGCGGCCCATGAGGCGGTCAACCGCCAGCTGATTGAACTGGCCCATGAGCTCGATATCCCGCTGGTGGCCAGCAACAACGCCCACTTCCTGACACGGGAGGATTTTCACGCCTTTGAGGCGATGCTGGCACTGCAGCAGAACCGTACCATTCATGATGATGTCTCCGGCCACTTTACGCCGGAGTGCTACGTCAAATCGTATGAGGAGATGGAGTCGCTGTTCGAGGATGTTCCCGAAGCACTGGAGAACACAATCCATATCGCCAATCGCTGCAATGTCGATCTGCAGTTCGGCAACTATCAGCTACCGGATTTCCAGCCGCCGGAAGAGATGGATCTGAAGGCGTACATGCGTCTGCTGGCCCGTGAAGGCCTCGACAGGCGCTGGCCGTCGATCATCGCCCACCGGCCGGAAGCAGCACGTGAGGAGTATGACAAGCGTCTTGAGTTCGAGTTGAACGTGATCGAACAGATGGGATTTCCAGGCTATTTCCTGATCGTATCGGACTTTATCATGTGGGCGAAGAAGCATGATATTCCGGTCGGCCCCGGCCGTGGTTCTGGCGCCGGTTCACTGGTGGCCTACGTGTTGGAGATTACCAACCTCGACCCGATCAAATACGGCCTGCTGTTCGAGCGTTTCCTCAATCCCGAACGTGTGTCGATGCCCGACTTTGACATCGATTTCTGCATGAGCCGCCGTGAAGAGGTGATCCGCTACGTCACCGAGAAGTATGGTGAGGACAAGGTGGCGCAGATCATTACCTATGGCTCGATGAAGGCCAAGGCGGTGGTGCGCGATGTCGGCCGTGTGCTCGGCATGGATCTGGGCAAGGTCAACATGATCGCCAAGCTGATCCCCAATGACCTGAAGATGACGCTGGAGAAGGCACTGGTGGATGAACCTCGACTGGCCAAGATGGTCAAAGAGGATGGAGAAGTGGCCCAGCTTTTTGAGCTGGGGGCTCGACTTGAAGGCCTGCACCGAAATGCCGGCACCCATGCGGCAGGCGTTATCATCGGCCGCGATCCGTTGGTGGAGACCGCACCGCTGTTCAAGGTCTCCGGTGGTGAAGGGCACGTGGTGCAGTGGGATATGATCAACTCGGAGAAGGTGGGGCTGATCAAGTTCGACTTTCTGGGGCTGAAGACCCTGACCGTGATCGATCTGGCCTGCCGCCTGATCCGCGAGCGTGAGGGGTGTAGCGATTTCGATATCGAGACGATTCCACTCGATGACGCCGATACCTTTAAACTGATGCAGCGCGGTGCCACAGGAGCGGTCTTCCAGGTGGAGTCCTCCGGTATGCGCGATCTGCTCACCCGCCTGAAGCCGGACTGCTTCGAGGATATTATCGCACTGGTCGCACTCTACCGGCCGGGCCCTCTGGAATCGGGCATGGTGGATACCTTTATCGAGTGTAAGCATGGACGTCAGGAGATCGTCTATCAGGTGCCGCAGCTCAAGCCGATCCTTGAGGAGACCAACGGTGTGATCCTCTATCAGGAACAGGTGATGCAGATTGCGCAGGTGCTGGCCGGTTACACGCTCGGCCAGGCCGATATGCTGCGTCGCGCCATGGGTAAGAAGAAGCCGGAAGAGATGGCCAAACAGCGCCAGATTTTCATGGAGGGCGCCGAGAAACAGAAGGTGCCCCTCGACAGGGCGGAGCAGATCTTCGACTTGATGGAGAAGTTTGCCGGTTACGGTTTCAACAAGTCGCATTCTGCAGCCTATGCCCTGATCTCCTATCAGACAGCCTATCTGAAGGCTCACTACCCGCAGGCTTTCATGGCGGCGACCATGTCGTGTGATATGGGTTCCACCGATAAGGTGGCGACGCTGGTCAACGATTGCCGCTCCATGGGTCTCGAAGTGCTGCCGCCGGATGTCAACGCTTCGGACTGGGTGTTTGTACCGGAGGCCGATGGTATCCGGTACGGGCTTGGCGCCATCAAGGGTGTCGGTGAAGCGGTGATCAGGGAGCTGGTCCGTACCCGTAAAGAGAGCGGAACCTATACTAGTTTCGAGGATATGATTCTCCGTTTGCCAGAAAAAACCATGAACAAACGAACATGCGAGGCACTGATCAAGGCAGGGGCTATGCAGTCGATGGTGCCGCATGTGCATGCAGGGCTGGAGGGGCTTGCCGAGGCGATGGATGAGGCGTCACGCAGGCGGAGGGAGAAGCTGAGCCAGCAGTCGGCCCTGTTCGAAGTGGCCGAGCCTGTCGGTGGCAATGGCAGCCTTTTTCCCGATCTGCAGGCGTGGAGTCAGGGCGAGTGTCTGCAGGCGGAGCGGGAGGTGCTCGGTTTCTATCTCACCGGTCATCCACTGGAGGAGTACCTTTCCAATTGTGCCGGTCTCGGCGATGTGAATCTCAGCCAGCTCGGTGATGTGGCCGACCAGTCGAATGTCATCATTCCGATCGGTGTCAGCAGCATCCGCGAGCACAAGGGTGGGCGTGGAACCATGGCATTCATCCAGATCGAAGACCTGTTCGGTCGTGCCGAGGCGGTCTGTTTTGCCAAAGTCTATGAGGCCACACGTGATATCTGGCATTCGGATCAGCCGCTGTTGCTGGCTGCGCGTGTCGATGCCTCCAAGGATGAACCGGCCCTACTTGTCGAAGCGGTGGAGCCACTTGCGAAGATGTTGCCGGAGCTGGTTGCCCGGGTACGGATTGAAAGCAGTAACATCGCCTGGGATGAGCAGACCATCGCCGGCCTTGAAAGATTGTATGGCGAAAAACCGGGGGATGTCCGGTTTCAGTTTCATGTGCGGCTTCCTGATGGCAGCATTGCGGAGTTGGATTCCGGACCGAAGGTTTGTTGGGACAAAGATGTTGAGTCCTGGTTGAAAGAGCGGTTCGGTGCCGATGCTGTGCATCTGCAGTGCAGAAAATGGAAGCCGGAAGTTGTCGAGAGCCGCAGTAATAGTTGGAAGAGCGCGAAGAGAGCCAATGGCTAGGGAGTATTGAAATGGCTAGTTATCTAGAGTTTGAGCGTCCGATTGCCGAACTGACAGAGAAGATTGATGAGCTATCAAAGATGGGTGGCGATTCCGAGGTCAATATTGCTGAAGAGGTTGAGCGCCTGATTAATAAGCGTGACAAGCTTGTCGAGCAGACCTATGCCAAGGCAAGCCGCGGCCAGCTGGCCCAGCTGTCACGGCATCCCGATCGCCCCAATTTCCTCGATTATGTACCTCTGATATTTGATGATTTTCAGGAGCTCCATGGCGATCGTGCCTTTGCCGATGATGGTGCCATTGTCGGTGGTATCGCCAAGTTCGGCGAACACTCGGTGATGATTGTCGGTCATCAGAAGGGCAAGGACACCAAAGAGAAGATCAAACGTAATTTCGGCATGGCAAGGCCAGAGGGTTACCGCAAGGCGTTGCGCCTGTTCAAACTGGCCGAGCGTTTCGATATGCCGGTCATGACCTTTATCGATACGGCCGGTGCATGGCCCGGTATTGATGCCGAAGAGCGTGGCCAGAGTGAGGCGATTGCGCGTAACCTGATGGATCTGGCCGTGTTGAAAGTGCCGGTAATCTGCACCGTGATCGGTGAGGGCGGTTCCGGTGGCGCGCTTGCCATTGGTGTCGGTGACCGCCTCTTTATGCAGCAGCTGACCATCTATTCGGTGATCTCGCCGGAAGGGTGTGCAGCGATTCTCTGGCGTGACCGGAAATTCGCCGATGAGGCGGCTGAAGCGTTGAAGCCGACCGCAAAGGATCTGAAGGAGCTGGGATTGATCGACGAGATTATTCCTGAACCTGCTGAGGGAGCGCATCGCAATCCACCGGCAGCAGCCGAGATGATGGCTGATGTCCTCGACAAGGCTCTGCGGGAGCTGCTTAAAACACCGGCAAACAAGTTACTGGAAGATCGTGAGAAGCGTCTGCGCAAGCTTGGCGCTTTCGCCGAAGGGTAATGTCTGATTCGACAGAGACATCCTGTCTCTGCCTTTGATCGCTTCGGCGGCGCATGTCCGTCTGTGCTTGCGAGCTCATGATATTCGCCCGTCGCACATCCATGTGCGGATTGCTACAGGTTCCTTGCTCTAAGGCTACATATTCGTATGCTTCGCCGTCCTCTACCGGAAGGCGGGGGGTTATCTGGAGAGATGTCCGAGTGGTTGAAGGAGCACGCCTGGAAAGCGTGTGTACCCCGAATAGGGTACCGAGGGTTCGAATCCCTCTCTCTCCGCCATTTTAAACAGGCTGAAACGCGGCCTGTTTAAAATGGCGAAAGAGGTGTTGATAAACCTCACGGGTTTGATAAATCGGCAGGATCGCCGATTTGGATGGCTGAAAGCCACCCGCAGGGTAAGGGCAGGATGCCTGCAATCAATCCCTCCATATCGTGCCACCCATTCATAGGTGGAAGTAAAGTTCTCCGTTTGAGTTGTTCTGGAATGACTCGCGGTACCCCGTGTCGCCCGGGTTGGGCCCCGCACGGCCAGTTCTCGTGAACCCCGTCAGGTCCGGAAGGAAGCAGCGGCAGCGGGATACCGGCGCGTTGCGGATCTGTCCGGCTCGGGCGGCGCTTTTTTACAGGCGCCTGAGAGCGATACGATCAAAACCTCGCATAATATACTGACTCCCTGATACACTTTAGCCCATGGTACTGGATCGTTATATCCTGCGTCTTTGGGCTGCCCCCTTTCTGGGGTTTCTCTTTATTGTCACCGGCGTGCTTCTGCTCGGGCGCGTGTTGAAGCTGCTAGGCATGTTTGCCGACAAGGGTATTGACTGGGGCATCATGCTGACCATGTTGATGGCAATCATTCCCTATTTTCTGGTGATTACTGTTCCGATTGCCTTCTTTTTTGCCATGCAGGGGATGTTTTTGCGTCTTTATCAGGGAAGTGAAATGGATGCATTACGAGCATCCGGAGTTTCATACCTTCGCCTGTTACGACCGATTATTGCAGTGGCGCTTTTGCTCTGGGGATTATTGACCGTCACCTCTCTCTATCTCATGCCGGAAGGACAGAAGTCCTTTCAACGATTGCTGATTGCCATTCAACAGGTCAAGCCAGCTCCCGGTTTTGATCCCCAGAGATTTAATCATGATCTTGAGGACTTTACCATCTACGTAGAGGGAACGGATGATAAGGGGGACCTGCATGGCTTCATGCTCGAAGATCGCCGTTCCGATATTCCGGTTGTCTATGTGGCTGAACGGGCTGAGATCAAAAAAAGCGGTCCATATCTTAACTTTATCCTTTTCGATGGAACCAGGCTTGAGGGCTCGATGGACTCGCTTCGAACCCTGGCCTTTGATCAATATCAGGTCTCCATGGGATTGGGAGAGCTCGGTCTCCTGAGGGTGCCGGTATGGCAGGCGCGCGTGTTTGAAATGAATATGAATGAACTATGGAAGGCTTCGTTTGAACAGAAGCGTCAGGATGCCATCGCGGAATTTAATCGGCGTCTTTTATTGCCGACAACCGTGATGCTTCTGTTTTTTGTCTGCCTTCCTGTTTCGATGGCACCGAAACGTTCCGGAAAGGCCGGCTCTTATATTCTCGGAACCGGGCTGATCCTTCTTATCTATAACATTCAGATAGCGATGCATCAGCAGGTCTCCTCCGGAAACCTTCCCTGGTGGAGCATGTGGGGTGCCCAGCTCTCTTTTCTGGCGCTGGCGCTCTGGGCCTTTTATCGGGCCTCACAGGATCGATTGCCATCGCCGGTGCTTCTCGTCGAATCGGTGAGTGCATTCGTTCATCAGAAGATGATTGGCTGGATTGGAAGACGTTCCGACAGGCAGAATACCTGAAAAGAGGGCGCTACTTTACGACGGTTCGTTGTTCCCCTGATCTAAATGCTGAAAGCCCCAGGCCAAGCAGAATCACGGCGTACATGCTGCTATGGTACTCCTCGAGGCTTGGTGCACTGATGCCATGAACGGCCACGCCCAATGCCATCATGGAGATCAGGCTGTCGGTATAATTTTCACGCCAGTTTGAACCGCTTCCCAGTCTGAACCAGCACCAGAACAGTGACAGTAATAGAAAGAGCCCGGCGGGTCCCCAGCGAACGAGAGCAAGCAGGTACATCTGGTGAGGGTGCGCTGGAGTTAATGAATAGGCCGGGTGGGATGGAGGTAGTAAATTATTGCCAAACTGCAAGTTCGGATTGCTTCGTAGTACCTTCTCGGCCGTGGAAGGGTATCCCCCCGTACCAACGCCGATGACAGGATTCTGTTTCCACCCCTCCCATGCAGTATACCAGAGCGACCAGCGGGCTTCCGCATGTTCGAAATCGCCTTGATAGATGGCGTGAACACTATCGAGTGTCCATGCCACTCTCTCTTTGGCCGGTCCTAGAGCAATCACGATGAGAACAGCCATAAAGATGCCAACGGCAGGGAGAAGCAATCGCCAATTTAGCTGATTCAGCCAGAGCTTCCATGCCATCAGCACCAAAACGGAGATGGTTACAAGGTAGCCGCTACGGCCTTGAACAATGAAAACCATGACAACGGCAATTATTGCAAAGGCCCAGGCAACATGACGCCATCTGTCGGAACGATGCCAGCCCCACTGAATGAGCCATATTCCCCAGATTCCATAAAGCAATCCAAAACTGATATGACCAATCAACCCCGCCGGATCCTCTATGCCGGATCCTCCCGGAGCTTTTACAGGTAGCGGTATGCCGAAACTCTGTAAGATACAAAGAAGGAGGTGTAGCCCCAGTCCGACGGATAGCGACAGCAGTAGTCGATCCTGTTGCCGCTTCTCCACAAATACTGCCAGCATGAGGGGCAGAAGAAGCCATGACCACTGTTTGCTTAAAATGACCATGCCGCGGCTGATATCCGGACTCCATAGAAGACCGATGGGAATAAGCGACAGGTAGAGAACAAGGATCCTGGCGAATGTCGGAGTTTTCTGAAAAAAGGCCTTTATGCCTCTCCACCAGTGGCCAGTCAGTATGGAAAGAACGAGCGACAGACCGAGGAGAATGTTACTGAAGGCAATTGAAAAAGGGAGAGTGAAAAGAGCGGTGCATACCAGATAGGGCAGTAGTGATGATATTCGCTCTTTCCATGAAGGAGCACTCATTTCCGACGACGGCATGCTCACTTTGTGTTTGGTAACCGGTAGACGGCATAGATACCTTTTCTCCAACGCTTGATGGAGTCCCTGAGTTTTGAAATCAGGATGGCAACAAACCCGCGTTTCCGGCGGTTGTATGAGGAGTAGTAGGTGATCTCCTCGACAGAGAGTCTGAAGAAGTTTCCGATGGCCTGCAGGTCTTCGCCTGAATACTCATGATTATGACGGTCGTAGTATGGGACGCCATCGACCACTTCAGGGGCCTGCTCCAGATAGTGCTTCTGAAAATCCCAATGCAGGCTTTTACCGCGAATCAGACGGGAGATGTTGCGGAAGCATGAGATGTTCGGTGCATCAACGATAATGATGCCGCCCGGACGGACGATGCGGACGATCTCCTTAAGCGGATGCAGTGGCGAGAAGGTGAAGTGTTCAATGGTCTGCGAAAGAATCACCGCATCGAAACTGTTGTCAGCAAACGGCGCCTCTTCTGCTTCCAGATGCCACTGGTGGTAGGGGATCTTTTCGGCATCAAAAACGGCAAGGCCCTTGTGAATGTCGGATGCATAAGCATCGAAGCCGGCATTTTTCAGGGCGAGCGCAAGTACCCCGTGCCCGGCGCCCGCATCGATGACTTTGGCGCCTGCCGGCGCATATTCGGCGAGCTTTGAGATCAACATGGCAAAGCGGTAGGAGCTGCCCTGAAAATATTCATCGAGGTCACGAAGCGAGGCTTCATCGGCCTGCTCCCAGGAGTGGACGCGATCCGACGGGTTGTTTTGAAAGAAGTATTTTTTACTCTCTTCCCAGGCATCCATCACCAGTTTTTCAGCCTCGCGAGTTTTCACTATAGATGCTCCATCGATAAGATATTTCAGTGCTGAACACTACGCATTGCGCTCTTGGGGGTCTAATGGTTATCCGCGCGAGCGGCTTAGATCTGTAGATGTTTGTAGATCTTCTCATATTCGATGGACACTTGATGCCACCTTCGATCGTATATGATATCGGTGTACGGGCTGTTCAGGCGGCGGTGGATGGTTTCCGCCCATGCTTCAACCGGAGCTTCCAGCGATAACAGCTCTCCATTGGCGGAGGTGATCTCCGTGGCTGCCCCGCACACATCGGATATCACAGCAGGAACACCTGCACTGAGCGCTTCGGTGACAACCATGCCGAAAGGCTCCTGTCTGGCCGGATGCAGGAGCAGGTCGAACTGCTGGTAAAGTTCGCGTGTGTCGGTCTCCCCCAGCAGTCTGTAATTGAATGGCGCCTCCCTGAACAGGTGGCGGATGCTCTCTTCATGCGGACCGGCGACAAGAAAGGTCAGGTTCGGCCGTTTTCCTGCCAGCTTTGCAACGATGTTGATCGCCATCTCCAGCCCTTTGCGTTTCCACTCTTTGCCGACAAAGCCGATGACACCCGAATCTGCGGCAACCTTGCGGGGTGGGCGTTTTGTGCATGCCGCCACGCCGGGAACGATCGGATCGGCGATGCGCGACACGATGGCGGGATAGTAATGCTTCAGATCCTCGGCGATGCGGATGGAGTTGGGAACAACGATCTGCACCTGCTCTCCGCACACTTCACGGCGTTCAAGCCAGAGGTTCATGGCTGCCCGAATGGAGATTCGTCTCCAGACAGGTTGTCGCTGAATCTGTGCAAACGGTGGGCCGTGAAAGGTGGTGATGTGGTGGTTGCCGAGGCGTTCATGACTGTGGATGAGTGTGCCGGATTGCGGATGCTCCGCCAGCCATCTCTCTACGCTATTTGAAAATCTGATATGCGCCAGCCAGCGCGGTTTGGGCCGCACGGTCCCCAACGTGTGAACCGTGACCCCTGTCAGCGGTTCCGGGTTCAGATCAACCTCGCAAAGCACCTGTATGCCATGACCCATGGCAGCCAGCTCACGCGTGAGCTCCCACACATAGCGCTCCATGCCACCGACAGGGCCGAAACGACGGACTACTTGCAGAATCTTCATTAACGATTCGGCGGTTGATCCCAGTGGTTCAGCTTCATGGTTCGTTTGGCATAGCGGTAGAATGTTCCTTCGAAATTACCCAGGGCAAGCACGAAACCGGCCCAGCCATCAAGAAAACCGAGCTTGATGACGTAGATGCGAATAAAGGCCCAGATGCCGTGAAACAGTGCCCTGCCCATGCCGCCCGGCTTGTTGTTGCGCTCCAGTTTTCTGGCACCGAGTGTCGAGTAGCGCTGCATTTTGTGAACCACCTGTTCCAGGTTCATGAACGGAATCTGCCAGATGTCCTGCTTGAAGTGGGCTACCTTGCCGTGAATCTTGTAGGATTCGTGCACCTCTTCCTGATTATCAAAAATAATGGCGCCTTTGCGGAACAGCTGAGGCTGGCGGTAATCAGGATACCAGCCGCTGTGTTTGATCCAGCGTCCCATAAACCAGTTCCGTCTCGGTATGAAGTAGGCGTCGGCCGTCGGGTTTTCAAGCTCCTTCTTCATTTCGGCTTCGGATTCGGGTGTGCAGCGCTCATCGGCATCGAGGCTGAAGATCCAGTCATGCGAACAGGCGTTGATGGCGTCGTTGCGAATCTGTCCGAAGGCTTTGAATTCGATATTGACCACCCTGGCCCCCAGTTTTTGGGCAATCTCTGCTGTGCCGTCGGTGCTGAATGAGTCGGCGACAATAATCTCGTCGGCCCACAGGACGCTTTTGATGGCGGCTTCGATTTTGTCGGCTTCGTTATAGGTGAGGATGTAGGCTGATACTTTTGGAATCATGATATGTCCTGTAACTGTTTAAGACCTTTGATGGCTTCGATGCGATGCTCTTTCAGGCATTCGTCGAGCAATCGGTCATTTTTATTCAACTGTTCCCGCTTCTCTTCTCGGTGCCACAGGTGCAACACTGGCATGCCGCGAAGGTTCAGGCGATAGATGCCTGCATGAAACAGGCGTGCAACCAGATCCGAGTCCTCGCGACCCCAGCCCTCAAAGCTCTCGTCAAAGCCGTTGATTTTCTCAAGATCGCCAAGCCAGCAGGAGAGATGGCAGCCGCGAATCCCTTTGAGCTGCTGCTGGGGAGTGCTGAGGTGTGGTGGCATCAGAATAGGCATGATGCGGTTGATGTCTCCTTTTAAACGGTGGATAAGCCATTGAAAAACAGTTGCGTCGTTATGAATACGTGACGTCCCCTGTGCGAGCGCTTCGGTCCATGGTTGTGAAAGAAGGATTCGCCCTCCGCTTACAAAGTGCCCTTCTTTTGCTGCTCTCCGGTGGGTTTCGATCATGTGGGGTAGCGGTACGCAGTCACCATCGGTAAGGATGACGTAGGGTTCAACGATCTGCGCCAGGACCATGTTGTGTACTCTGGCTTTGCGGAAGCCGTGGTCTTCATGCCAGATGTGATGGATGGGGACAGGAAAGTCGCTCTGAAACTGGTTGATTAGATTTTTTGTCCTTTCATCGGAGCCGTCATCGGCAATATAGATCGAAAAGCCGGTGTCGCTCTGGTTGCGGTAGCCGTCGAGCACCAGGCGGAGAAACTCAGGTGAGTTGTAGGTTGATATGAGGACGGCGATCGGGTCGATCATCAGCTGATGCTTATTCGGGTTTACGGAGCACAACCAGCATGTCATGACCTTTGTTCATCCAGCGAGCCGGAAGCGCCAGCAGCTCCCGCATGACTCTGTTGAACTGGTAGAAGAGCCAGCTGACATCTTTCTTTTCACCTAGATTGACACGCTTGGTGTGAATACCAGCCAGTTCCAGACCGCTCTTTTCAGCTAGCAGCGCCATGCTTTCAGGGGTGAAGAAACTGATATGGCCGCCATGCAGCTTGATGTCGAAATACTCCCATTTGTTACCCAGTGCCTGAACGGTCCACGATCCCGCATTCCCGGTACCGATCAGCAGTACGCCTCCCGGCTTCAGGATCCTTCCGATCTCTTTAATCAGTGAGATCGGGTCTGTCAGGTGTTCGATCACCTCAAAGAGCGTGATGATGTCAAAGTGGTTGTCGGGGTATTGGGCCTCGTGGAGGAAACCGTTGAACACTTCGGCCCCTTGGATCTTCCCGGCAGTTTCCGCCGCTTTTGCTGCCGGTTCGACACCGTGAATGCTGAATCCGCACTGCTTGGCAACAGCGAGTACCGAACCGCTTGAGCAACCGACATCGAGAAACATGACGGGATCGGGACTGCCTGTAAGTTGTGTTCGGGCCAGTTGAAGGATCTGGCTGATACGCTGTTCATGACGCTTCTGGCTGCCGCCCTGAGGAAGCGTTCCTTCCGGAACGTCAAACTCCTGCATCGACTCGTCGTACCAGGTCTGGGTGCATGCGCTGAGCATCTGGCCACAGGTCGGGCATTGGCGAAGGTGACCTTCGGGCAGCTCGATTTCAGTGCTGATCAGCGGTGTGGAGCATCCAAGTGGGCAGTGATCGAATAAGGGTTGGGTCATGGCTGAGTTCCTTATGAGTAGACAGCTTGATCTTGATCTATACGTACTGCTTGAAGCAGTAGATGCCGATAAACAGGGCGATGCCGGCAAGCATGGCAAGCGCGTTTTTGTGTTCCCGATGCTTGGCTACCAGTTCCCATGAAAAATTGCCCTGTACCGGATAGTTGGTCCACTTCGGCCAGAACATAGGTACAACACTGGCCCAGTTTCTGAAGTCTTCGCCAAATATTTCTTCAATATGGCGCGCCTCATTGTGCAGGGTGGGTCGATAGATAATGGTGAAAGCGATGACACCGAACAGCCCTGCATAGGGATTGGCTGCCATGATGCAGAAACCGATAAAGATCATGCCATTGAAAAAATAGAGAGGGTTTCTGGTAAACCGGTATGGACCTGCAGTGGCCAGTTGCGCGTTTTTATCGATGTAACCTGATGCCCAGGTTCGCCCGAACTCGCCCAGAACGACGACAGTCATGCCGATGATAATGGAGTAGATGTTGGGGTTGGCGAAAGCCATCAGGATAATGATAACCGGTGCGGTTGCCCAGATTCTGTGTGCACAGCACCATGATTCAAGTTTTGTGTACCAGTTGGTTGATTCAGATGATTCAGGGCTCACACAGGCTCCTTGCGAAATATTCGGTCAGGGAGCCGATACTAATCACGAAGGAGGCTGGTAGCCAGTCAAACGGGCGATAATGCGTCCGATTTTGATTTTGGCGGTCATTTTCAGCGGAATACGCCGTTCATCATTGGTCAGCCACACTTGCATGGTGCCGACGCTGGTGAAGATGCCCTCACTTTTCAGCTTGGGCTCGATGACCAGACACTCCACCATTTCCCCCAAGGGCGACCTGAGCATCTCTTTTTTCAGCAGGCGAACTTCAATTTCATATTTTTTTCTTGAATCGAAAACAGGTACTTTGAGGACTTTACCCTCTTCTAACGGAAGTGTTCTTGTCAGGAAAAAGGCATCCATGACATTCAGGTGTCCTGCTGGAACCTTGTAAGTGTCGGTTTTTCCGTTCTGAGTATAATTGACCCTGTTCTCCTTCCATAGGAAGTCGGTACGCTTCTTGGCATGGTATTTTCGTTCGTTTTGCACAACATCAAAGAGTGTGCTCTGGGGTTTGCCATGCATGAAAATACCTTCGGAAGTAATCGTATCCCTTACCTTTTTGAACATATCGAAAAATTTGTTGGTACGGGCATCGGTATCGATTCTGTAACCATCTTTTCCCATGTTCCGGAAATTCATGGTGGCAGTGCCGGCGTTGACGAACTCCCAGCCGACGGCGAACTTCATGGTTTCGCCATGGAATGGAAGGGGTGATTTCACCTTGTCCTCGGCGCTGCCAGCAGAGAAGGGGATTAGCATCAGCGATAGCAATAACGGAATGATGAGTTGCTTTATCATGGTTTTATTCTGGTCACTGGCTCACACGGGTCAACAGCGATTCAGGGGTAATTTTTGGCATGCAGATGAAATCGTTGCACGCACGTTTGCGGCAGCCGATACAGTCGGCGGGGGCGATCAGATGATGGTCGTTGCAGCCGTGAGGCCCCAGTGTGTCGGGCTGGGTCGGTCCCCAGAAGCTGACGGTGTGGACATTAAGGGCTGCAGCCAGATGCAGCAGACCGGTATCGGCACTGATGAGCGTGTGGCAGGCGTTGAGAAGGTTGCAGAGCGAACCGGTATCCAGGCGGCGCGGCATGACTTTGATCGATTCTTCGTCTGCGGCGATGGCGATAGCGCGCTGTTGCTCCGCTCTGCTGCCCCAGACCAGCAGGGGGGTTAACCCTCGCCCGGAGAGCTGCTTGGCGGTTTCATGCCATGTTGCATCGGGTAGCCGTTTGGTGGCGTAACCGCCGCCCATGTTGAGTGCCACATAACGACCTGCGGTCAGTCCCAGTTCGTCGAGTAATGATGATGATCCGGCCGTGATCGATTCCGGCAGGGTGATTTGCGGCGGCGTATAAGCCAGAGGTTTCTCAGGCAGTCGTTCCGGATGCTCAACAAAAGGGCCTGTTACGATGCGTCGATACCACTGCACAACATGCTTCTCCTGCGGGTGGAATGTGACCGGAGAGGTGAAAAGCCCATTGGGATTTTCAGGCAGGTGGTTGCGATCAAAACCATAAACAGGTGAGCCGATAGCGCGTGCCAGCATGCCCGCCTTGATCAGCCCCTGAAGATCAATGACAGCGTCGAACTGTTCTTTTCTTAGCGTTTTGACCGCTTGCCAGGCCGATTGCAGGGGGTGTTTTCCCTTGAGCGCAACGGCTGTTACCCGGACATGTTCGGGAAATATGTCGGTGACAAAGGCGTATCGGCTATCCACCAGCCAGTGAACTTCATTTACATCCGGCCTCTGCAGCAGGTCATTCAGAGCAGGAAGCGTGTGGATGATGTCGCCGAATGCCGAAAGCTTGACGATGAGAATCTTCATCCGGCGAGTAGCTCCAGGCAGGCATCGCGGACGGTTTCCGGCAGGATGTTGCCCATGCAGGGGTGTCCCGGTGTCGTGCATTCCCGCTGCAGGCAGGGGCTGCATATGGCGGGTTTATAGAGTAACTGGATATGGGCTCCGGAAGGGGCAGTTCTGTCGGGATCGGTGGCTCCGAAGATGCCGACCACGGGCCGGTTCATACCGGCCGCAACATGCATCAGCCCTGAATCGTTACAGAGCAGTAGTCGACAGGCTGTCAGAATCTGCAGGGCCTGTTTCAGCGAGGTGCTGCCGCTGCTGTTCCAGTGAGGCGTTGTAACCTCGCTTAAACAGGTTTCACCGATTTCGCGCTCAGCGGGCGTGCCGAGAACGAGAAGCTGCCAGCCGGCCTGAGAGAGCCATTTCAACACATAACGGTAGGACTCAGACGGATAACGTTTGGCACCACCGAACTGGGCGCCGGGAGCCACACAGATGGTCCTTTCAGGATCAAGGCCGTGTTCCTGCATCAGCGACTCCCCGGCTTCGATGTCTGCAGTCGCGACGTGAAGATTCACCTCTCTTTCGTGAACGGCGATGCCGGACTGTTCGGCGAGATTGAGGAAATAGTCGCGATGATGCTCGTGCATCATGTCCAGTTCAGGTGTGTACCCGCGGTTCAGAAGCAGGGAGCGCCACTGGCCGCGAAAACCGATGCGTTCGCCTGTGTTGGCACGGAATACTTTCCAGGCAGAGCTGAAGCTGTTCGGAAGGATGACCGCCGAATCGGTCTGCAGGATCGAATCGGAGTAGGTGGCTGTGCCAAGTCCGAGGAAAGGGAGAAGGTCGGCAAGCCATGGACGTCCATGAATGATGAGCCGTTCATATCCCTTGCCGGTATAATGTTCGGCAAAAGCACGCATGGCCGGCTGTGCCATGATGACATCACCCAGCCAGTTGGGGGGAAGGATCGCCAAGGTCTTATTCGACATGCTTTGTTATCTCTTTGTGTCGACAGATGAACATATGTTCATGTGCAAAAGCGGGCGCACGGGTATCCAGTTCCACCTCATTGATGATTTCAAAGTGGCGTTCGAGTGTGTTTTTTATCCCCTGATAGCTGTAACAATAGAGCCTGTTCTGGGTCTCCCCGACAGAGAAAATTCTTGTTTTGATGTAGTGAAGGCGAGCTTGCATTTTCGGCCAGACTGCCAGGCTGATGACAAAGGTTCCGTCAGCTCTTAATAGACGGCGGATTTCATGCAGTGCCAGCTCAGGGTTGAGTACAAAGCTCAAGGTGTTCAGGCAGAGAATAAGGTCGTAGCTGTTATCCGGCTTTTTTATCTCTTCAATCATGCCGTTAATGAACTCGCCATCGGGAAGTGCTCCGGGGAAGGTCCGTTTAAAATCATCAAGAAGAGGATCCAGATAGGTGGTATTCGAGGAGTTGAACAGTTTTGCAGTACAAACGGCCCCGCAACCGACATCCAGAATTGAAGCATTGAGTGGGATAGGCGATGGCAACCTTTGGAGTATGGCGTCATAACGTTTGCCTGCCCCAACGTGCAGCACATCGAGAGTCTGTTTCTGCATCTGCATGACTTCGGCTTTTTGCGAAGCACCCCAGCGAGGTTTTCCCAGTGGTTTATGATGCGCCATGACTCGCCTCGCTGAGTGACTCCTGTTCATCCAGGAGTAACCACCTTCTGTGTATCCATAACCAGAGTTCCGGTCGTTCATGGATGATTGGGGCAAAGCTATCGGTGATTGCCTTCATGATGTTTTGTGTATCACACTCTTTGTTACCTGTTAGTTCGGGAGGATTGATTGGCCAGAACTGAAGACGAAACCTGAAGCTTCTGCCCATGCGTTTAATGGCAACGCCAAATAGCGGCGTCTGATTCCGAATCGCAAACGTTGCCGGTAGAGCTGTAGTACTGGAAGGGTGACCCAAAAAAGGAACCTCAATGCCTTGACTCATGTGCTGGTCAACCATGACAGCGATCGACCCGCCCCGATTCAGTGTTTTGGGAAGCCAGCGCAGGCCATCGAAGCGAGATTGCATGGTACAGCCGAAACGTTCGCGACACTGCTTCAGATAATCCTCCATCTCCGGGTTTTTGATGGGCCTGTAGATGATGCTGGAGTCGTAGCCCAGTAGTGAAAACATCAGAGCCCCCAGTTCCCAGTTGCTGTGGTGACATGCATTGATGAAGACCCCGCGTTTTTGTTCCATGGCCTGACGAAAGGGCTCTTCGCCTGCCACTTCGACACGTGACAGGAGAAACGCTTTGGAACGAAGAAAGACATGGGGGAGTTCGAACATGGTACGGCCCAGTTCGGCGAACGACTCCCGGCCTGTTTTATTGCGCCATGATTCTGATTGATCCGGATAGACGCGCTTGAGGTTTTTAAGGGCAATCTTTCGATGCTTTGCCACAAGTGCGAATGCAATGCGTCCAACTCCGGCACCTAAAGCGCCTGCCAGTCGAACCGGGATGAGTCGGATGCACCAGAAGAGTAATCGGATACCTATGGATGAAAGGGAGGTCATCTGAAATGGTTTAGCTGGTTAGGGATGTGGCCTCATCGATCAGCATCACCGGAATATCATCACGGATCGGATATTGAAGCTGGCAAGCATCACAAACCAGTCCGTCTTTGTTGTCGTTGTAGTGGATGTCGCCTTTGCACTTAGGACACGCAAGAATTTCCAGCAGGGCCTTATCAATCATGATGAACCTCGTTAAACGGGATGTTGATGGTCAGCCTCTTGCTTCTCATCAGGAACTGCAAGACTAGCGCAAATGACACGTTTATGACCACCACCAATCAGAAACGTGGCTAATTACCCCCGGGTGATTTTCTCTCTGATCACTTCATAGAGGCCGGGTTCGGCATCCGCATGCTGTTCCAATACCCACAGTTGCCGGTCGGCCGGCCATACTCTCTTCAGCTTTACAGCGTCTTTGGCGGTAACAATGATTGGAAGTTCATTGTTGGAGATCTGCGTGATGTCTCTCTTTGTGAATGGGTGATGGTCCGGAAATAGGAACTCTTCTTCAATCCCGATGTTCAGCTTTTCAAGGCTGAGTATGAATCGTTCGGGCCGCGCAATGGCTGTGCAGGCTACAGCATGAGTCGGGGTTTCAGACCTGGGGCCTGCTATTTGACTTAGTCGTGATTCGTGGCTCCACCAGCGCCATTCGCGACGGGATGAGAGTGCCTCGATGGTGGTGCCCTCTCCTGTTCGGATCACCACGTCGGCTCGCGCCAGTGCTTCAACGGGTTCGCGCAGGGGGCCTGCAGGAATGAGATGACCGTTACCGATACCCTCGGCCGGAATCAACACAAGATCACATACCCGGTCGAGTTGCCTGTACTGGAAACCGTCATCAAGGATGATGAGATCACCATACTCGGCAGCCATATAGGCAGCGCGAATGCGGTCGCGTCCGGCAATTACAGGACAGTCACTGTTTTGATAAAGAAGAACTGCCTCGTCACCAACCAGCAAAGGATCACTTTCGTCGTTTACAAGATGGGGTTCGCGCGTTTTACCGCCGTCACCTCGGCAGATGAGGACGGGCCGATATCCATCCTGTTTTAACAGTCCGGCCAGCCAGATGACAAACGGGGTCTTGCCACTGCCGCCGGCGGTCAGGTTACCGACTGAAATCAGGGGGAGAGGTGGTGCAATACAGCGTCTTTTTCGGGCAGTAAGATTCAGATGGTTGATTAGGCGGTAAAGGTGACTGATCAATGTCAGTGAGGCAGGGGGGCTTTTGTCGTCCCACCACATTTTTTCAATCTTGATATGTTTGTCAGACATTACTGATGACCTGTTTCAGGAAGCCATGGTTTGATGGCATCGCAAACTTTCGGCAATACATCACTGCGTTTGTGAATAAAGCTGATTGCATGGGAGTGGAGTTGCAGCAGTTCGTCAGGATGCTTGAGAAGACGAAGTACCGCGCTCTCCATTTCCGCAGCGCAGTCGGTGATAATGGCAGCACTCTCTTTTTGCATGTCGTCCATCATTTCCCGGAAATTCTGGACGTGGGGCCCCGTGATTACACCGCGACCGCAAACGGCAGCTTCCAATGGGTTGTGGCCGCCGACTGGAACCAGAGTGCCGCCAACAATGGCGATGTCGGCAATGGTGTAGAGTTGCTGCAGGATACCCATGGCATCGACAAGGAGGACCTCATCAGTCTGGGAGCTCATGTTGGTTTCCGGAAGATCGGACCAGCGTCTGAAAGGGATGCCGGTCGATTCGACCTGCTGTGCCACTTCATCGAATCGCTCCGGGTGCCGGGGAACAAGCACCATCATCAGATCCGGCCTGGAACGTTTCCACTGCGGCCACATCTCCAGAATCTGCCGCTCTTCATCATGGTGCGTGCTGGCAACCAGAATGACTGGCCGCTGCTGAGAGGGGTCTATCATCCGCCGGATTTGGCTGGCATCAATATCGGGCGAAGTGATGGCATACTTCAGATTACCTACGGCATGAATACGCTCTTTCTCAACACCCAGGGCATGAAGCCGTTCTGCATCAATGTTGCTCTGTGCCAGAAAAAGCTGAACCGGCTTCAACCATCGCTTCCATAGTTTCGCTGTGGCCAGGTAGCGGGGAAATGAGCGATCAGAGATACGTGTGTTAATACCGATAACGGGAATATCTCTTCGCTTGCAGGCTGACAGCATGCCCGGCCAGAACTCCGTTTCGGTTAGAAGCAGCAGGGCCGGATGGATGTGGTCAACCAGTTTTGTCATTCTCCCGGGCAGATCCCAGGGCAGATAGGAGATGTGAACGCGATCCTGAAATGTGCGCAGGGCCTGATGCATGCCGGTGCGTGTTACAACAGTCAGGTGAACATGGTGCTGATGACTTAACAGCCACTCTATTAGAGGCACAATGGAGTTGACTTCACCCATCGAGCAGGCATGAACCCATATGCAGCCTTTTTCGTAGGCCTGTGGCAGAGAGAGAGCCAGATGCTGTCTCCATTTCACCGGGTGGCCGGCTTTTGGTGTCGTATCAATCAAGTCATTGGTTTTCACTGCCGTATTGCAACAGGATTAACAGTAGGCTTCCACTATAATTATAACGACGCTGGCTGGCTTGTTTGCACAGCCTCTATTCCTTGCATCTGTTGGGGATATAGGATTGCATCAGCCACCAAAAGGTGAGGCTTGATTTCGGAGGACAGATGAAAATTGATATCGAGTGGCTCGAAGAGCGTGTCTTTCTGTGTAAACTGAATGATGAAGACAAGGAACTACTTGGTAACCTCTTTGAGGTTTTGAGCTACAACGTCGGAGATGTGGTCGTGAGGCAGGGGGAACCTGGCGGAAAAATCTTTCTTATCCGTTCCGGTAGTGCTTGTATCACCTGTGATTCAGACGGTGAGCGAATTCGAGTCGCTGATATCGGTGAATCATCCATGTTTGGTGAGATGTCATTTCTTACCGGTGATGCTATTCGTGCCACAGTAACGGCAAGCGAGGACAGTGTTATTTATAGCCTCTCTCGAGGCGCGTATTCTGAAATGATGATTAAGAATCAGGATCTGGTCTATTCGCTGTTTGCACATATGCTAGTGCATGCCGGTTCAGTGATTCGTCGTATGAATGATGAACATGTTGCGCTTCAGAAGCAGGTGGACAGGAGCAGATCTTAGAAGCATTGGCACCTTCTTGGTCAGTAACTTTATATAACTGGAGTTGAGTGATGGAAAGTTTAGTGAGTCTTGTTGTGGCGCTGATTGTCGTTTTTATTGCTGCTGAAGTATTTACCAATGCCCTGGAACATCTCGGTGAGCGAATGGGTGTTTCCGAGGGTGTCACAGGCTCGATTTTTGCAGCTGTCGGAACAGCGATGCCCGAAACAATCATTCCAATTGTTGCCATTCTTGCCGGTGGTGCCACAGAAGCGATTAATCACGAGGTGGGCCTGGGCGCAATCCTCGGAGCCCCGTTTATGCTGGCAACACTGAGTATCGGCCTGATGGGATGGTTTGCGGGAAGGAAGAGGGGCTGGAGCACGATTCTGACTCCTGAAACAACCGGAATGAAACGGGACCTGTCTGTCTTTCTGATGGGTTACCTTCTGGTGGTTGCAGCGGCTCTTCTGCCGGAAGGCTGGCAGCAGACGAAGGTAGGCGTCGCGCTTTCGTTGTTTTTGGTCTATTTCCTCTATCTGTTGAGCACGATCAAGGCGAGCCGACAACTGGTCGAAGATGGTCATGCCACGGAAGCGGACGGAGGCCTTCATGTCGCCCGTTTTTTGGGGGATTCGACACCTGTGGCCGTGGTGCAGCTTATTCTCGGATTGGTGCTGCTGGTGGTTGGTGCAAAGATGTTTGTGCACGGCGTTGAGTTGGCGAGCTCCGTATTGGGTGTCTCAGCTCTGGTGGTCTCTCTGCTGATCGTGCCTGTTGCTACCGAGTTGCCGGAGAAGGTCAATTCGATACTGTGGATAAGAAAGGGAAAGGATACACTCGCCTTTGGAAATATTTCCGGTGCGATGGTTTTTCAGGGGACAGTGATACCGGCTGCTGCAATGTTGCTGATGCCGTGGAATCTTGAGGCCGGACCAGCCGTTGCCGCCATACTTCTGGCGCTTCTTGGTAATGGATGGTTATGGTTTTTAACCATTACGAATCGACTGACCGGTAGCTTCTTGTCTTTGAGCATGCTGCTCTATGTCGCTTTTATCCTTTATGTCGTCTTTTCATAGGGGGCGAGGAAGGTGCTCGAGTTAAATCGCACCGCATGGCCTCTTTTTTGCTATAGTAGTCAGGATGGAATGACTTTGTCTTAGGGAAAAGAAGAGGGAGCTACTTATGATTATCACGGTTTTATCGATTGCGGCGATTCTTTATTTAACACTTCAACTGGAAGATAAATTTAAGATACCTTCCCCTGTAGGGCTTATTGCGCTCTCATATATTTTCCATGTCACATTCCATGATCCGTTTATGTTGACTGGAGACGCCGAACATTTTGCTGCCCTGGTCATTCTTCTGCTGCCGATTCTTCTTATTGGGGACTCCCTTGAGCTCAGTATTGAAGATTTGAAAGAGCATGGGCTGAGCCTCTTTTATCTCGCGGTTGTTGCCGTTGCGCTCTCGGTTGTGACTGCACTTTTGATCGGAGATGCCCTGTTCGGGCAATATGACCTGTCGATCGCTGCCATCATTCTTCTCTTTGCCATGGTTCTGGCGACAGATCCGGTATCGGTTGTCAGTATCTTTTCCAACTTTCAGCTACCTCATCGGCTTAAAATCCTCTGCGAAGGTGAGAGCCTGTTCAATGACGCGACTGCTTTGATCGTATTCGTCTTTGTTGGTCTCTATGCTTTGGATGGTGGCGAGATCACGTTTGGTTATGTCACCGAGATCAGTTTGATTGTCGTCTTGGGATCCGCCCTGCTGGGTGTTGGTATTGGCTACCTGGGCCTGTTGGCCATGAAAACGACGGAGAACCGTATCGCTGAACTGCTCATTTTAATTCTTGTGGGTTATGGAGCATTTGAGGCTGCCGAGTATTTTTATGTGTTTCTGAACTGGTTTGGAGCTCACTCACATATGCATCTTTCCGGAATCCTGGCCTGTATCTTCTCCACGGTGACGGTGCACCACTTCCTCTCAAAAGCGATTGCCTACGATGATATGCGTATCGAAAAAGAGGAGGCTGAGTTAAAGCGGGAGTCTCTGGAAAAAGAGAGCTCCAGCAGATTGATCGATTCTGCCGTTGCGGCCATCAAGGCCACGGTCGAAGAACGGGATCGTCATATGCGAAGCAAAGAGGATATCCAGTTGCTGGCCATTGTCGCCAATACGATCCTGTTTGTGGCGATGGCTGAAATCGTCAACCTTGAGCTGCTGTTAAAGTATAAGACCGAAATCCTGGTGATGTTTCTAGCCACGACCATCATCCGTGCTGTCATGATGGCCAAGTTTGCCATCATCACCAATAAGACGGATAAGATGACCAACGTCAATTTCCGCTGGTGGGGTGTACTCACCTTTGCCGGTATCAAGGGCGGACTCTCGGTAGTTATGCTGATGATGATTCCGTCGACCTTCGAACATCTGGAGATGTTCAAGGCGATCGTCGTCGGTGTGATTATGCTATCAACGTTTGTCTATTCAGCGATTCTTATTGCACTGATCGCCAAAGACAAAGAGGCATTCATTCAGGATATGAAAGAAGAGGGTGTCCACCACTGATCATGTTGGGTGTCGGCCAAACAGGATCCTGATTAAGCAATCAGAATCAGAAGCTGATACAATGGTGTTATGAGTGTCGATAGTGACTCTATTTTAAATATTGATGAAACCGGGAAGTCTGGAGACAGGCCTCTCGAACATCCTCATGCCCTGTCAAACCAGGAGCTGCTTACCCTCCTGAATGCTACATCAGCAGGCCTGACACATGATGAAGCGTCTCGGCGCAGGGAAGTGTTTGGTTTTAATGAATTGCCCAAGAGCAAACCACCTGGCGTGGTTGAGGTGGTTCTTCGCCAGTTTGCCAGTCCTCTCATCTATGTGCTTATCGCTGCAGCACTCTTGTCGATGGTTATTAAGGAGTGGTCGGATGCAGGTTTTATCACGGCGGTTCTGCTGATTAATGCACTGATTGGTTCGATTCAGGAGTTTTCCGCCCAGCGCGCTGCGGCAGCCCTTCACGATCTGATATCGGCACAATGCAGGGTGCTGCGTAATGGGGAGACCTATGAGCTTGGCGCCAAAGAGCTGGTGCCGGGAGATGTCATTTTCCTTGAATCCGGTGACCGGGTTCCTGCCGATGTTCATTTGATGAGCAGCCATGCTCTGGCCATCGATGAGTCGCTGCTAACGGGGGAGTCAGTCGCAGCCTCAAAAGATGCTGCGGCTCTCTCTGATATCGAAGACGTGCTAGGTGACAGGCGAAACATGGCCTTCGCCGGAACACTGGTCGCCAGCGGCCGGGGAAGCGGACTGGTCGTCGGAACCGCGTTTACCACGGAGTTGGGACGTATTGCCGAGGAGGTTCTTAACAGGCCTTCACCCAAGGCGCCGCTACTGGTGCGCATGGAAGTGTTTACGCATCGCATTGCTATGTTTGTGGGCGTTGCCGCCCTGATAATGGCGCTGGTTTCACTCGCTCAAGGAGTCCCTCTGGCAGAGATCTTCCTGTTGTCAGTGGCTTTGGCGGTATCAGCCATTCCTGAAGGTTTGCCGGTTGCTCTCACTGTCGCCTTGGCAGTAGGTATGCGCCGCATGGCAAGGAGAGGGGTGATTATAAGGCGACTGGTGGCTGTAGAGTCACTGGGTTCATGCACCTTTATTGCAACGGACAAAACCGGAACGTTGACGGTGAATCAGCTGACAGCAAGCCGTATCCTGCTGCCTGATGGATTTGCTTTTGAAATTTCGGGAGAGGGAACCAACCCTGAGGGTAATATATGTTCTCGTGACAGGGCTCTCTCTTCAGATGAGGCCGCCCTTGTAAATCGATTGTGCCTGACCGGCGTTCTGACCAATGAGGGGTTTCTTGGGCGTCGGGATGGTGGCTGGGCATTTCATGGTGATATGGTCGATGTTGCCATGCTCGTAATGGCGCATAAGGCAGGTGTACTCAGAAGTGATGCTCTGACCTCTTTTCCGGAGATGGCGACGATACCATTTGAATCCGAACGCCTCTACTCGGCAAGCCTTAATCATTTTGAGGGGCATCCGCATCTGTTTGTGAAGGGGGCGATGGAAAAGCTTTTGCCCATGTGTGGAGCGATGTCAACGCTGGCTGGAGATGTCGAACTTGATGTGGATAAGATTGAGCTGCTGGTTGGAAGCTTGGCCAGTAAGGGGTACCGGGTTATTTTGCTGGCTGAAGGAGCATTGGCCTCCGAGGCCTCCGCTAGTCTTTCCGAAGAGAGTCTCAACGGGCTGACACTGCTTGGCATGGTAGGGATTATCGACCCGTTAAGGCCCGAAGCCAAGGAAGCCGTGGCAACTTGCCGAATGGCAGGTATCGAGGTGGCCATGGTGACAGGCGACCACCCTGCCACTGCCATGGCCATAGCACTCGAACTGGATCTTGCTGAAAGCGATGACCAGATCGTGACTGGAGTCCAGCTAAAGCAGGCAACCAGTGAAGCTGAACTGGACCGGCTAACAGCCCGCGCCAGGGTTTTTGCCCGTGTCGAACCGCAACAGAAGCTTGAGATTGTTCAATCGCTACAACGTAACGGTCACTTTGTCGCGGTCAGTGGTGATGGAGCCAATGATGCTCCGGCACTGCGAGCTTCGCAGGTTGGTGTGGCCATGGGTAAGTCGGGCACGGATGTGGCAAGAGAGACAGCAGATCTCATCATTACTGATGACAGGTTTGATTCTATTGTGGCAGGCGTCGAGGAGGGGCGTGTCGCCTATGCCAATGTTCGGAAGGTAATTCTTCTGCTTATCTCAACGGGCGCCGCAGAGCTTGTTCTCTTTACACTCAGCCTGCTTTTCGGCTTGCCTCTGCCTCTGATGGCGGTTCACCTGTTGTGGCTGAACCTGGTGACCAATGGCATTCAGGATGTCGCCCTGGCTTTCGAGCCGCAGGAGGGGCATGAGTTAAAACATCCTCCACGCCATCCCAAAGAGCCGGTTTTCAATCGCCTGATGATTGAGCAGGTGGTGATTGCAGCTGTGGTTATCGGTGTCGTTGCCTTTCTTCTTTTCCAGTGGCTGCTTGGCCAGGGCTATTCTGTGGATGAGGCCCGGAACGGGACACTGTTACTGATGGTGCTGTTCGAGAATGTGCATGTATTCAACTGCCGTTCAGAGATACGTTCGGTTTTCCGTCATAACCCTTTAAGAAATCCGATTCTATTGTTCGGCACCCTGGCTGCCCAATTGATCCATATTGCAGCCATGTATACACCATGGATCAGCGATGTTCTCCACATCCAGCCGGTTTCACTGGAGCACTGGCTGGAGATGTTGGGGATGGCATTTTCAGTGCTGGTGGCAATGGAGCTCTACAAGTGGATTCGGCATCGCTTCCCAATCTCAATTAATCGGTGATACGATGGTTCGCTTTCTCGGAATAGGAGAAGACTAACTTTGGCTTCGTCCGACAATATCTATGGCTGAAATGATGCCGATCAGTTTTCCATTATCATCTACCACGAAAACAGTCGATGTCTCATGGCGAAGGTTTGTAAGTATTGCTGCCACCGCACTTGTCGCCGTCTTCCCATCAATGGGATGAATGTCTCGATTCATCACATCAGCAATTGGTCGATCCATTATTTTTTCGAGATTTTTGTATACTGAACCGATATCCGGACCGCTCTCCATGGCGGCAAGGAGACTTGCATTTGCATAGCCGGGGACTGCGGCATGCAATATCCCGAGGGCACTGATATAGCCGACTGGCCTGCCTTCATTGTCGACAATTGGAACAGTATGAAAACGGGTAGACCGGAAGAGTTTGATGGCATCCGAAACGTTTCCGCTTTCCGGCAGTGTGATCGGATTCTTTCTCATAACGTTAGAGGCGATCATATTTGACTCCTTATGAAACATGCTTCCAACCATAGTATAGATAATCATCTGTTCAGAAGTAGTTCAGAGTTGATAAAAAAAGGCCCCGGATTACCGGGGCCTTAAAAACGAGGTCTGATGCCGTGGGGAGGGAGGGGAGAGAGGCATCAGACAGCTGTGAATATAAGCAGATCATGTTATTGAGCTATTAACAGATAATTAAAATCTCTTAATAAAACTTAGAAAAACAGTCAGGTACTAGCCTCTCTTTTTACGAGCCTCAGTACGAAACGCTTGAGATCCAAGGCAACCGCCAGTGCGGCCGGAACTGAAAACAGGGTGATAACGGTGGAAAAGAGCAACCCCCAGGAGAGCGCCAGTGCCATCGGTGCAACAAAAGGATCGAAGCCGCCCCAGCCGTAGGCGGTGGGAAGAAGGCCGACCACTGTTGTAATGGCCGTTAATAGTACCGCGCGCAGCCTGCGTTTGCCGCCTGAGATAATCGCTTCAAACCATGGAACACCATCCTGCAGAAGGCGTTGAATGAAGACTGCCATGACCAGCGATGAGTTGACCACCACGCCGGTGAGCGCGACGAATCCCATCAGTGACATGAACGAGATCGGCTGACCATGCAGGAACAGGCCGATGACGATACCGATCATTCCGAATGGAATGGCCAGCATGACGAGGAACGGATAACTCAGTTTGTTAAACTGAATAGCCAGAATGATGAAGATGCCGAACAGGGCAAAAATAAAACTGAAGACGAGCCCCTGAACCGACTCTTCAGTCCGTTCCTGTTCGCCGCCGAGTCGATATTTCACATACTGGGCATCTTCACCCAGCCATTCAGATTCGCTTGCCTTGACCAGAGCATTGGCCTCTGAGGAAGTGATCTCGCTTGGCCTCACCTCGGCTGAAACATGAATGACTCTTACACCCTTTTTGTGGCGTACGCTGGCCAGACCGGGACGCTGATCAAAGTCAGCAATCTTACCAAGAGGAACCAGTCCACCCATACGGTTCGGAATCATCAGGTTGCTGAGTGTCTCAATACTGTTATTTGATTTTTCAGGGTAGCGGAGGGTGACATCGACCTCCTCCTTGTCCTGTTTCAGAGTGGAGACAACGAGTCCGTCGAATGCGGCACGAATATGGGTAGCTACCGTGGCCATATCGACCTTTGCATAGGCGGCCAACTCGCGATTCAGGACAATGTGAATTTCCGGATCACCCTCTTCAAGACCGCTTTCAACGGAGTGGATTCCGGGGGTCTTCTCCAGTAGCGCAACCAGACGCAGTGCGGCCGCTGCACGGACTTCATCTTTACCGCCACTGATCTCAACCTGAACGGCTCGGCCTGTAGGGGGGCCGGCTGCCATCATGACAAAGTTGATCGAGAGATCAGGAAAGAGCTGGGGAATCTCATTCTCCAGTTTGCGCATGACATCATAGGCTGGAACCTCTCTGCCGACGAACGAGGTAAGCGACACACGGAGATAGCCGAAATGGTCTCCCACCTGCTTAAGTGCTTCGCGTTGGTCTGAGCTGTTGGTGCCTGCCATGGCAGTGGTGACCTCCAGCAGTGAGGGGTCGATACGTTTGCGGACTTCGGCATCCACCTCAAGAAGTTTTTGGCGCATCTCTTCGAGTGTGGTGCCGATAGGGGCATTGATTCTCAGGTAGAACTGATCTTCAGCACCGCTGGGGAACAGCTGGAACTTGGTATGTCCTGCAAGCAAGCCGGCACCAATGAGTCCCATGAATGTGATGAGAATGGTGATGTAACGAAAGCGGACAGCCATCTCCAGGGTTTTACCATAAAATTCGGTAAGCCAGATGAGGGCCTTTCGCTCTTTCGGATGTTTGTTCGGATTGACGACATCACGGATATGGTTGGGCAAAATCATGATCGCTTCCCACCATGAGAAGGTGAGAAGGATGACGACCACTACAGGGATGGAGTAGATGAATTTACCGATAATGCCTTCCATAAACATCATTGGCAGGAAGGCTACGATAGTCGTCAGTACCGTTGCTGTAACAGGACCGAGAAGTTCGTAGGTTCCCTCAATGGCCGCTTCGCTCGGGCTTAGCCCCCGCTCCATATGGTAGGTGGCATTTTCGCCGATGATGATTGCATCATCGACCATCAGGCCGAGTACAATAATGAAGCCGAACATGGTGAGAAGGTTGAGTGTGGTGCCGCTCAGGAAGAGTACAAGCACGCCGGAAAAGAAGATGATCGGTAGTCCCCAGGCTGTGGTCAGGGCAACGGCCGGACGCAGGAACATGAATAGGGTGAGAAAGACGAGAATCAGACCGATCATGCCATTGCTTGTCAGTACCTGAAGTCGCAGGCGGCTATTAATTGAGAAGTCCTGATATGTACGCACTTCAATCGACTCATCATAACGTTCGGGGATCATTGGCAGATAGGCGCGAACACGGTCAACGAGCGTGATGATGTCGGTATCGACCTGTTTGAGTACGATGAAACTCATCGACGGCTTGCCCATGGCATCAACATAGCGGCGAGCCTTTTCAAGCGATTGCGTGACTTCAGCCACATCTTTCAGGTAGAGCTTGTCACCACGCTCATTGGCCCGGATGACCAGATTGGCAGCGTCCTCGGCCGAGGTAAACTCGCCGTTGATGCGAATCATCTTCTGTCCCTCGGCAGTTTTCAGGTTGCCGCCCGGAGCATTGACGTTCCAGCCTTTTACCAGCTGCACGATATCATCAGTGGAGACTCTATATTCAGCCATTTTCTCAGGATTCAGCGTGATGCGGATCTCCTCTTTCCTGTCGCCCTGAACAAAGACATTGGATACACCTTCAATGTTGAGGAGGTCATCTTCGATCTGATCCGAGATGTGTTTGAGATGCAGTTCATCCAGCGGAGCAAAGATGGAGAAAGAGATCACCGGAGTCTGTTCCGATTTCACCTCCATGATCACAGGGTCAGCAGGAAGATCGGCAGGCAGGGAAGCACGATTGATCGCCTGTTGGACATCGGAAACAAAGCGGGATCGATCGGTATAGCTCGGCTCAATCTCAATCAGCATCTCCATCGAGCCGGCAAAGGCGGTGGAGTTGATGTTCTTGATGCCGTCCATACCCTTGAGTTCGCGCTCGATAGGAGTCACCAGAAGCTGTTCGGATTCGTGTGGCGAGGAGCCGGGATAGGCAGCAGAGATAACCACCAGGTCGAAATCGACACTGGGGAAAGCCTCTCTCTGGATGGCCGTGGCCGCATAGATGCCGGCCAGAAGAAGCATGACGGAGAGCATGTTGACGAGCAGGCCGCGGTGAACAAAAAAGGCGATAATACTTTTCATTGTTGGATGGCCTCGGATTCGGCTTTGGTCGATGGGTTCAAAAGCTCGTTCAGGAACGTCCCCTCTGCCAGCTTCAGCTGCTGGCTTGCCATTTGCAGTGACACTTTCTGAAGTGCTGCCTGCAGTTCGGCTCCGCGAAGTTCACCCTCGAATTGCACGATAACGGCGGTATTGGAACGGCCCTCTCGATAGCGCCGCATTTCGGCATTGAATTTTTGTGATTCTGCAGCGACACGCTGTTCTGCTGCTTTCAGGGTTTTGATGCCGTAGTTGAGCCGGCTGAGAAGGGTGGAGAGTTCACTGGTGATGGCCTCTCTGGCCTGCACCTGTTCAAGCATAATCTGCTGTCTGCCCAGTTCGGCCTGTCTAATCCCTGCATGGGTGGCCCTGCCATTGAGTGTGTCACTGAGTTCAACACTCACCGATACAAACCGGTCGTTGAGTGTGAACCCCTTGCCGAAGGCTCTCCCGGAACTGTTCTCCAGAGCTCTGCTTCCTACCTGCCCGACCAAGTCAATCTGCGTGTCGTGCTGGTCTGTGGCCGCATTAAGGCGGGCCTCAGCTGCGGCCATACGCGCTTTGAGCGAATTGAAAATCGGGCGGTTTTCAGTCGCCGATGCGATGAGGCTGACGATATTTAACGATTTAAGCTTCTCTGTTGTAATGAGCGGCTCATTGGCTGCCGGTGAGATTGACCGGTCGCCACCTTGAGTCATCAGACGGTTCATCGCTGTGCGTGCCTGTGCAACGGCCGCCTCGGCACCGCTTTTCTCCATCCGTCTTGTTGCCAGCAGGGCATCGGCCTGTAATCGGTCTGCCTTTTCGATCAGTCCGAACTGTTCCCGTGAGCGTTGATACTTCAACAGCTTTTCAGCACGGGAAATGGCATCGACAGCAATCTTCAGGTTCAACTCTTCAATCGCCAGTTGGTAGTAGAGGATCACCGCCTGCTTGGCCAGTCCCTCTTTCAGCATCTCCACCTGCCAGCGTGCCGATGTCTCGTCACTGGAAGCGGCGTTGAGCAGCTCGTGATAGGCGGGGTTACCATGGCCGCGCAGCAGCGGATAACGATAGGTGAGGTCTATCTGATTGCTGTAGATCGGATTGAGTGTGGACTGAAAAGCTGTAGGAACAGTAGCCGGATAACTCAGCCTAGTGCGGTTGTAGTTAAGGCTTCCGGTGAGGGTGCTTCCGTCCGATAGCGGTTGATTGACGCTGCCGGAAAACTGTGAGGATTTTGTTTGCGTGGCCGCAAAGGGGCTGGTTGTCGGACTCTTCTCATCACTGGTGCCGATACGGGCGGAGACTTTCGCATCAAGCATGCCGTCAAGGCGTTCCTGTTCAATCTCAGCAGATGATCTCTGCAGTTCGCCGAGCGGAATATCCGGATGCCTGGAGAGTGTGGTTTTCACCACTTCCGCGAGAGAGGTCTGCTGGGCGAAAGCCGTGCCGGGTAACTGGAACAGCATGCAGAAGAGAATGAAATGTCGAACGTTGAACAAAAAAGTACCTCGCTTCTTTCGCAGCATATCCGGAGTTGAACATGAAACCATAGGGGTTTACTTGATAGTGTCAACTATTGACCATATCAAGTAAAATGGAGACTATACACCCCATGAAGCAGATCCCTTACCCTCCGGAGAAAATCGAAGATGGCCTTGGTTTTCTTGCCAACCAGTTGAGTTTTGCAATCCGACAGAACATCGCGCGTGAATGTGAAGCTGTCGGTTACAAGGCGACGCCTGAAGGGTTGGCTATTCTCTTTCTGTTGAGTCGTCAGGATGGACTGACTCAAGGACAGATTTCCGAATTTCTGGCTAAGGATAAGGCTGCGGTCACGCGGCTGCTCAGTTTTCTGGAGAAGGAGGGGTTGGTTCAGCGTGGTCCGGATAGTGAAGATCGACGTGTTGTTCGCAGCCATATCACGGCGAAAGGGAGTACGGCTGTCGATGAGATGATCCCGGCTTTTAAATCATTCTTTTCTGAAGTGTTTGAGGGTGTTGATCCCGATGAGTTCAATGTTGCCAGAAAAGTGTTGCAGCAGATCATTGCCAACATGAAAAAAAGGGAAGCTTAAACAAGCCTCCCTTTTTTAAGATTCACGAAAGAACGATCAGGCGCGTTCCATGAATTCGCCCGTTTCTGTATTAACCTTTACCTTGGTACCTGCCTCCAGATAAGGAGGAACCATGATCGGGGTGCCGGTCTCCAGCACACCGGGCTTATATGAGCTTGTTGCAGTCTGGCCTTTCAGAGCTGCATCACATTCAGTGACAACCAGCTCTACACTCTGCGGCAGAGAGACATTCAGAGGGCGTTCGTCATGGAATTCAACTTCCACCATCATCTCAGGTAGCAGGTATGGTTTGGCATTCTCCAGCATATCTTCACCGAGTGCGATCTGTTCGTAAGTCTCCATATCCATGAAGTTGTAGTTGCCGCCATCCTCGTAGAGAAACTGCATGGGGCGCTGGGAGAGGATGACCCGTTCGATTTTTTCTGAAGAGTTCCAGCGCTTATTGGTTTTGGTTCCGGACTCGATGTTGCGCATCTCCACCTGCATGCAGGCAACGCCTTTACCGGGAGTTACATGTTTGATCTTCAGCACTTTCCAGAGGGCTCCCTCTGTCTCAAGGATGTTTCCAACTCGGATTGCTGTTACATTTATTTGCATCGTTTTACTCCACAGGCACAATATCGAATCTGATTCCTTCTGTTTCAATGAGATCAGATTCAAACGGGTCGAGACGATAGCCGTGATAGGGTATGACGGCAAGAGCACTAGCGACGACAAGGCAGGCATGATTATAGATACGCCAGTTCAGGAAGCGATGGACCAATTCGTGGTGGAGTCACCGGCATCAAAGAGTGTCAGTGACTCTATGGAACGTTGCATGGAGATGTTTGCCGAGTACCTGCTGCACTATTCTGATCTCTATCAGGATGATGATGTCTGGGATGAGGCAGAGATTCAGGACTGGGAAGCAGCTCTTGGACAGTATGTTGAAAACCTTTTCGAGGGTGATGCAGAGCCCGTGGCTGATCTGGGCTCTCTCGCTGTTTCAAACCTGGAGCCTGAACATTTCCGCGATTTTTTGGGATGGTTCGTATTGCGTGAACCTGGAATCACCAGTCTGGAGGTCGAGTCCCAGGCAGTCTTGCTGCTTGAATGGGTGAAATTCCTGCATGACAAGCATTGGCTCGATAGTGAGAGCTACGTCTCCTTTCTTGAAACGATCCAGGAGACGGTCGATGAGGCGATGCGAGCGGCCCAGGCGGCCCGTCTTCTTTTTCACTATGTCAGACTGGGCGGGGGAGTTTCGCCACGTCATCGCGGCAAACGATTTGATAAGTTTGTCGAGGGACATGCCCGTGTTTCAAAGCTGACAAAACGGTCAGTCTCTCTGGAATTCGACAACAAAAAGATGGCGATCGGTTCAATCGCATTACCCGAAGAGATCACGCGTTATTTAAAAGTTGGCGATGTGCTCGATATCGAATTGGGTTCGCGTGGTGGCAAGTGGCTGATTGTTGATATCGGTCCGGTCTATCCTTACGAGGTTTATGTCGATGCTGACGAGTTCGATATCCCGGAGAAGCTCTCCTAGTTTATATGCTCTTCAATAAGGGCCTCAAACTACCAGTCGTGAACCTTCAAGAAGGGCGCGGACAATAACCGAACATATGATTGCCACGACGATCGATAGTGCTATGGAGAACAAAGCCTCCTTGCGTCCGATCACCTTGAGCATAACGGCAAAGGTGGAGATGCACGGCACGTAGAACATCAGGAAAATCAGGAATGTGCTAATCTGTACCCAGTCGAGAATATTCCCAACTTCGAAGGTACCGAGAGCCTGGTAGATCATCAGCAACGACAGCTCCTTACGCAACACGCCGAAAAGAATCGGGACGCCCAGCACGACCGGCAGTCCGAGAGCCCAGACGGTGACCGGAGCAAGCATCTGGTTGATCCAGATGTCGGCACCGACGTGATGTAATAGTGCCAGAACGATGCTGCCACCGATCAGCAGCGGCGTGACAATGGTGAGAATGTCGCTGGTACGGTTCCAGGTGGCATGCAGAATCGGTTTCAGTTTCGGCACGGCGTAGGCAGGAATCTCCTGAATCAGGCCGGGGCTGATCTCCGGATAGCGGCGGGTGAGAAGTTTTCCGAGGATGGCGATGATCAGCAGGTTGAGCATGAAGATGGAGAAGATACCGATGCCACCGAGATATTTTCCACCGAGGGCCAGGATAATTGCCGAGCGTGCCGAGCAGGGGACAAAAGTGATCAGGAGTGATGCGACGACACGGTCACGCCCGTCTACCAGCCCCTTCGTGGCGGCGATAGCCGGAACATTGCAGCCGAGCCCCAGCAGGAATGGCACGGCTACCTTTCCATGCAGGCCGATATGGTGGAAAAAACGGTCAACGACAAAGGCAACGCGCTGCATCACACCGGACTCTTCCAGTGCCACCAGCATCAGCACCAGCGGTAACATGTAGGGAACGACAATACCGACAAGTCCGATCAGACCATCGATCACGGCATGACCGATGACGCCGCCGGTACTTTCTGGCCGCCACTGTTCAGCCATGCCGGCCAGTTGTGCGGCCGTTATTGAATCAAGAAATGTACTGACTTCGAAAACCATGAATAGCACCGCGGCAAAAAGCGACATGGAGCCGATCAGTCCCCAGCGCGGATGCAGGAAAATGGCATCAAGGCGATCTTCCCATGTGATGGTTTTGGAGCGATGACTGACTTCGGCCACCTTGGAAAAAATGGTGGCTGCACGATGATGGCAGTCAGCTTTCACCTCTTCGGCCAGTGAGCGCGGAAGAGTCTTCTCAGCCTTGAGGCGGATCGATTCGAATGCTTTCGCCTCCTTCGGGAAGTGGTATGCCAGTTCCGAGGTGAAGTAGTGATCCGACTGCATCAGCTGCATCATCAGAAATGCCTGGGGAATGCGGAATGCTTCATGCAGTTCCGGGGTGTCGAGTGCGCCATTCAGTTTGTTCGACCATCTGGCCAGGTGTTCGCCAGGTGGTTGCGGAATGGGGCATATTCCTTTGCGAACCGTTTCCACTGCTTTTTTAAACAGCGAGGAGATGCCAAGCCCCTTAATGGCAGTCATCGGAATGACCGGTACACCCAGTTCTTTTTCCAGTGCTTCGACATCGATACAGAGGCCTTTACGGCGAGCCTCATCCATCATGTTCAGGCCAATCACAATCGGCAGTCCCAATTCGATCAGTTCCAGTGTCAATTCCAGATGGCGTCCGATGGTGCTGGCATCCATCAGGTGAATCAGGATGTCGGGGCGGGAAAAGGGGGCTGGTGGTTCATCCCCTTCGTGGGCGGAGACCAGCGGGCGGCTGTCTCCCCAGAGCAGATACTTTAACCCCTCAAGGTCATCATTCTTCAGGTTATGCAGTGAATAGATGGCCGGCAGGTCGACCAGTTCGGCCTCGTCCATGCCGACCTGCACGGTACAGCGTTTGTAGGCCTTGTCGGTTCCGGCCAGTTGTCCGCGATCGATACTGGTGCTGGCGACGGCATGAAAGACCGTGCTTTTACCACTGTTCGGTTGGCCGACGAGTGCGATGCGCAGGCGGTTATCGCCGCGATAGTGCGGACCGGATAGCAATCCGGAAATTTCGACTGGCTCAATAGCGGCGTTACGGACGTTGATAAAATCACCTCGATATTGGCGGAAATGATGCGCTAGAAAAAGGGATTTGCAATCCACTGTTTGAATCTCGGACTTATGTCGAAACAACTGCTGACGATATAGAAGGGGGTGAGTTATCAGTTCCGGCAAAAGGGTATTAACGATGCGTAATCAGGAAGCGGCGGTCGCCTTGGGGTATGATCCGACCGGAGGCGAGGCGCCTAAGATTCTGGCTGCAGGCTACGGTGAGGTGGCCAAGAAGATTCTGGAACTTGCCAAGGCCAATGACCTTCATATCCATGAGGATGGAAATCTGGCCCAGCTCCTGGCACAGGTGCCGGTGGGCCAGGAGATTCCGGAGGATGCCTACCAGCTGGTGGCAGAGCTGCTCGCATTTCTTTATCAGGCCGACAAGAGGCTTGCTGAAAAGCTGAAATAACCCTTTGAAAGTACATTTCGATTCATGATCAGCCGCTTTCACTGCACAGATTAAGAGGAAAAAAAGTCCGGTATGAAGGGGAAAAAAGTTCCTGTCGGAAGAAACTTCCGCGTCTCTTCGTGTTATACAAACCAAATAAAAACAATTACTTAAGAAGTTTTTACGACTTGGCAGCAAAAATGCTCTCTTAGGGACAGCGAGTCCATTAAAAAGAGGTTTAAGAGCATGCAACGAGGATTTTTTGTGTCAGGGGTTGCGGGAACCATGGCCCAGCAGAAGCTGGATACCATATCCCACAACCTCGCCAACGTGAACACCGCCGGTTACAAGGCTAACCGAACTGCATTTACCACAATCCTTACCAATCAGGCATCCGCTTCGGGTGATGTGAAACAGGTTCCCGCCGCTTATCTCGGCATGGGTGGCCAGTATATCGATGTCAGTGAAGGTGTCATGAAGCAGACAGGCGATGAGCTGGATTTTGCCATTCGTGGCAACGGTTATTTCAGAGTCATGAAAGAGGACGGCAGCGAGGCATTAACACGTGCCGGCAATTTCAAGCTTGATGCGGAAGGCAATCTGCTTACCCAGGGCGGTCTCAGGGTTCTGGATACAGCAGGCGCCCCTATCACGTTGATCAGCGGTCCCATTTCCGTAACTCAGGAAGGGGCTATCTATGTTGATAACGATGGAAATGGTCAGGGGCTCCCGCAGGCGGTTGCTGAGTTGGGCATCGTTACTATTAATGACCTCTCTAAAATCAAGAAAGACGATTTCACGACGATTGTGACAGCGGCTGAGAATACCACTCCGGCTGGTCCGGAAGTCACTGTTCACCAGAAGACACTGGAAGGCTCCAACGTCAATTCAGTTCTGGCCATGACCGAACTGATGGCTGCGATGCGCAGCTATCAGTCGATGATGAAAGTGGTCGAGCAATACAATCAACTGGCGGGCCAGATCAGCGAACGCGTCGGGACGGTGCAGGGATGATTGCCGCCATGAACATCAGTAACACAACAATGAATTTGAACGGAGGAATCAAGCTATGATGCGTTCTCTATGGACAGCAGCTACCGGAATGGCTGCACAGAATATGAATGTGGATGTGATTGCCAACAACCTGGCAAATGTGAATACAGCAGGCTTCAAGCGGGGTCGCGCCAATTTTCAGGATCTGATGTATCAACAGATCAAGGCGCCGGGTGCTGAAGCGAGCGCCGCCGGTACTCAGTTGCCATCAGGTATCCAGATCGGTCTGGGCGTACAGACAGCCAGTGTTTCTCAAAACTTCTCAGAAGGAAGTTTCCAGACCACCAACAACAAACTGGACCTTGCCATTAAAGGGCGCGGTTTCTTTCAGGTTCTGATGCCAAGCGGTGATCTTGCCTATACACGGGCAGGCGCCTTCAGTGTTGATGCGCAGGGTCAGATGGTTTCGGCGGATGGTAATATCATTCAGCCGGCCATTACCGTTCCTGCCGATGTGCTCTCCATAAATGTTGCCGAAGATGGCACCGTGTCAGTTGAACAGCCCGGCTCGATTTCAAGTGTGATCGGGCAGATCCAGCTGGTTGACTTTATCAACCCCGGCGGGTTGACCATGCTCGGTAACTCCATGTTCCAGAGCAGTAATGCATCCGGGGAACCTATTACCGGCAATCCTGGCACCAATGGTCTGGGCGGTATTGGCCAGGGCATGCTGGAGATGTCCAATGTCAATATGGTCGAAGAGATGGTAAATCTCATTGCCGGCCAGCGTGCTTATGAAATGAATTCCAAGGCGATCCAGGCAGCGGACGAGATGCTGCAGACCGCCAACAGCATCAGGAGATAAGTGATGAGTTCATTTACTCGTCTCCTGCTGGCCATGACGATGGCTGCCCTGCTGATGCCGGTTTCGGCATTGGCTGATGCGGTGCCCGATGCGAAGATGGACTCGCTATCCTCATTCTTCGCAAAGGGCATCCGCCATCAGGGGGCTGTTGCCGAGTTAATTGAGGTAAGGCGTTGGCCGGAGACCTCGGGCGATGTGACTTGGCGGTTGCCGCAAATCACACGTCACACCTCGAATCTATCTCTGATAGCCGAGCAGGGCCAAGGGCAGCAGAAGCGTCGCTGGTATGTTCCGGTTCGTGTCCACTGGTGGGCTAATGCTGTTGTGGTGAAAAAAGAGGCTCCGCTTCGCACCCTTCTTATGAGCGACATGCTGGAAGTAAAACGTATCGATATCGCCAACCACGTTGGGGTCTGGTGGAACAAAGCTGCCGATGTGGCAGGAATGCAGGTGACACGCCCGCTGCATAAAGGTGATGCGGTATATTCAGTCAATGTTAAGCAGCCGCCGCTGATCAAGCGTGGCGATATGATCACCATCATTGCCACCATCGGTTCGATTTCAGTGCGTGCTGAAGGCAAGGCCTTAAAGGCCGGAAGCCGGGGAGACCGGCTTTTGGTACAGAATTTGCGTAGCAAACAGATGGTGCAGGCCATTGTGATGGATGCCAATACTGTAATTGTTCAAAGCGGAGGTGCCGGATGAAGGCCCAAATGAGAATTTCAATCCTGTGGATCGCATTGGCACTGATCACAACCGGCTGTATGCCAACAGCGAAATCAGTTACCGAAGATAAGAACCTTGAGATGGTTGAACAGGCGATGAACACGCCTCGTCAGAATAATACTGAGAATGGTTCGCTCTGGAACAACTCCGGCGCCACCATGTTCACGGATCCGAAAGCCGGTGCGGTGGGTGACCTGATCACTGTGCTGGTGCAGGAGAGTGCCAGTGCCACCCGTTCCCTGGGAACCAAGAAGAACAAGTCCTCTTCTCGTCAAACAGGTCTGGATGCAGTGCTGGGTCTTGAGAATAACGTTATCCCGAATTCGAATATCAATCCTGCAGCCGCTGTCGATGTCAGTGATTCGAAAAGTTTTGATGGTTCTGGCTCCACCACAAACTCAGACACATTGAGTGCCAGTGTTACAGCGGTGGTTACGAAGGTTTATCCCAATGGAAACATGAAAATAGTCGGTCGCCGCCAGGTGACCATTAATCACCAGCCTCAGGAGCTGACTTTTAGCGGAGTGATTCGACCTTTCGACATAGCACCGGATAACACCGTGACTTCGGCCAAGGTGGCCCAGGCCGTGGTCAGTTATGGCGGTGGTGGCGAGTTGGCGACTGTTGCCCATGAGGGCTGGATGGCCCGTACGCTCGACCAAGTATGGCCGTTTTAAGGAGCGATCAAATGAAAGCTATTAAATATATTCTTCCACTGCTGATGGCGCTGTTTTTTGCACTGCCTGCACAGGCAGAGCGTATCAAGGATCTGGCCGACATTCAGGGTGTTCGGGGTAACGCGCTGGTTGGTTACGGTCTGGTGGTTGGTCTGAATGGTACGGGCGATTCGTCCAACTCGTCTCCCTTCACCATCAATAGTATCACTGCGATGCTGGAACGCTTCGGTGTCAATGTACGTCCCGATATCAGTACCATGAAACCGAAAAATATCGCGGCGGTGATGGTGACATCCGAATTGCCGGCATTTTCCCGGCCCGGTCAGGAGCTGGATATTACCGTCTCAAGCATGGGTGATGCTAAAAGCCTTCGTGGCGGCACACTGTTGATTACCCCTTTACTTGCCGGTGACGGCCAGGTCTATGCGGTGGCGCAGGGAGCTCTCTCCGTCGGCGGCTTTTCGGCCGAAGGAAAAGGCGGCTCGTCTGTCAAAAATCACCCCACAGTGGGTAAGGTCCCAAACGGTGCCCGTGTTGAGCGCGCAGCGCCTCGCGGTCTGCGTCCCGATCAGGAGATGGTGACGCTAACTCTCCGTGAACCTGATTTTACCACTATCAGCCGGATGCAGGCTGCTATTAACAGTCAGTTGGGTAGCGGCACAGCCGTTGCCGTTGACTCCGGAACCATTGAAGTGATGAACAGGTCTGGCAACGCGGTTCAGTTGGTGGCTCAACTGGAGCAGATGACACTGGTAACCGACCGCCCGGCCATCGTTGTTGTTGATGAGCGTACCGGCACCATTGTCATGGGCGAAGAGGTTAAGATCGATAAAGTGGCAGTCGCCCACGGTAATATCAGCGTCAATGTCACTGAAAATCCGGAAGTTTCACAGCCGTTCGCTTTTGCAGCCGGTACCACCACGACGGTGGATCGGACTAATCTGAATGTGGAAGAGCAGGAGGCCCAGCTGGTGGTGCTGCCACGTCAGGTGACACTGGCAAGCCTGGTCTCCGCACTTAACTCTGTCGGCGCTACACCGAGCGATCTGATTGCCGTATTGCAGGCGATCAAGGCTGCCGGGGCCCTGCATGCAGAGCTGAGGGTAATGTAAACATGCGCGATCTTGTCGAAACCGTCATTGCACAGGTGATGAAAGAGCCTTACAGCTCTGCGCCATCTTCTGCGCGTGATCGTGCTTCGTCAGCGCATAATGTGAAGAACTATGCATCTGCAGCTCCTGCCTTTGACAGCAGTGAGATCAAGGATAAACAGCTATGGGATGTCTGTTGCAAGTTTGAGGCGATCTTCATGCAGCAGATGATGTCTGCAATGCGCAAGTCCGTACCCAAGTCCGAGTTTTTACCGCACGGCTTTGCCGAGAGTATACATGACTCGATGTTGGATCAGGCCATTGCCGAATCCGGCAGCAAGCAGGGAAGTCTCGGCATAGCCAAACAGATGTATCGCCAAATGGAGAGGACAGAGACAGGAAGCCGTGATGCAATTCAAGGAATTCAGCAAGCTACCGATAATGTAGGGATGACAATAGATCACAACGTTATGGGAGGCGAAGATGGTTCGTATTGACGGAGCAAATCGCCCTGCCTCTGTTCAGAAATCAGGCGGCAGTAAAGGTTCGGCAAAATCTTCGGCTTCAGGAAGCAAATCGGGAGCCAGAAGCAGCGAACGTGTGGAGGTCTCTGATGCGGCCGCCCTGCGCGAAAGGGCTCAGGTCATGCTGGCCGATATGCCCGAAGTGAGAATGGAGCGAATCGAAGAGATTCGTGATGCGTTGGAGAGCGGAAGGTTCACTTTCAACAGTAAGGAAGTGGCGACCCAGATTGTCAGAAATGCACTGGCGGAGCACTCCTGGAAATGATGAAGCAAGGAGGCGATATGTTGAACAGACTTCAAGAACTGCTTGAACGGATGGGCGATTGCGCCAATGCGTTGGAAGATATTATCGTGGAAGAGCAGGAAGCTGCTCACCGCTTCGATGGAGATGCGCTGATTGAACTGATTGATCGCAGGATTGCGGCTTATCAGGAGCTGGCGGCTCTGGAAGATGCTTTTAAAACACTTCTCATCTCTTCGGGGTTGTCGGAAACAATGACGTTGGAGTCGTTTATTGATCTGCACGGCGGCTCGGACCGTTCGCACTTTCAGTCGCTCAGGCGTGAGCTGTATGAGCGTATGACACGTATTGAGAAGGGGAATTCGGACAACCGTGTCCGTCTTCATGCGGCTTATGATGTTACCACCAACGTGCTGCAGCATGTGGGTATGGTGGAGCAGAAGCAGACATACGGGCCGGTGAAATAAGATGATTTCCGATGCACTCAGTATCGCGGCTTCGAGTCTGAAGACTCAGCAGAAGTCGATGGATGTGATCTCTCACAACATCGCCAATGCCAACACGCCGGGATACTCGCGACAGAGCCCCAATGTCGTTACCGCATCACCTGAGAAGATTAACAATCTTGTTTTCGGACGCGGTGTTGACCTGGGAAGTATCAACAGGATCGTTGATCCGTTAATTGATAACGCCCAGAAGGAGAATTTTTCACAATTCGAATTTTACAACAAACTATCTACCGGCCTTGCGGCTGTGGAGAATGTCTTCGGTAGCCTGCAATCCACCGGTATTTCCGCCGCGTTGGATGATTTCTTTCTCTCATGGCAGCAGCTCTCCAGTAATCCTCAGGATCAGGCTCAGAAGTTCAATGTGCGTAACAAAAGTGAAGTGCTGGCCACCCACCTCTCCAACATGCAACAGCAGTTGGTAACAGCTCAAACGGCAGCGGATGAGGAGATCGACCAGCGTATTGCAGAGGCAAATATCCTGCTTGATGAGATTGCAGGGCTTACGTCAAGGATTCGCAAGCTTCAGGCAGGGCAGCAGGGAATCGAGGGTGCAGCCAATGACCTTCTGGACCAGCGTGATCAGGCGGTACGTTCGCTCTCCAAGCTTCTGCCGATTCAACAGGTGAGTACTGCCGATGGCGATTTCCTGATTCAGACCAAAGGAGGTGATCTGCTGACTCAGGATGATGTGGCAAGGCATCTGGGTCGATCCTCGACTCAGAGCGTCAATGGCTTTCAGGAGATCGTGATTGTGTCTGCCGATGCGCCGATCGCCGGGCTGAACTTGGGGGGCATGATCGGAGGGCTGGTCTCTCTGCGTGATGATCACCTGGGCGCTTATACTTCCACACTTGATGAGATTACCCGCAATCTGGTCTTTGGCGTCAATCAGATCATGGCGAACTCCGGGGGCGTCGTTCGTCCGTCGACCATTACTTCGGGCCAGGGAGCGTTGAATCCTGCCCTGGCGCTCAATGATGCGGCTCAGGCACTGACCTTTGCCGGTCAGATCCAGACGGGGAGCTTTAATCTTCATCTGTATGACGCTGCCGGTGTTCCTCTGGTTCCGGGCGGCACAACGATCAGTGTGACTGCCGGTGTTACCACGATGAATGATATCGCCACATCAATTGGCGCCATAGCTGGAGTAACCGCTAGCGTTGATGGAAACGGGCGTCTGATTATTGATGCCGGTACCAACACGGTGGGCTTCACCAATGACACCAGTAATTTCCTGGCGGTTTACGAAATCAACACACTCTTCCATGGTGATGCGGCCGGAGGCCTGACCATCTCCGAAGCGTTGAAAAACAACGCGGCCCTGCTTAACACCGGCACGATCGATCCGGGAAACTCTACGATTCAGGTCGGTGATAATCGCGCTGCTATCTCTATCATGGCCCTGCAAAACCAGAAGATCAGTTTTGATGGCTCTACCTCGGAAACCCTGCACGTGCGTGCGGCTGTTCTATCAACCCGATACGGCGACGACTTTGCCATTGCCGATCAGCAGCGTCTCTACCGGCAAACCGAGTCGGAATCGCTGTCAAGGCAGCGTGAAGCGATGTCCGGAGTCAATGTCGATGAAGAACTGGTGGCGATGATCAAGTATCAGCGTGCCTATGAATCAGCAGCGAAGGTGATTCAGACAACCAATCAGATGCTCGATTCGCTGCTGGGGATGATCTGATGAGAATTTCAACAACACAGCAGTACAACAATCTTCTTCAAGGGATTAACAGGCAGCTTGAAATCACTGCCTCTCGGGGTGAACAGATCGCGGCGGACAAACGATTTTTGCGCCCCTCCCAGGCCGGTTTCGAGTATAAGACATCGCTTGATTTCAGGCATGCGCAGAGTGCAGTGAACGGGAGTCTTACCGCGATAGATATCGCAGATTCGCGTCTGGCAGCAACCGAGACGATTCTGAACGATATGAAGAATATTCTGGTCAGGGCCCAGACACTGGCTGTCCAGGCCAATTCAGCCCAGTTGGGAGTGCAGGAGCGAAACTCCATTGCGATTGAGGTGACACATCTGCGTGATCAGATCTTTTCAGATATGAATGAGCAGTGGCAGAGCCAGAGTCTCTTTTCTGGCACGGCTGTTGATCGGCCCGCTTTTACGACCGCATTCAATGCCGGCAGTGCTCTTTTTACCGCTGGAGCCAACACAAGTATCGCAGTCTCACAGACCTCCAATGCAAACGGTGTCAATGATACCTATACCATCACGCTTAATGCAGCAGGTACCCAGATTGATGCCGTGACAGATGGGCTCGGCACGAATCAGCTGGCCGCACCGGTGGTTTTGGCGGCAGGGGCCAATGCGTTGAACCTGACCAATGGGGCTGTTCTGGATGCGACCTTTGATGGTACGCCGCAGGCCAATACGGCGGGTGGTTCACTGACTGTCACAGGCGCCAATCCTGCCGGCAACTACGCTTATAACGGCAGTGATCAGGATCGGATCGTTGCCATCAGTGATACCCTGACGGTGATCAGCAATGTGCGGGGCGATGACCCTGCCTTTCTGCAAGCCCTGAACGGGCTGAATGATTTCGCAACCGCGTTGCAAAATAACGACACGGCAGCTATTGCCACGTCTCTGACGGCCCTGACCGACTCGGGCCAGAGCATCATCGACATGACAAGCGAAGTGGGTGCAAGGATGAACTCCATGACTGCATCGAAAACGGCCAATGAAGATATGCGCTATACGCTGGATCGAAGCATTAATAATCATGAAGCTGTCAATATTGCCGAGGCGATGGCACAGATTCAGCAGGCCAATGTGGTGCTGCAGGCCTCCTATAGCCTTGTTTCGAGGCTGCAATCACTCAGTTTGGTGAACTTTCTCAGATGATGGTACTCAGGCGAAAAGCCGGTGAAGCCATTCGTATCGGCGATGACATAAAGATCGTGGTGCAGGAGGTTCAGAATGGACGGATTGTCCGTTTTGGTATCGAAGCGCCGGCAGAGGTGGCGGTACATCGTCTGGAGATTTATGAGTTGATTCAGGCGGAAAACCGGGCTGCCAGTGGTGCAGATGCACTGGCCTGGTTGAAAGGAGATGTGGATGGCACAGGTGAAGGTAAAGATGAGTAGTCAGTCAGAACAGGTCGCCGAGGCTTTTTTGTTTCCTCAAGGAATCGCTGGGTTTCCAGATGCAAAGCGTTTTGCATTCATTTACGAGGGTCGGGGGAGCATGGTCTGTATGCAGTCGGTCGACACGCCCGAAGCGGCATTTATTCTTACCCCTTGGGATGAAGGGCGGCTCGGAGCGGCTCCTTCTTTGAGCGAGGAGCAGAAGCGTTGTCTTGAACTCACCTCCGATTCAGAGATTGTCTGGATGGTGGTGCTTAATCCATTTGCTGACCCTGAGTGGGTAACTGCCAATTTAAAAGCACCTGTGGCACTATCTCAATCAACCCGAAGGGGCTTCCAGTTGATCCGGCCAGAGCCCCAATATGACCTTCGTTTCCGGTGGATGCACCAGCCGAAGTGACCCCTTCTGTCGTTTAAGGCGAAAGGGAAGGCGCTAAAGTAATGGCAAAAATCGGCGATAAATTTATTATTGTCTTTCGCCTTTCCTTCGGGGGAGGCAGACGGTTTTTTTTTGAGGAGAGTCTATATGCTGCACCATGTTCAGTTCACTGATGCCTCTGTGCAGCGTCTCATGCTCTCAGGTTGCAGCGTCGCGAGTTATTTGCAGGGTTGTGTTGATCAACGTTCTCTTTTCCAAACGAGAGCAGAGACGCTTGAAGGGCTGATGTGAATCATCCGCGCCTTCTGATAGCCGAGGATGATCTGGCACTGGCAGCTCTGCTGGAAGAGTATCTCTCCGAATCCGGTTACGACGTTCTTCTTTGTCACAGAGGTGATGATGCCATCAAGCATTTGAAAAAAGAGCATTTTGATCTCGTGCTTTCCGATATCGTCATGCCGGGGGCTGATGGGTTGTCGCTTCTCGCCGAAGTTCATAACGAACCGCTTAAGACGTTGGTGATCCTGATGACCGGATATTCCGGTATAGAAGATGCGATTCATGCTGTCGAGAAGGGAGCCTATGATTTTGTCAGCAAGCCTTTTCAGCTGCCCGAGATTCGGGTGAGAATCGATAATGCTGCCAAGTATCAGAGTCTGCTGCGTCGATGGCAGGCAGCCAACGGTGGCGCCGCCATTGATCTGGCTGAGAACACCTATATGCCTCTGCAAGGGAGTGACGGGATGCTGCAGACAGGGCAGGCGGCAATTCGTGCCTACGGTATGGTGAAGGAGTAGCCGGATGCTTGATATCCTAGTGCTGGAGGATCAACCCGCTGTTCGCGAAGTCATCTCCGAAGTGGTGGAGGGGCTGGAAGTTCCGATCTCCGTGGGTAAGGCGGACAGCCTGAAAGAGGCTCGTCAGGAGTTTGGAAACAGGTCCTGGGACTGCCTGGTCACCGACCTGAGTCTCGGCGATGGCCAATCTCTGGAATTGATCGCCGAATTAAGAGAGGCGGGCAATCAGATACCCGTTATTCTGGTGAGTGGTTTTCTCTCTCCCAGCCGGATGGAGCAGGCCAGGAAGCTTGGTGTCGAGCATGTTCTGGCCAAGCCGTTTGATCCGGATGCCCTGCTTGAGTGTTTGCGCAAGGCCCTGTTCACCGAGGATACCGCCAACGAATTAAAGGCGGCGGTGAATAAGCCGAAGCATCATCCCGGGCGACTGCTGCCTGAAATGTTCGAAATGGACCGTAAGCTCGGACTTCTCTATCGCATGTTCGATGAAATGCCCAAGCATGCAGATGTCTCCAAGATTTGTGCCAGTGCTCTGGAGCTGGCAATGGAGATGATTCATGCCCAGCGAGGTTACCTGTCGCTGTTTGAACGCAACCAGGAAAAACTTGTCATGGTGGCTGATAAGGATCTTCAGCAGACAGGCCTGGTGACGACATGTGATCTAAGTGCAACGCCGTTTTACCCGCTGCTTCATGGTGAAGAGGAGTTTCTGGAGGTGCTTCCCAGTGAAGGGGGGTCGGCTTCATGCTGGCCAGGTGTCGATGCCGAGCACTATGTTGCCATTCCTGTCTCATTGCAGGGCGTGCATATGGGCGTTCTCTGCCTGATCGGGAAGCTGGGCGATGATCCTTTGAAGAGCGAGGAGAAACACCTTCTCGGCCTTCTGGTCAAAAAGCTTGATACCTTGCTTGATAACAGGGCTGTCCATGCGGCACTGGCAGAGAGTATGCGCGAAACACTGGTGGCGCTGGTGCGTTCGCTGGAAGCGAGGGACCGATATACCAAGGATCACTCATCAAGGGTAAGCCAGATCGGGTTGCTGATAGCCAGTGAAATGGGTGTGAGTGAGGAGTCCAAGAACCTGATTCGGGTAGGAGGGTTGCTGCACGATATCGGCAAGGTCGGTATCGCCGATGAGGTGTTGTTGAAGCCGGGACGTTATACCGATCACGAATATGCCATCATGAAAGCGCATCCGGCTATTGGTGATGCCATTCTTAAGCATATGGATTCGCTGGTGCGAGAGCGGCAGATTGTTCGGCACCACCATGAGCGTTGGGATGGAAAGGGCTATCCGGACAAGCTGGCTGGAGAAGATATTCCGTTTGAGGCACGCATCGTCTGTGTGGCCGATGCTATTGATGCCATGACGACGCATCGTGTCTACAGGATGGCGAAACCACTCTCATTTTGTGTGGAGCAACTGAAACAGAATTCTGGCATACAATTTGATCCTGATGTGGTGAAGGCGGCTGTCGCCGTGATTGAACGGGGAGCCGTTCAGACGCAGGCGAAGGTGGGCGAGTATGAACGTGAGGGCTTGATGCCGATGATGACGTTCTCCGATGTCGCAGCCGAGATAAGAGTTGATGCAGGAGCAGGATGATGGTTAAAAAGAGCAGTAGTATTAACCGACGGCAGGATTTCAGGGTCGATGACATGATTCCGATGCGGGATACCCCGATATCCACCGAAGAGTTTGAGATTAAAAAGACCCATGTCGGTATCCGTTCAAGGCAAGGCAGTATGCTTAGGGATATGCTCGGAAAGGATATTTTTGCCGAGAGTTCCGCTACTGCCAATACTGAAATGGCCAAGGCCGTCGAGGCGCTGGATGCCAAGCTGAACTATCTAATCGGTGTCAATATGCTCAATGATGCCAACCGCTCTGATCTTGAAGAGCGCCCGATCAACCTGAGTGTGACCGGTGCGGCGTTCGTCAGTAAGGAGCGCTACCGTAAAGGTGATCCCATTGCTGTAACACTGATGCTGCCGTCATTTCCGCCTACCGTGCTCGATCTGATTGGCGAGGTGGTTTGGGCAAGGCCTGATGAGAAGGGGCGCCCGTTGATCGGTGTCCATTTCTTCTATCGCTGTAAAGAGGAAGAGGACTCCATTGCCCAATATGTGTTTAAGCGCGATAGAGAGATGATCCGATTGAGAAACCGCCAGCTTGAGGAGGCCGAAGATTCGGCCTGACCTGTTTTTTTTTACCGTACCATGGTGACGCGATTCCGACCACCGTTCTTTGACTGATAGAGCGCCTGGTCTGCCCGCTTGATCCAGGTTGCAGACTCCTCATCTTTGCGCTGCTCTGCGACACCCAGACTGATGGTCACATTGATTTTCCCTTGTGCTGTAGAAAAGGGGTGAATTTCGATCACTTCGCGAAGCTTCTCGGCGATATGAAATGCCTCATCAATTCCCTTTTCAGGGATCACAACGCAGAACTCTTCGCCACCAAGTCTGGCAACGATATCTGTTTCGCGAACGCTCTCTGTCAAGAGCTCTGCCAGCAGTGTCAATATTTCGTCACCCACATCGTGGCCGTGGGTATCATTGATCGACTTGAAGTGGTCGATATCCAGAGCAATGAAGCTGCCGCCCTTTTCGCGGTTGTCAGATAAGAACTCGGTCAGTTTTCGTCGATTGGCGAGTCCGGTTAACGGATCGCTTCGGGCCTGCCCTTCGGCATCCTCCAGCCGTTTGGAGAGAGACTGTACCTGGGTCATCTGCGACTGCATGCTCTCTTTCAAGGCTGTGGTTGCGGCATTGATCTTGTCTCCGGCCTGGAGAAGGCTCTGGCGTGCATGCTGCAGTAGTTCGTATGCCTTTTTCGGATCTTCCGGAAGATCCTGTTTGAGAATCTCTTTGGCCTGCTGCAGTTCCGGTGTGTCTCCACCTACCTCTCTGAGGATATCCGTAAGAAAATCGAGCGAGTTTTCAAAGGCGGAGGTGAGCTGGTTGAGCTCGATACGAAGTGAAGCATCGTCCTGAAGATGCTCACGTAGGTGTATCTCCAGACGTTTGCACTTCACGGTGATGTCCGGGTCTTTGGCTGCCTCCCTGCCAAGCAGGTCGCTGCAGCGAAGGATCAGTTGATAGACAGCCGGCATATCCTGTTGTGCCGCCTGCATGGTTAGTTTTTTATTGTTAATATACTCATCCAGAGCCGTGCTCTCTTCATCACTAAAGGCTGCTTCGACAGACCCCTTGAGCAGTGCCCCGTGCTCGGCGTCCAGAAGGCTTGCCAGTAGCGAGGCTACTTTCTGATAGCGAACCGGAGAGATGACGGGTTGGCGCTGGATATCCTCAAGTTGATAGAACATGCGGCGCAGCAGGCTGCGCAACTCGGCATTGTCCTGCCGCTCTTCAGTGAGGACAAGTGGACGAAGCGTGTCGATATCTTCAATCAGTTTGTTGATGTTGGTGCGAATGGCGGACATGTCGGTGATCAGTGGTTCAGTCTATGGATGCGTTCTGCCTCGACAGCCAGCATGGTGTCTGCCTGATGTAATGCTTCGGTGGTATCTCCGGGCTGCCGATGGAGTTGTGTGCGAAGCTGCTGAATCGATGTGATTACCTGTTCTGCCGGTTTTTCGCCGGCAGCAAGCTGCTCCAGAGCCTGGTCGAGAAGTTGTGCCGCCTCTTCCACGATCTGGGCCTGGCTTTTGCCCGAAGCTTGCCTCTCGTCACTGGAGACAGGTGAATCATTTTTCCCTGCACCGGCAATTTCTGCTTCGAGGAAGGTATGGAATGAGCCGTCCACTTTGCTCTTTTTGGAGCTCTGTGCCGGCTGGCTTTTCAGCGATAATGGGCCCTGAATCTTCATAAATACTCTCACCTGAACGTTGTTCGGCAGCTGCCGTTATCAAACTATTTCAAACAAATGACGCAAGATTCAGGCCAGATAACGGGGGCCTGCTTTGTACGGTTATTGAATGCCCGCTTTCGGCCAAAAGCGGACATTCACATCTCCATGAACTAATATAACTTCAGAGTTAATCAGGAGAGCTAGATCTGTGGGAGAGTTAAGCAAACTTAAAGGGCTTGGCCCTAAATCAGAAAGTTACCTTAATGAAGTTGGAATATTTACCAAAGACCAACTTCAGAAAACTGGTGCTGTAAGAGCCTTTATTAAACTTAAAGAGAAATGTAGTACCAAGCCCAGTCTAAATTTTCTTTATGCGATGGTGGGGGCACTTGAGGGTGTGCATTGGACAAAAATTGCCAAGTCTGAAAAAGGGAGGCTCCTGATCGCGCTCGATGATTATAGAGAGCTTGAAAAAATTCTAAAGTCAGAAGGTGAACAGATTGAATGACCTGAACGTCCGCTTTCGGCCAAAAGCGGACCTTGGGTTTTATTTTTCCCCTGGAGCGTAAGCCTTGATATTCAGGGCATGGATGATCGGGCCGAAGAGATCGGCTGTGGCTTGATTCACCATGCGGTGGCGCTGTATGCGCGACTTGCCTGAAAACTTTTCCGAAACAATTTCAAC
>JBNKZS010000010.1:0-53029 GCA_050301755.1 Mariprofundaceae bacterium
GGCGCTGGCTGAGGTGCGCTATCCGCTCTATGAGTTGTGCGCCGACCACATTGTGCCGCGCGGTGAGATGAAGAAGCGCAAGGTGGTTAAATCGATTATGCGTTTTCTTAAGGGTTGGGTGAAGCAGGCTCACTGAGCGCCGTTTTGAAACCCCTTGTCCATTTGCGGTGACGATTTATTGACATTATTCTGAACGGAAATAGCTCCTCTTTTTCTCTTCTGATGTGCCGTTATTAATCTCTGATTTGCTCTAACCTGTTGCGTTTAAAGGGGTTGTTCGGCTATCCACAAAGCCTGTGGATAAAGTTGTTGGTAACTTGCCCTTAAAGTCGTGCTTTAAAGGCGGGGCTGGAGATGCGTTATCTGTGCCTAAATAATAGGCGCTATTTAATATATATTAAAATCAATGACTCATGGTTTTTTTATTAACGTGTTGATTGAGCACTCATTCGAAAGAGGGTGATTCGGGAAGTTCCGGCCATGGCGGTGGATAAAATGAATTTCAACTTGTCAATATAGGGATTTTGACATCCCTCATCGCTTTGTTTTGTGAGGCGCCTCTTAAGCACTTAATCTATAGCATTTATCCGTAACATCAGCCTGTCTCGTGTACGCGAACGTGAGCGAGATAAGATGGAGGATGACGCGACACCATGATTGCTGTTGCTAGGCTCTTCGGATCGATTATCCGGCCAGTTGTACATGGTTTGGATCAGGTGTTCTCCAATGATTTACCAGGTGGTTGAAAGGAGATGATTATCCGTGAGTATGATACTCTTTTGCTGATTCGCGATGAACGAATCAACCGTCAAACAGGAGCAACCCATCCAATCACCCATTAACCTTCTTCGAAACACCTTCGGTTACGACTCCTTCCGCCCCAGCCAGCAGGAGGTAATATCCGACCTGATTGCCGGACGCGATGCCTTTGTGCTGATGCCGACAGGCGGGGGCAAGTCGCTCTGCTATCAGATTCCGGCCATGGCCCGGCCCGGTGTGGCCATCGTGGTGTCGCCGCTGATTTCACTGATGAAGGACCAGGTCGATGCGTTGAAGGCCAATGGTGTCATGGCGGAGTTTTATAACTCATCGCTCGGCTCAACGGCGGCGCGTCAGGTTCTGGCAAAACTGCATGCGCATGAGATTGACCTGCTCTATATCGCACCGGAACGGTTGATGAGTGAGGAGTTTCTGCAGCGACTGGTCGATGTAGACATCAACCTTTTCGCCATTGATGAGGCGCACTGCGTGTCGCAGTGGGGGCACGATTTCAGGCCGGAGTATCAAAGGCTCGGCGCGCTGCGTAGTCGCTTTCCCAAGGTGCCCCTGATCGCATTGACGGCGACAGCCGATGCCCAGACACGTCAGGATATTGTCCGGGTACTGGGTTTGGAAAATGCACGCCACCACATCGCCAGTTTTGACCGCCCCAACATCCGTTATTCAGTGCTGGAGAAGCATCAGCCGCTGAAACAGCTTACAGCATTCATGGAGAAGTACCGGGGCGAGTCGGGTATTGTCTATGCACTCAGCCGCAAGCGGGTTGAGCAGGTGGCCGAGAAGCTTATGCTGCACGGAGTCAGGTCGGCTGCTTACCATGCAGGCCTGCCGGCAGCGGAGCGGGTAAGGGTTCAGGAGTCCTTTCTCAGGGATGAGATGCAGGTGGTGGTGGCCACGGTCGCTTTCGGCATGGGTATCGATAAGCCCAATGTCCGTTTTGTGGTGCATTACGATCTACCCAAGAATATCGAGGGTTATTATCAGGAGACGGGACGCGCCGGACGCGATGGTCTGGCCTCCGAAGCGCTGTTGCTCTCCGGTACGCAGGACATGGTGGCCGCACGACGGATGATTGAGCAGAGTGAAAATGAGAACCAGAAGCGAATTGAAATCCACAAACTCAATGCGATGATCAGCTTTTCAGAGGCAACAACCTGTCGTCGCAGAGTGTTGCTCAACTACTTTGATGAAGCGATGAACAGGGATTGCGGTAACTGTGATATCTGCCTCGATCCGCCCGAAACATTCGATGCCAGGGAGGATGCGCAGAAGGCGCTCTCCTGTGTTTACCGTCTTGATCAGGGATTCGGTATGAAGTATGTGATCGATGTACTGCGTGGTGCTGATAACGAGCGCATGCGTGCGCGGCGGCACAATCGGCTCTCCACCTACGGTATCGGCAAAGAGCGGAGCGAGGAGGAGTGGTCAGCGATCTTCAGGCAACTGATTCATCGCGGTTTTCTGGTTCAGGATGTTGCCAGTTACTCGGTGCTGAAGCTGACTAAGGCGGCAAAACCTCTGCTCAGGGGTGAGATGGAACTGGAACTGGCCAGGCCGCGTATCCGGGCCAGGGTTAAGAAAAGCGATAAGCGCAGGAAGCAGATGGATTCGCCTCACGATGAGGCCCTGTTTGATCAGTTGCGCTCCCTGCGCAAAACCATTGCCGATGAGATGGGGGTGCCGCCATACATCGTTTTCGGTGATGCGGCATTGATTCACATGTCGCAACTGAAGCCTGCCACGCCGGACGAGATGCTGCAGGTCAACGGCGTAGGCCAGGCGAAGCTGGAGAAGTTCGGCGAGCGTTTTCTGGCATCAATTGCAGCGTATGCAAACCGGGACACCTAGCTTCCTGTCGTTGTGGTCATTGGGGGAAGTGGCCTGCTGTGTGATACTCAACACATAATCTCAAGTTGATTTTTCAGATGCTGCACTCTCCGTTGACATGCGGATGGATAGGAGTGGGTGCTATGGCAAATGTGATGCGATTCAAAGAGGGCGATGTCCTGATTGGACAGGGCGACGAAGAGGCGGTGGCCTACCTGATCAAGTCGGGCTGGGTTGAGGTTCATCGCAAGCGTCGAAACGGGTCTGTTGAGGTCTCCACACTTCAGGCGGGAGAGATTGTTGGCGAGCTAGGTCTGGCAGGGCTTTCGGCTCAGCGAACCGCGACTGTAACCGCACTCACTGACGGCGAGGTTGAGGTGATCGATCGCGGTGCTCTGATTCGACTGGTCAATGGTCCCGGCAGCCGTCTGACACCGCTTCTGGCGGCTCTCTTTTCACGTCTGCAAACAGCCTTGGCGGAAGAGGACCCTTATGATCTTGATGATACCTTTGTCTCCTATGCCAAGCTCGAAGGGCTCAATGAACCCGCTAGGCAGGCCTTGTGTAATCAGCCGCGAGTCATCTCCCGCCTCCCGTGGGTATTTGGCGCTGTTCGACCACCTCAGAGTGTAACCGACCTGTTTCGTGAGCCTAAGCATATCGATGTGAAACTGGCGGGATGTAGCAAGCTTATCCGGGAGGAGCACATCTTTATTGAACCCTCCAAGGACGGAGGAATGCAGTTGCGGGTCGTGGATCACGGTGACTACTGTGAATTGAATGAAGAGCGCGTCGGTTATGGCAAGACCGAAGCGATTGCGCCTCTGACATCGGGCAGACACACGCTGACCTTTGGCGACCGGGCCAACCCATTCAGTTTCAGTATTAAGGTGTTGATGTAACCTCGATAGTAACCCTTACCCTCAATTGACTATATCAAGCACTGCATGATCCATGCAGAATCGCCGTCGATGAAACTCCGGGTAAGGATACAATGATAGAGATAGGTAAAGTGAACAGCCTGAAAGTGGTGAAAGAGGTCGATTTTGGTCTCTATCTTGATGGCGATGCGATGGGCGAGATCCTGCTGCCAAGCCGTTACGTTCCCCGTGATGCCGTGGTGGGCGATGAGCTGGATGTCTTTATCTACCGGGACTCGGAAGATCGTATTATTGCCACCACGGAACGCCCTTACGCAGGCGTGGGGGAGTTCGCCTGCCTGAAGGTGGTTTCGGTTTCGCGTGCCGGGGCCTTCCTGGATTGGGGGCTTTCAAAAGACCTTCTTGTTCCCTATGCCGAGCAGAAGCCGAAAATGGAAGAGGGCAAGCGCTACGTGGTGGGTATCTATCTGGATGATACCAGCAATCGTATTGTCGCTTCTGCCAGGCTCGATGACATGCTCTATGATGAGTCCGAGGACGATTTTGAAGAGGGTGAAGCGGTAAGCCTGTTTGTGGCCAACAAAACGGAACTCGGTTACAAGATGATTGTGAATAACTCGCACTGGGGGCTGCTTCACTTCAGTGAAGCGGTGCGTGACCTGAAGCGAGGTGAAAAACTTCAGGGTTATATCCAGCATATCCGTGATGATGGAAAGATTGACCTATGCCTGCATCAGCTACCTTCCGAAAAGACCGAGGATGTTTCCGATATCATCATGAAACAGCTCCGCAAAGAGGGTGGCTTCCTGCCCGTGACCGACAAAAGTGATCCGGAAGAGATCAGGGCGCTCTTCGGTGTCAGCAAAAGCCGCTTTAAGAAGGCGGTCGGGGCGCTCTATAAAAAGAAGGTCATAATGCTTGAAGATGATGGCATTCATCTCAATGACGTCTGGGCTGCACAGAACCGCTGATCATCTCGCAGCGACAGCTGCAACAATATTTTAACAACAGGAAAGACGATAGTATGTGGTTTAGGAATATTCATTTTTACCGTTTTGAAGAGCCATTCAAGATGAACGGAGAACAGCTGCATCAGGCGCTGGAGAGTCGCAAGGCCCGCAGTTGCGGTCAGATGGAGCTCTCATGCGAGGGGTGGGTGATGCCGCTGGGTCTGGATGGACAGATGCTGGTGCATGAAACCGATGGCAGGCTGATGTTCTGTTTGAGACGTGAAGACAAGGTGCTGCCAGCCTCGCTGGTGCGTGAGCGTGTTGAGGAGAAGGCCTTCGCCATTGAGCAGGAAGCCGGAAGGCCTGTCGGTCGCAAGGAGCGAGCGGATATCCGGGACCAGTTGATGAATGAGTTGCTGCCGCGAGCCCTAGTCAAGGCAAGTCATACCTATGCCTACATTGATGTAAAAGGTGGCTGGCTGATCGTTAACAGCGCTTCATCGAAGCGGGCTGAAGAGCTGATTATGCTGCTGAGAAAGAGTTTGGGATCACTCAATGTGGTGCTGACGCAGACCGATATTTCGCCGGAATCGGCCATGACCCAATGGCTGCTCAGCGATGACAATCTGCCGCAGGGATTTGATGTCGAGGATGAGTGCGAGTTTCGTTCATCCGGCGAGTTCACCAGCGTGATTCGCTGCAGGCATGTCGATATGGGTAGTCAGGAGATCCGAGCCCATGTGCAGACGGGCAAGCGTGCTCATCGACTGGCGATGAGCTGGCAGGAGAAGCTTTCCTTTGTGCTTCACGATGATCTCTCCATCCGTCGTGTCCGTTACAGCGATGAGCTGCTGGAACAGGCCGATGCGGGAGGTGATGAACGGGCTCAGTTCGATGCCGATTTTGCCATGATGGGGGCCGAACTCTCCGCCTTTATTCCGGCACTGTTGAGCGCCTTGAACAGTATGGATGAGGCGTAAGTATCCACCATGCTGAGTTATCAGCATATCTATCATGCCGGCAACTTTGCCGATGTGCATAAGCACGCTGTTCTCTGTCTGATCCTTGAAGCGCTCTCGGTCAAAGAGAAGCCTTTCTTTGTGCTCGATGCCTTTGCCGGACGTGGCGGCTATGAGCTCGACTCGAACGAGGCCGAGAAGACCGGTGAATACCATGCGGGTATTGAGCGAGTATGGCATCAGGATGATCAGCCGGGACTGCTTGAGTGCTATATGACTGCTGTAAAACAGTTCAACGGAGGGGGCGCTTCTCTGAATCGTTACCCCGGTTCACCCTGGTTGATCCGCCATCTGCTTCGCGAGCAGGATCGTATGGCACTCTGTGAACTGCATCCGGCCGAGTTCGAAGGGCTACGTCGGGTCATCCGCGCTGAAAAGCGCGTACAGCTGCTTAAGCGTGATGCCAGTGAGGGGATCAGGGGATTGCTACCGCCGAAGGAGAGGCGCGGCCTGCTGTTGATTGACCCCTCCTATGAGACAAAGCAGGAGTATCTGTCGATTCCGGAAACGGTTGCCCTAACCTATAGGCACTGGCGTGAAGGTACCTATGCAATCTGGTATCCGATACTGCCTGCTGCCAACCATGAGAAGCTTCACAGCAGTTTGAAGCGAAGCGGCATCCGTAAGGTGCTTGATTGCACGCTCTGTATCGATTCGGAACGGGAAGGAATGTTCGGTACCGGCATGCTGGTGATAAATCCGCCCTGGAAACTGAAGCAGCAGATGGAAACGGTCTCTCCTTTTCTGTGGGAGCATCTCTCCGAAGCAGGCAGGGGCAGGTATGCGGTCAATTGGCTTGTTCCTGAGTAGAAACTGCTCGAAAGCAGTTTTGTAAATAGCTGATATAAAAGATATTTGACTGTTGTTTAACGTGGTCTAAACTAGGTGGGCATGGGTTTGCTATGAATGACTGCCTATGTTCAGGAGAGTAGATTGACCTGGCAGATTTTTACCGGCCTTGCCGGCGGTATTGGACTCTTCCTGCTCGGTATGCAGATGATGACCGACGGTCTCAAGCTGTCGGCAGGTAATTCACTGCGCAGTATTCTGAAGAGTTCCACCAAGACACCGCTGCGCGGCATTCTCTCCGGCGCCCTGATCACCTCCATGGTCCAGTCATCCAGTGCCGTAACGGTTGCTTCGATCGGTTTCGTTAATGCCGGCCTGCTTAGTTTAAAGCAGGCGGTTCGTGTTGCTTACGGCAGTAATCTGGGTACGACCATGACCGGCTGGCTGGTAGCGATTATCGGCTTTGGTTTTCATATAAAAACCTTCGCACTGCCGATGATCGGCGTCGGTATGCTATTGACGCTCTTTGCCAAGAACGGGCGCTATGCTGCTATCGGCAAGGCCTTTGCAGGATTCGGTCTCTTCTTTCTCGGTATCGACCTGATGAAATCAGGGTTCAGCGGTCTTGAAAACATGTTTGCACTTGATGCGATGCAGGGTAGTGGATTGATCGGTCTTCTTCTCTTTGTCGGTGTCGGTTTTGTCATGACGTTGATCATGCAGTCCTCCAGTGCGGCCATTGCCATTACCCTGACGGCATCTGCAGGCGGAGTGATCGGGCTGCCTGCCGCAGCCTGTATGGTGATTGGTGCCAACGTAGGTACCACATCGACTGCTGCGTTGGCAGCTATCGGCGCCACCTCCAATGCCAAGCGCGTTGCTGCAGCGCACGTGATATTTAATGTTGTGACCGGTTTTGCTGCTCTGCTTATTCTCCCGCTCATTCTGATGGCAATCGAACTGTTCCAGCAGCAGTCCGGTATGGCCGGAGGACCCGCCACTTTTCTGGCGCTTTTCCACACCATTTTCAACCTTCTCGGTGTCGCCCTGATGTGGCCGTTTACGGAAAAAATGGTGAAGATTCTGAAGCAGCGGTTCAAAGCTGCTGAAGAGGACGAGGCTCGTCCGAAGTATCTCGACAAAACCCTGCTCGGCACGCCTTCACTGGCCCATGAGGCCCTGATCAAGGAGGTGGAGCGAATTCGTACGATCTCCATCAGTATGGCTGAAGATGCGATTAACACTGAGGCAAGTCTCAGTCCCAGATTGGCAAGCGAACGCTTTGTTATGGACAAGTTGATTGATTCAGTTGGCGAATTCGCTTCTGACCTGAGACGCTCGGACCTTCCGGCTGAAATCGCTGAGGCGTTACCGTTGGCTCTGGCTGCAACGCGGTACTTTTCAGATGTCGGTGAATTGGCCATAGATATCGATCGAATGCAAAGTACCAAGGTCTCATCAATTTCGGACGATATTGATTCCATGCTGACTGAAAATCGACGGATGGCTATTGCTGTTCTGGATACCACGCGCACCCCGGCAAAAAGCGAAGAGACCCTGATTCAGGAGTCGGCTACACTGGAGGGACTGGAACGCAGCTACGAGGCTGTGAAAGCCAAGTTGTTAAGGGCAAGCACATCCGGATACCTATCTGTAAGACGCATGCTGGCCCTGATCGAGCTGATGAAAAATATTGAACGTGTCGTGAATTACAGCGTAAAAGGCCAGAATGCCCTCTACACATTTGCACATGCGCTTGCCGCTGTAGAAGTGTCTGAGAGTGATGACGACGATGAGGTTTCAAAACCTGATGAAGTTGTGACTGAGGATGCCGTAACTGAAGAAGCCGATCCCGAGGCTGCTGAAATCGAGAAAAAGTCGGAGAAAACTACTTGAAGAGTTCATCAAATCCGGATGAGTCGGGTTCTTCAGTCGGTTGATTGCTCTCCTCTGTTTTTGAGGCTCCGGGCAGGTCCAGCTCAAAGGCCGAGACTTTGGCCAGATCGCCTTCCGTAAACTCGACTTTTCCCGGTGTGATAGAGGCTGAGCTGGGAATCTGGATTGCCAGAGGGGCAGCCGGTTTGCTCGGCTGCATACCTGACAAACGCTTGTAGATGTCAGAGATGGATTTGGCTCTTGCGACGAGCAGTTCAGGGTCGGTCGGCTTGGCAATATAGCCATCTGCTCCACCCTCCAGCGCAGACATCTCATTCAGGTTTCCGGTCAACAGGATGGTGCCTACACTATTGAGTGAGGGGTGCTGTCGAATAGATTCGATAAACTCCTGGCCTGTCTGCTCCGGCATCTCCTGATCGGTTATTACCAGGTGGTATTGCTTCTCCTGAAGCATATCCAGAGCCTTGTGAGCAGAGCCGCATGTATCCACATTGAAATGGCCGGAAATATCCAGGATATGACGAGTGAACTCGAGTGTTACGGGTGAGTCATCGACCAGAAGGATGTTGGCCCTGTTATCCCCGTCGGAGGATACCGTTTCGCTCGGAGCTGTTTCAGCCACTGTTGGAGGGGATGGCTTCTCCTCCTCTTTGATGATTTCGGGTTTCTCATCCATGGATGTCGGCAGCTCATCAAAGTTGATGGCTCCGCCGGTGTCGCTGACAGGCAGTGAACTCTTGCTGGAGCCGGGTGCGAAAGGTGATTCGTGTCGCTGTTTGCCGGGTGAGACATGAGTGGTGGCTGTCTTCTTTTGCAACGGCATGATCCGACCCATGCGCATCTGTCCTTTGACGGAAAAGGGCCTGTGACATGGAACGGTGGCAATCACCTCTTCAAGGGAGGTCGTTCCGTCAATCGCCTTGTTAAAACCCTGTTCGATGAGGGTCAGCATGCCTTCATGTCTTGCCGCTTCGACCAATTCCGGTCCGGAGGCACCCTGAACAATCATTTCACCAAGGTTTTCACTGATAGGTAGCAGTTCAGTCAGGCTGATCGTGTCGTGGTAACCGCTTCCGTTACACTTGTCACACCCTTTTCCGGTACTGAAACTGATCTGATCAGGTATCTGCCAGTGTGTCCGGGTCTGGGGGTAGGTGTGCGCAGTCTTTTTGCATTCGTTGCACAGCTTTCGAATCGTCTTGTGGGTACAGATATTCTTGAGTGCGGCAGCAAGTCTCGATCGTGAGACATCCGTTCGAAGTAGCCTGGCAATTGCTTCACCGATATCCGGGGCAGTGATTGATAACAGGACCAAAGCACCACTTTCAACAGCATCCAGAACGGCAGGGAGGGCGTTGTCATCGCTCTCATCAATGACGATGATATCCGGCCTCTTTTTCTGTATGGCTTTGAGGATATTACCTTTCGGTGGACCCTGCGGTTTCACCTGAAACTGGCGGGCACCTTCGATTTTAAGGCCGACCAGATCCTCAATGGTGTAGATGGATTTACCCTGGCTGGCGGCGTGCCGAGTCAAAACCTGAAGCAGGGTGGATTTACCAGAACCGCTTGAACCGGTGACAACCATCATGCCCGGCAACTCCATGCTCAGTTTCAACTGTTCCAACCCTTTTGGGGTTAAGCCGATTTTTTCAATGCTGAGGTCATTCAGTTTCGAATTGATGATGTGAACAACAACCTTCTCTCCCGTTGGTGTCTGACGGAAGCTGTAGGCAAGAATATACTGCTGGTCACGGTACTTGACCTGACAACGACTGAATTGATCGACACCCTCATGGTTCGATGGATCAATTTTTGCCAGTCTCATCATGGCATCAACCAGTGCCTGATGGTTGGAGATCGAAATTCTGAAGAGGTTATATTCGCTGCCGTCAATAGTGATGTTGACCAGTGCCACATCCTGCTGTGGCTCAATGGAGAAGCTGCTGGCACCGTTGGCGAGAGCCTTGGAGACAATCGAGGTGGCAAACTTCCTTGCTATAATCTCCCGCTCTTCAGTGGTAAGAGAATCTGATTTGTGACTTTCGAGAAACCTCTTTTTCAGGATCAGGGTGTTCATCAATGCCGAGTTCTCATCAGGTAGTGAGACCCCTTTCCTGAAGAAACGGTAATAGTTGCGGTCGAAATCACCCATGCTGATAAAGACCGGCTGCACCGGTTTTTGAAAAATGGCACGAATCTCATCGCCATAGTTAAGGTCGATTGGATCGACCATGCCGACCACGACCTGACCTCCATGTTCGGCAATGGGAAGGAAATGGAGTTTCCGCGCCACTTCCGGATCACAGCGATCCATCATGCGCGCCGGTGGAATAATCTTGTTGAGTGAGAGGAGTGGAATTTTGTAATGCTGGGCCAGTGCCTCGGTGATTTGGGTGCTGCTATCTGCACTCCTGTTTTCCAGCAGGCTGAGCAGAATGGATGTGCCGCTGCTTCGGCTACTGGCTTTGGCCGTTTGAATCTCGTCGGCGGTGACGATACCTGCCTCGATGAGCTCTTGTTCAGCTTCTTTGCGCATGGATCCTTCTCATAAGCAGGGTAGCGTAGCCATAAAAGCCCATGTTTGAAAGATGGTATTGTGAAATTGTTTACTGCCATCGAACTGAGAACGATGAATAGTTGTTACTGCTGTCATTCATTCATGGATGGGTTAGTGTTTGAAACCATCAAATTCATTCAGGTCGGGTGGGCATGGCGATATATGCGGTCGGTGATATCCAGGGTTGTTACAAGCCTCTAAAAAAGCTGCTTAAGAAAGCAGCTTTCGATCCTTCCCGGGATAAACTCTGGTGCGTCGGGGACTTGATCAACCGGGGCCCCGATTCTTTGAAAGTGCTTCGTTTCCTGAAGTCGCTGGGTGATGCATGTGTGGTGGTTCTGGGAAATCATGACCTTCATCTGCTCAAGCTGGCTGCCGGATCCAAACGCCATTCGGCACGGGATACATTTGACGATCTTCTGCATGCACCGGACAGGCATGAACTGCTCGAATGGCTCAGGCACAGGCCTCTCCTCCATCACGATGAGGAGCTGAACTGGTGTATGGTTCATGCTGGGATGCACCCTTCCTGGACGCTTGAGATAGCGAAGAAACGGGCACGAAAGATTGAAAAGCGTTTACAGGGTGACAGATGGAAAAGGTTCTGTCTGAAGCTGGCGGAGACCCGTTTTCCAGCCCTGGAGCCGCGGAAGGGGAAGGGAGGGCGCATTGCCTTTTCGCTGGCGGTATTTACTTATGCCCGGTATTGCACACGATCCGGCAGTTTCAACTGGGCAACCTCTTCCGGTAGGCCTGACTCGTCACGCCAAAGAGCCTGGTTTGCCCATAANAAACTTGCCTGGCGTGATCAGTGTCGCGTCGTTTACGGTCACTGGGCTGCCAAGGGACTGGTGAAAGACCAGCCACATGTGCTGGGCCTGGACTCCGGATGTGTATGGGGTGGCAGATTGACCTTGGCGAGACTGGATGCCGAGCCGGTCGAACTGGTGTCGGTCAAGTGTGATGTCTGCCAGTTAATCGACTGAGGTATAACCGCGCATTTAATTTTTACTCATTTTCTGCATAATTACCCACTCTTAGCAATCCCGGAGATATTGAATGTTTGCACTCTATTATAAGCACGCTGCTGGCGTGAAAGATGATGTTTTGTCAGGCCTGACCGTGGCACTGGCTCTGGTTCCGGAAGCGGTTGCCTTTGCCTTTGTGGCCGGTGTTCATCCGCTGACAGGTTTGTATGCCGCTTTTATGGTTGGTCTGATCACGGCGCTGGTTGGCGGCCGTCCCGGCATGATCTCCGGCGCTACCGGTGCTCTGGCTGTGGTGATGGTGGCGCTGGTGGCCGATCATGGTGTTGAATATTTGTTTGCAACCGTGGTGCTGATGGGGCTTCTTCAGATCGCTTTCGGCCTGCTGAAACTGGGCAAGTTTATCCGTATGGTTCCCTATCCGGTGATGCTCGGTTTTGTGAATGGCTTGGCGATTGTGATCTTTCTGGCACAGCTTCCACAGTTCCAGATTGAAGCGGGTGATGGCTCCATGGCATGGCTCAGCGGCACACCTCTTTACTTAATGCTCGGCCTCGTTTTTCTGACGATGGCAATCATGCACTTCCTGCCGAAACTGACCCGTGCCGTGCCAGCGGGTCTTGTCGCCATCGTAACGATTTCAGCGGTCGTGATTCTGGGTGGTCTCGATACCAAGACGGTCGGTGATATCGCCAGTATCGGTGGCGGGTTTCCACCATTCCACATTGCCGATGTTCCGATGAATCTTGAAACACTCTATATCATCTTTCCATATGCGGTCATTCTGGCTGCCATCGGTCTGATTGAATCGCTACTGACCATGACAGTAATCGATGAGATGACCGATACCCGCGGACAGGGCAACCGTGTCTGTATCGGACAGGGTGCCTCCAACGTGGTAACCGGCTTCTTCAGTGGAATGGGTGGCTGTGCGATGATCGGCCAGTCGATGATCAACATCTCATCCGGTGGACTGCGCAACCTCTCCGGTATTGCCGCCGCTCTCTTCCTGCTCAGTTTCATCCTGTTTGCCTCTCCATTGATTGAGATGATTCCCGTGGCAGCTCTTGTCGGCGTGATGTTCATGGTGGTTATCGGAACGTTCGAGTGGGGGAGTTTTAACCTGCTGAATAAGGTTCCGCGGGAAGATTCACTGGTTGGGATTCTGGTGGCAGGTGTAACTGTAGCAACCGACCTTGCTATTGCCGTGGTGGTAGGTGTGATTGCAACGGCACTGGTTTTTGCATGGAAGAATGCCAAGCATATTTATGTCATACCGAAGGACCTTGAAAGTGGAGAGCGTGTTTATGAAATGCATGGACCACTGTTTTTTGCATCGGTTCATCGTTTCAGTGAAATGTTTAATCCGAAAAATGATCCGGATGAAGTGATTATCGATTTTGCCCACTCACGTGTGGCCGACCATTCGGCCATTGAAGCCATTGATTCTCTGGCGGAGAGGTACACCAAGGAGGGCAAAAATCTTCACCTGCGCCACTTAAGTAGCGAGTGTCGCCTGCTTCTGGAGAAGGCGGGAGATCTAGTTGAAGTGAACATCAAGGAAGATCCTCACTACCATATTGCTGACGATAAACTGGCTTAGATGATTTATGGATACGCAAAAGGCTTCCTGTCTTCTGCATGAAACACTCTCTTGCTACATTCACGAGCTCAGTGGGTTCGCTCGCCGTACCTTCATGGGCTGCTAATTACCGGTTTTCCAGGCGCTGACGACAATGCTGCGGCCCAGTAGCATTTGCCAGCTATTGAGCGGTTTGATCAGTTCCAGGTTCGAATCATCAATCGTCTTGTGTTTTTCATGTTCCCAGCGAATTCGCATCCGGGTGTAAAAACGAATAGGCAGGTAGAAGAGCATCAATGGAATGATTGATCTGGCAAAATATTTATCAAAGCCACATTTAAGATTCCCGAATCCTGTTTCCAGCAGTGTGTGTCCGAGATAGAAGTATGAGATCGGGGTGATGTGACCCAGAGCGCTTTCGTGAGAGTCGTGTCCGACCGGCATCGGGCCGAAGAAGTTCCAGAAGCCGTAGAGAAAGAAACGGATACGGGATTTTATATTCAGAATGTTGGGGGTGGTCATGATCAGCACCCCTTCAGGTTTCAGAATACGATAGATTTCGCGGATAATCGCACGGTGATCTTCCAGATGTTCGGCTACTTCGGTAAACGTGACCAGGTCAAAGCTGTTGTCATCGTAGGGAAGTTTTCCATGATTCAGGTCAACGGTTTCAACCTTCTGGCCGGGAATCTTCATGAATTCATCACTGTAGTCACAGACACTTGTCTGAAGATCGGGATAGCTCTCTTTGATCAGTTGAATGAGGGCACCGGTGCCGCTGCCGATATCAAGATAATTGCCTTTAAGTCGAGGTGCTTCCCGTAAAAGGGTGTTCCTGACGGCCAATAGCGTCTTATCAAGACTTAGTTCATTCATAAGCTCATGTGTCTGAGGTGCTGTCATAAAACCATCCTGTTCAGTTGGTCGCCGAATCTAGCAAAGGAAGAGGGCTAGAAGAAGCAGCGCTTGATTACAGGGCGTTTATTTTGGCAGCCATGATGAAGTCGTTTTCGTGAAGGCCGTTGATCTTGTGGGAGTAGAAGAGGACAGTGCAGTAGCCCCAGCCGTAGCTGATGTCGGGATGGTGACCTTCGGATTCGGAGAGGGTGCCGACCCGGGTGGCAAAGGCCTGGGCCTGCATGAAGTCTTTAAAGGTGAAAGTCCGACGGATTCTGGTGGCAGATTCAATCAGGTCCCAGTTCTCAATCTGGCCCATCAGCGACTCCGCCTCACGCTCCGAGAGCGGGGGGATGCCACCCTCGCAGGGAACACAGTGCCTGCTTCCCAGTTCGCTCAACTATTCTCCCTTTCGTCCATGTGCCTGTTTGTTGCCTCATCCATCATCAGCTTGAACTCGATGGCATCATTCAGGGCTCTGTAGGTGGCTTCAAGCACGTCGGTCGAGACGCCGACCGTACTCCACTTGTTGATGCCGTCCGTGGATTCAATCAGCACTCTCACGGCGGCACCGGTCGCCTCCTTGGTTGAGAGTACGCGCACCTTGAAGTCCGATAAGCGCATCGGCTTCAGGCTTGGATAGACGCCGGTCAGGGCAGCCCTGATGGCTTTATCCATGGCGTTGACCGGACCGTTGCCGATGGCGGCGGTGTGCAGCAGTTGATCACCCACCTTGAGCTGGACAGTCGCCTCTGACTCCGTTGCGTCATGGTGGCCGCGCTTTTCATCATAGACACGGAATCTGACCAGCTCAAAGTGACGCTTGAACCGGCCCATGGCCCTGCGCAGCAGCAGTTGAAAGGAGGCATCAGCACCTTCGAAGGCGTAGCCGGTCGCCTCGAGTTCCTTGATACGCTGTACCGCTTCGGCAACGACTGGGTCATTGGCATCAAGCCCCGCTTCAGGTTCAAGCTGCTGGAGTTTACTCAGAATGTTGCTGCGCCCTGCCTGATCCGAAACGAGAATTTTCTGGGTGTTTCCGACCAGAGCCGGATCGATATGTTCATAGAGGCTGCGCTCTTTACGTATGGCAGAGACATGGATGCCGCCTTTATGGGCGAAAGCATTCTGTCCGATATAGGGTTGATGGCGCCAGGGCAGCCTGTTGGCCATCTCATTAACGAAATCGGAGACCGACTTCAGCTCATGCAGTTTCGTGCCGACTTCGCCGCAATCCCGGTTCATTTTTAGTTGCAGGGTGGGGATGATTGAGACCAGGTTGGCATTGCCGCATCGTTCGCCGATACCGTTGATGGTGCCTTGAATATGCGTTGCGCCCACGCGAATGGCTGCCAGAGAGTTGGCCACGGCCAGTTCGCAATCATTGTGGGCATGAATGCCGATCGGTGTATCCGGGAAGCGATCCAGAATGATGGTAACCACTTCGGCAATGCGATAGGGAATATTGCCACCATTGGTGTCGCAGAGAACCAGCGTGTCGGCACCGGCAGAGTCGGCAGCCTCAAGCACTTTCACGGCATATTCGGGATTGGCACTGTAGCCGTCGAAGAAGTGCTCGGCATCGAAAAAGACCGTTTCAAAATGCTGTTTCAGAAAGCGGATCGAATCTTCAACCAGAGCGAGGTTATCCTTTTCCGAAATGCCGAGCGCTTTGGTCACATGGAGGTCCCAGGCCTTGCCGAAGATACAGGCGGCATCAGCGCCGCTCTGGATTAGTTTGTTGAGGCCAGCATCGGATGCGGCCCGGTTTCCCGGTCTGGCAGTGGAGCCGAAGGCGACAAGCCTGCTGTGTTCCCATTTGCGACCACGCATCAATTCGAAGAAGAGATCGTCCTTCGGGCTGGCTCCCGGCCATCCGCCCTCAATCCACTGGATGCCGAATTCGGCCAGTAGATTGGCAATACGTTTCTTGTCTTCGGCCGAGAAGTTGATGCCTGCTGTCTGACTTCCATCCCTAAGGGTGGTATCGAAAATCTGTACAGATTGTTGCGCCTGTTCTCTGCTCATGCCTTTATCTCTTTTTGGTGGATTTTTTGAGCAGGATAGGTTTGTCGATCAGTTTGCTCAGCACTTTTTTCTCTTCGCTAGCATTCCATATGCAGACCTCATGCTCATCAAACCACTGAGTATCATCAAAGATCCAGTACCATGCCTTTTTCTTCTCTTCAAAGCGGGGAATGGCTGATGATCCGGCCTTGGTACGATTCAGTGCTGAAGCCATTCTCAGAATGGCCGCCAGAGCTATGGCAGTTTCAACATCCCTTTCCCGCAGTGTCTTCAGCTCGATTCGCTTCGGTGTAGGGGCAGCCTTGCGATGAAAGCGGACGATAGAGGCCAGCATCTGCTGTTGACGCTGCGTTATGCCGGTCATGTTGGCATTGGCAATGATGTAACCGCCGTGCAGATGAATTTTCTTGTGGCTGATAGCTAATCCGATTTCATGCACCTTGCAGGCAGCCATCAACAGGCGGTATGCCTCATAATTGAGATCGAGTTTCTCGGCATAGCCGTTGTAAATGATTTCAGCCGTTTCGGTCACACGCCTGATCTGATCCTGATCAAGGTTGAAACGCTTGACCATGGCCGCAGCAGAAGCGCGGATCGGCCTTTCGGGAAGGCGCCCCTCCGTCTCGACACGGTCAAAGATAATCCCTTCACGCAGGGCACTCGGACATACCCGCAGCGAGTGAATGCCGAGCGCCTTCATCGTCTCTTCAAGAATGATGGAGCCCGCAACCAGCGTCTCTTTACGCTCTTTTTCAATGGTGGCGGGAAGGGTGTCATCTTTGACTGCCTTGATCAGCTTGTCGCGAATCGATTGCAGGTTTTTGAGGTCAAGATGGGTGGGGTCTTCAAGGTTGCAGAAATGGGCGGTGATTTCACCCAGTGTCCGTATGGTACCGGAGGTGCCGTACACGGCATTGATTTCGAACGGTCTGTAGACCGATGCCACAGACTGAATCTTCGTCGCGGCACCGTGAATGCACTGGTTCAACTGCCGTTTAGTGTATTTCTGGTTGGCGAAAAACTGCCGGGAGTAGCGGCGTGCACCCATATCCAGGCTCTCCGCTGCCATGAGTCCGTCGCTGTTGCCGACAATGACTTCCGTACTGCCGCCACCGATATCAATGATGAAAGCGTGTTGCTCACCAATGTAACCTTCAGAGCGGACACCCTGAAAGACTAGGCGTGCCTCCTCATCGCCATTGACGATCTCGACAATAAGGCCGAGCTCATTGCGAATTCTGCGCGTGATGACATTACGATTCGGTGCATCGCGCATGGCAGATGTGGCAATACAGTGCAGGTATGCGTCGTAGCTTTCAGCCAGCCGTTTGAAATGGGCCAGGCTCTCGATCATGCGCATAATGGCTGCTTCATCCAGACGCCCGCGGGTATCGACACCGTCACCCAGCCGCACCCAGTGCTTCATGCGATCCACCACCCGGAATGCACCGAGCTCGGTGATTTCAGCAATGATCATATGAAATGAGTTGGTGCCCATATCGACAGCTGCGATATGTTTGTTTGCGGGGGTGTCAGGGGTTGTTGTGTTATCGCTCACGAGAAGTACTCCTCTACTCGGCACTCTAGGTGAAACAGTCGCCGGCAGCTAGTAGCATGGGTGTTCAAAGTTGTTCAAAAGATTTAAATTTGCGCACCTTTTTTACACAGTATGGAGATTGATATGCGCGCAGTCCTGATGAAAGAGATGGGAAGTCCCGATATTTTAACCCTCGAAGAGGTTGCTCAGCCGGAAATCAGTGAGTCGAATCAGCTGCTGATTCGTGTTATGGCAGCAGGCATTAATCCGGTTGATACCAAGGTGCGTACAAACGGGCTCTTTTTTCCGGATGGATTGCCGGCGATTCTCGGTTGTGATGGAGCTGGTGTTGTCGAAAATGTCGGCACCGATGTGACCCGCTTCCAGCCGGGTGATCAGGTCTACTACTGTTATGGCGGCCTGGGCAACCGTGTTGGCGACGCTTCTATCGGCAACTACGCTGAATATGCGGTAGTGGATGAAGCGTATGTCGCCATCAAGCCGGACTCTCTCGGATTCGATGAGGCGGGTGCCGCACCTCTTGTTTTGATCACTGCATGGGAGGCGCTGTTCGATCGCGCCGCCATCCATTCCGGTCAGAAGGTGTTCATCCACGCCGGAGCCGGCGGTGTCGGCCATGTCGCCATTCAGTTAGCCAAGGTGGCCGGTTGCGAAGTGGCGACGACGGTCAGTTCGGATGAGAAGGCCGCCTTTGTCAAAGAGCTCGGCGCCGATCTGGTTATCAACTACAAGCGTGAGGATGTCGCCGAAGCACTGCTGGAATGGACCGATGGTGAAGGGGTGAATGTTGCTTTCGATACAGTGGGAGGCGCAGCCTTTAGTCAGCTGATCCCTGCCATGGCTCACTATAGCGACCTGGTTACCATTCTGCAGGTACCTGCTGATGCCGACTGGAAGAGCCTGCGCCTGAAAAATGTGCGTATCAGTCAGGAGTTGATGCTCACACCGATGATCTACAACCTGCGCGACGGTGCCGAACACCATGCCGATATCCTTGAGCAGTGTGCCCAGCTCGTTGATGAGCGGAAGCTCTCGGTGTTTGTCTCCGAAGTGCTGCCGCTGGAGGATGCGGCGAAGGCGCACCGCATGATCGAGGCCGGTAGTACAACAGGTAAAATTGTGCTGGACCTGTCAGGAGAGCCAGTCGAATGATCATGGATGATGAAATCAGGGTGATAAAGCCAACGGCCGAGATGCTGGAAGAGATGGGCGTATTTGATTGGCCGATCTGGGAGAAGGAGGCGTCCCGTTTTCCGTGGCACTATGATGCGATGGAGACCTGTTATCTGCTGGAAGGGCGTGTCACAGTGACACCGGCCGGTCTTGATAACTACACCTTTGGCAAAGGTGATATGGTGATTTTTCCTAAGGGGATGGCCTGCTTTTGGGAGATTCATGAAGATGTGCGCAAGCACTACCGGTTCGGTTAAGGAGATAAGGTTATGCCGATCTATGAATTTCAGTGCAAGGCATGCAGTGAACGTTTCGAGACTCTGGTTCGGGGTCACGACGTTCCGGTCTGTCCGAAATGCCGGAGTGAGGATCTGCAGAAGCTGATCTCTGCTCATGCGGTGGGTGGCGGTGCTCCGGATACGCCGTGCGGCTCTGCTCCCTGTTCACCTCGACCGATGTGCGGTTCCGGTGGGTGCGGTTAGGTAGTTGGACTTTCTCGTCAGAAGTCCTGCGACAGTATATTATTAAGTAACTACAAGAACTTAAGGCAATTATCATAGATAATGTCCCCTTTAAAATTAATCGATATTAGAACTTGCTAATATATTAAACGCACGATATAGTGCGACCCATGGAACAGATACCTGAAGCAAACATTAAGGATGCAGCACAGGGACTTAGGGCGATTGCTCACGAGTTGCGACTGGGCGTGCTTTGTAACCTTCTTAACGGACCGATGTGTGTGCATGAGCTCATGGAAGCGACAGGCGCATCCCAGTCCAATCTTTCACAGCATCTCTCTAAGATGAGATTGATGGGCATCATTTCCAATGAAAAACGCGGCCAGCAGGTCTATTATAGAATCACCAACGATGAGTTTTTGAATCTGGTTGATGTGTTGAAGCGTATCTATTGCCCTGAGGCATGCTCACCAGATATCAATGGAGGGTGATCGGTGTTTTTTTGCAGGAATATATCAGTAATTCGTTATGTATTAATATTGGCGACACTTCTGGCGCCGGTATATGCATCGGCGACGGAAGTATCAAATCTCAAAGATAGTGTGGCCTATGCGCTTGAACACAATCGGATGCTGGCGGTTTCATCCCATGGCGTGAAAAGGGCAGAGGCGGCTGTGGATATGGCAACAGGTCGTATGTTGCCGCGTGTGGATATCTCCAGCGGATTTTCCCGCACGAACTCTCCTCTTGGCTCCTTTGGTTCGAAGCTGCAGCAGCAAAGAATAACCGCGGCGGACTTTTCTCCGGCGGTATTGAATCAACCGGGCTATGTGAACAACTACCAGTCCCGTCTGGGTCTGACGATGCCGATCTTTTCAGGCGGTGCCAACTGGGCCTCACGGGCAAGCGCCAGAAATCAGGCTGATGCCAGTTCACTCGAATTCAAGTTTCATCAACAGCAGGTTATCTACCAGACGGTTGCTGCCTATGCACATGCCAGAGAGGCGCTGGCACAGGTGCATGCACGTGAGAATGCCGTGAAAGCGGCAGAGAAGCGCTGGCAGGATGCTGAAGCGATGAAGATACGTGGTATGGCGATCAAGAGCGATGTCATGGATGCGCATGTGCATGTATTGCGTTCTCAGGTTGCCCTCGGTGAAGCCAAAAGTGCTTATGAAGCGAGTATAGAGTCGCTACGTTTGATTCTCGGTATGGATCAGATGGGTGGTCTGGATGTCTCTAGCGAGCCGTTTCTTCGGTTCTCTCTGGAGTCAACTGATCAGATGCTTGAAAAGTGTGAAGAGCGTCGGGCCGATCTATTGGCGCTTGAAAATAGGCTGGATGCTGCCGGAAACAGGCGGAAGCAGTATCAGGCTGCCTATCTTCCCCGTGTGGATTTCATGGCGGCTCAAGAGTGGAATAATGAGAAGTTCGGTCTTCGAAATCGTAATGCCATGGTCGGTGTTAACGTCACGATGAATATCTTTTCGGGTGGCGAAGATCTGGCCAAGGTGCGTGCTGCAACATCCGAGCAGGTCTCCATTGAGTATCAACTGGCTGATAAACGCCAGCAGGCGTCCAATGAAATCAGGCAGGCCGTCCGCGGATTACGAATGGCTGAGCAACGGTTTGAGAGTGAATCCGAAGCGCTCAAGCAGACGGCTGAGTCTCTGCGTATCAAGTCCCTGAGACATGCTCAGGGACTGGAGAAGACATCTGACCTGCTTGATGCGCAGGTCAATGCGGATGCCTCTCAAATGGCCCACATTCGGGCTAAATATGATTTGATTATTGCCAAGGCGGCACTGCTTCTGGCTGCAGGAACCCTTGATGAGGAGGTGGTTCAATGAACCATGCTTTGAATATTTTTCTCAGCCGACTGGAACCGGTTCTGCTGGTTCTGCTGGTTGCCGTAACAGTAGTTGCCTGTTCGGATGATGAGATTGCATCTGAAAGTGCCAAACCTGTTTCTGTCGCTTCCACATTCAAGGTGACAGCTGAGGAGATGCCTGTTGCCTATGTGACCAGTGGCCGAGTGACCTCAGACCACCGCGTTTCCATCAGTTCGCGTATCTCCGGTTACATCCGTGAGTTGCGTGTTCGTGAAGGTGATTCCGTACAAGAGGGTCAGGTGCTGGTTCAGGTTGACCCTGTTGATGCCAAGCAGGCCCTGATTCAGGCAAAAGCCGACCTGGCAGATGCCGAGGCCGACCTGCAACGTTATGACGAACTGTTGAAAGCAGGGGCAGTGACCAGCCAGCAGGCTGAGAAGGCACAGCTTCGTTACAAAGTGGTGAAATCACAGGTTGAGCAGGCGCGCAACCAGTTGAGCTACGCGGAAATCCGTTCTCCTGTTGCCGGTGTGGTCGTGGAGAAGCGGTTGAGCCAGGGAGACCTGGCAGCGCCCGGTATTGCTATCCTGACGCTTGAAGATCCGACAAGCCTGCTGGTTGAAACCTACGTATCCGAACGTTTTGTCAGCAGGATTCACGAAGGAGATCAGGTGGATATTAAAATCGCCTCTCTGGAGCGAACCTTTCAGGGCGTAGTGCGCCAGGTGGTACAGGCAGCCGATCCCGTCTCCCACCAGTTTCTGGTAAAGACAGCTCTTCCTGCAGCAGCTGAAATTCATCCGGGCATGTATGCACAAACCGGTTTCCATATCGGCCAGCGACAGGCACTGGTGGTTCCAAAAACAGCTATTGTCTCCCGTTCCGGGCTCGATGGTGTCTATCTGCTCAATGAGGAGTCTGTGGCCCAGTACCGTCTGTTGCGTTTGGGCGAAGCTCAGGGCGCTAATATCGAAGTGCTGGCGGGGTTACGTGAAGGCGATGTCGTTGCCTGGCGTGGCAATCCTGTATTGAAAAGCGGAATGAAAGTCCAAGCAGCCGGAAACGGACAGTAAACATGCAGGAGAAAGAGATTGTGGAGAACCGCAGCGCGGATCATGAACCGCTGAATATCGCCGGTCGGCTTGGCCGGGTGGCGATGGGCAGTAACCTGACACCGATTATCAGTATGCTGATTTTTCTGCTGGGGCTGGTAGCGCTGTCTGTTACCCCGCGTGAAGAGAACCCTCAGATCGATGTGCCTGCTGCCAATGTGATTGTGCAGATGCGCGGAGCCAGTCCCGAAGAGGTCCAGAACCTGATTGTTCGCCCTATGGAGATGATTCTGCGTGAAATGACCGGTGTAGAGCATACCTATGGCACAGCCATGGACTCGCTCGGTGTCGTGACCGTGATGTTTGAAGTGGGTGAGGATAAGGAAGCCAGTCTGGTGAAGCTGTATGACAGGATCATGCACAATCTGGATCGCATTCCGGCGGGCGCATCCCAGCCGTTGGTCAAACCGATGGATGTCGATGATGTGCCGGTGTCGGTCATTACCCTCTCTTCGCCGGAGATGGATGGTCTCTCTCTCAAGCGTCTGGCCGAGCGCGTACGTGAACAGCTCTCACCACTGGAGGGCGTTTCGGTTGCCGACATTATCGGTGGTCGTGATCATCAGATTCGTATTCAGATCGATGCGGCCCGAATGGCGGCCTATAGCATTACACTAGATCAGCTTCATCACGTTCTCGTCGGAGCCAATGCCGGTGGACCTGTCGGCAGTCTGGTTGGCAATGATCAGGTTACTCGCGTCTGGCTCGATGGATACCTGAAAAACGCTCAGGAGGTTGGCACACTGATTGTCGGTCGGTGGCAAAATAAAGCGATCTACCTGCGTGATATCGCTTCGATCGTTGATGGTCCGGCGGATATCGAGCAACTTCACCGCATCGGATTCGGTCCGGCCGGTGACCAGGGGGCGACAGGTAACGAGGTTGAAATTCCTGCTGTCTCAATCGCGTTGGCGAAAAAGCCCGGTACCAATGCAGTCTCTGTTACAAAACGTATCAAAACCAAGCTTGATGAACTTCAAGGCGACTTTATTCCGGAGAATGTTCATGTCGATATAACACGTGACTCCGGTAAGCGTGCCGATGCTGCAGTCAACTTTCTTGTTGAGCACCTCGGTATTGCGATTGTCACGGTGGTGCTCATTCTGCTTGTGTTCCTTGGGTGGCGCGAAGCAACGATCGTGACGATGAATATTCCGCTGATCCTCTTTATCGTGCTTGCAATCGGTCTTCTGGCTGACCAGACCATCAACCGCATTACGCTCTTCTCGCTGATTCTGGCACTGGGCCTGCTTGTCGATGATGCCATTGTGGTGGTTGAAAATATTCACCGTCATCTGCACAAAGGTGTTAACAAACTCTCAGACAAAGCCCAGTTGATTATCGAGGCGACCAACGAGACCGGTAAGCCAACCATTATTGCGACCATTGCAGTGATCCTGGCATTTATTCCGATGGCTTTTGTGACCGGCATGATGGGACCTTATATGGGGCCGATCCCATTTAATGCACCACTGGCGATGGCGGCATCCCTGGTGATTGCCTATGCCTTTACCCCGTGGATTGCCCAGCGCTGGATGCCATGCAAAATAAAGAGCCCTACGCTTGAAGAGAGGGACTCCGAGCCGGATGACTGGGTGCGCACCACCTACCTGCGTCTGGCCAAACCATTGATTGAGAATGCGAAGATACGCCGCACCTTCTGGATTGTGGTGGCTCTGTTGTTTGTCGCGGCCATGATGCAGCCGGGATGGCAGTTCCTGCGTCCCGCAGGCATTAACGGTCCGCTTACCGCCGGAACGGTTGAGTTGAAGATGCTGCCTAAGGGAAACCAGAACACCTTTAATATCACTATCGACCTGCCGGAAGGGTCGACGCTGGAGGCGACAGATCGCGTCGCGCGTGATGTCGGTGATATCCTGCGCCAACATCCGATGGTGAAGGATTATGAAGCCTTTGTCGGACGCGGCGGGCCGATCGATTTTAACGGCATGCTGCGTGGTGCGGCACTGTTCCGGGAGGGGCCGCATCTGGGTGAGGTGCGCGTAAACCTGCTTGATAAGCATGAGCGCTCTGTTCGCTCCTCCGATATTGTGCTGGAGATGCGCGAGATGTTTGAGCCGCTGTTCAAACGTTATCCAGAAGCCTCGATCAAGCTGGTTGAAGATCCGCCGGGGCCACCGGTTCGTGCCACACTGCTGGCTGAAATTTACGGTCCTGACTACGCTGAACAGCAGAAAATTGCACTTAAGGTGCGTGAGATGTTTGATCGCACCTATGATGTGGTGGATAGCGATGATTCGATCGGCGCCGATCAGATGCAGTTGAATATCCGTGTGGATAAAGAGAAGGCATCACATTTGGGTGTTGCTACACAACAGGTCGAGACGGCCCTGCGAGACTTCCTGCAAGGGTATGATTTCGGTGCACTGCATGTTGCCGATGAGCGCCACCAGGTGAACCTGCATGTACAGCTCTCCAAGGCGTTGCGAGCCCATGCGGAAGATCTCGAGCGTATCTATGTCAGTGCCAGCCATGGCCCTGTACCGCTCTCGGCCATCGCCACGATTGAAGAGAGTGTTGCGGCAAGGCCGATCTTCAGTAAAGACGGCCACATGGTTACCTATGTGAGTGCTGAACCGAAACAGGGTTCACAGGTCTATTCTTTGCTGGACATGGATTGGCAGTTGGATGGCAGCGAAATCACTCCCGGCGTGGAACTGAAGACCGGTGGTATGCGCTTCACCGATACCGCACCGGAGGACACCTTCGGTTATCACATGCTGTGGGATGGTGAGATGCGCCTGACACTTGATGTGTTCCGCGACCTGGGAGCGGCGTTTATAGTGGCTCTGGTGATGATTTACCTGCTGATGGTCGCTTATTACGGCGGTTTTATCCTGCCAATGCTGGTGATGGCACCTACAGCCCTGACCATGATCGGCATTTTTCCGGGTCACTGGCTTACCGGCCAGCCATTCACGGCGACATCAATGATCGGCATGATCGCACTTGCCGGTATCGTGGTACGCAACTCGACACTGCTGATCGACTTTATTATCGATTACCGCGCCATGGGTCACGATGTAAAGAGTGCCGTGCTTGAGGCGGGCGCCGTGCGTGCCAGGCCGATCATTCTGACCGCGCTGGCAGTGGTTGCCGGTACGTCAATCATGATCTCCGACCCTGTCTTTGGCGGGCTTGGGGTGTCGATGGTGTTCGGTACGGTAGCAGCAACGATTTTGACGCTGTTTATCACGCCGCTGATGTACTACCTGTGGCAGCGTAATGAGCCTGAAAAGGGCGATGACTGTTCTGTTTAGTCTTTAAAAAAACTTAAAATATAAATAACTCAAGGAGTAGATAATGAGTATTGAAAATGCAATCCGATTGGCAGCCGGAACCTTTATTCTGGTGAGCCTGAAACTGGCCAGCACCTTTAACGGAGCAAGTCTTTATGATGGTCCGACATGGCTCTGGTTTACGGCATTTGTCGGTTTAAACCTGCTGCAGTCCGCTTTTACAGGTTGGTGCCTGCTGGAGACCATTCTACGCAAGTTCGGTATGAAGTATAACCATGAGATTATGGCCGAGAGGAAGCAGAATGGCTGATTACCTGCCGATCATTCTCGGTGTCATGGCGCTGATCGTGATCTACACCGTCTGGTTGCGTGTGCTGGCACCCCGAATGGCTGGAGTCGAAAAGATCGACATGACCGCCTATAAGGAGCGATTCAGGAAACAGTCGCACCTGCTGCTGGATGTCCGTTCAGATAGCGAGTATGCCGCCGCCCATGCGCCGAAGGCGAAGCATCTGCCGGTGGAGAGTGTTGCCCGGTCGACCCGTACCGAGATGGATGAACTGATCAAGGGTAAGCCGGTGGTCTGTATATGTGCTTCGGGAAGCCGTTCAAAGATGGCAGCCACGGTGATCGCGAGACTCGGATTCAAACCTGTCTACACCCTTGAAGGTGGTATGAGCGCATGGCAAGCCGCAGGCGAGACTGTAAAAAGGAGCAAATCATGAGTCGCAACGGATTTGAGAGCATGACCATTCATCAGCTCTATCCACGCTGGTTGACCAGTTCGGAGAATGGAAGGGAGTTTTGTCTGATCGATGTGCGTACCCCTGAAGAGTATGCACAGGGACACATTCCAGGCGCTGCTCTGAAACCTCTGGACAGACTTGCCGATCTCTCATCCGACATTCCAAAGCAGTTGGATGTTCACCTGATTTGCAGGTCCGGTATGCGTTCACAGCAGGCTGCCAGGATTCTCACCAGCCAAGGGTTCACCCGCCTTGTCAATATCGAGGGTGGAACCATGGAGTGGGCCAGGGCTGGCTATCCTTTAGATTAAGGAGCAGGAGTGTTTGATGTCTGAATATGGAATGAGCCGGATTTATCATGGATCGGTCGGGGAAGCTGAAGCGGCAATCACCGATGCGCTTAAAAATGTCGGTTTCGGTGTCTTAACGCGCATTGATGTCGCCGATACTCTCAAAAAGAAGATCGATTACGATAAGGATCCCTATGTGATTCTGGGGGCATGCAATCCCAGGGTGGCTTCCCAGGCACTGGAGATGGAGGAGGAACTCGGGCTTCTTCTACCCTGTAACGTGATTGTATATCAGAACAGTAAGGGTGAGACAGTCGTTTCGGTTATTGAGCCCGAAGCGATGCTGTCGGTGGTTCACCGGGATGACATGAGCTCTTTGGCAGTTGAAATCAGGGAGTTGTTAAACAAAGCATTAAACTCGATTTAGTGGCAGGCACAGAAAGTGACATTGTCACTTTTTCATTGATGTGTATGTCATACACTTCGAGCTTGTTGATTGAGTTGGTGTAATCAGGAGAAAGGAACATGGCCCGTCTTACTGCAACATATCAGGGTGGTACGGTATTCAAAATGGAGTGCCGCGGCCATTCGGTTCGTATCGATCAACCACTGGATAATGGTGGTGAAGATTCAGCCATGACGCCGCCGGAACTTTTTGCGGCATCGATGGCCGCCTGTATCGGACACTATGTGGCGAACTACTGCAAGCAGGCGGGAATCGAGACAGAAGGCCTTGAAGTCAGTGCCGACTGGGCAACGGCGGATAAGCCAAGACGTATTGGAGAACTCTCCTTTAAGGTGGCGCTTCCGGGGCTTCCGGAATCCAGAAGGAGAGCCGTTGATCGCGTGGCTTCATCATGCCTGTTACATGCAACACTGGAACATCCGCCAGAGATGAAAATTGAGCTTGAGGCATAAGGACTTTCGACCGGTTCCATGCTCTATATGGCGGAATACCTGATCGAGAAGCTCGGCGTTGCCGGGTCAACCATGCTGGTGCTTCTGGTTTCAGGTTTGGTGATGTGGTATTTCAGGCAGCGTAAAGATTCAGAAGTGGAGTGAATAGTGATGAAAAAGATGTTTAATGTTTCAATGTTCATGATGGTGATGCTCATGGCGGTCAATGTGTATGCCTGTGGTATGGGCGAACAGATGAACGGTTACGAAAACGCCACGGTGAAGCATGCACATGAACATTGGCTGGCGGGCACAAGGTCACCCGTTCCGTTTCTCTTCCTTGATGTGCGTACACGCGAGGAGTACGCGGATGCTCATGTCGATGGTTCAGTTCTGATCCCTCTGCAGGAGCTGGAAGGACGCCTGAATGAAGTACCGAAAAACAAACGGGTCTATGTCTACTGCCGTTCCGGTAAACGCTCCGTCGCTGCCGCCGCTATTCTGGTGAAGGCCGGATTTAGCAACATCGAGAATGTTGAGGGCGGTATCAATGCGTGGAGAGATGCGGGCTATCCAGTCGTAAAGTAAACCATGGGCCGCTTTAATCCGCAGGTTGTTTACTACCGCAGGGACCGTATTCCCGAGGTGTTCTTCTCGGTATTTATTGCAGGCATCTTTTTCCCCAAGCTCCTTTTTACAAAGATGCCCGAGGCAGGTCGCCTGCGCGATAGCGCCCATCTTCTGGCTCTCTATATGTCCATTCCGACGCTGATGATGACGTTGACAGCCGGTACAGGAATCCCCTTTATAGCTCCGGGTTTCTTTTCGGGGTTAATGGCCATTGTTCTGATTGTTCCTGTTTCACTGAGTATCGGTGTTGGCACATCATTTCTCTGGGCCAAGTACCTGAGCTGGGCTGCAACAAGGTTCGCTGGTTCGGATCTCTCCGAGGCGACGGCATTCCAGATATGCGCCTATAGTGGCGCACCCTTCGTGATTGCCTGGGGGCCATACCTGGGTCCCGTGATGGCACTATGGAATATGCTGCTCAACTGGAAGGGGCTGGTCCATCATGGAGGTGTTGGCGGTTTTGCAGCATTTCTGATTTTGATGATAGGACTCCTACTTGCAGCCGTGTTTGTGCTAGCATTGGCCGTTCTGATGATGATTCTCATGCCTGAAAATACTGAAATGCTGTTGGATACCGTTCTGGCCTATCTCTCCAGCAGGGAGTTTTAATGAAACTGATCAAGTTCGTTGCCTTGATGATCGCTATGTCGGTCTCGACAGCTGCCTATGCGGCCTACGGCAAAGTAACCCAAAACTCTGATGTTGATCCGACGGTTGTAAAGATCGAAGAGTCCGACTTTCTCGGGGTAAAGATCGATAAGAGTTATCGTCTGATCGATCAGGATGGGAATGAGTTTCTGCTTGGCGATATGCTGGGAACCAAACCTACCATTCTGGCGCTCTCCTATTACCGTTGTGACGGAGCCTGCTCGGTGCTCAATCGCAACCTCTGGAATACGCTGCAGGAGGTCGAGCAGTGGAAGATCGATAAGGACTTCAATGTCCTGACCGTCTCATTTGATCGTCATGATACACCGGAGACACTGAAAAAATTCATGGGTTATGCCGGGTTCAATGAAGGTCTTCCTTCAGGATGGAAGATGACCACGCTGAAGGACCCTGAAGATATCAAAAGACTGACCGACTCCATGGGATACAAATTTTTCTGGTCACCTCGTGATGCCATCTTCCTGCATCCCAACGTCTATATCATGATCTCACCGCAAGGGCGTGTAACCCGCTATCTCTATGGTGCCAACATTACAGGAAATGACATGGATATCTCCATTACCAAGGCGAAAGGCGAGAAGATTTCTGCCGCTAACGTAATCAACTTCATCGTCGGAGCCTGTTACAGCTATAACTACAAAGATGGAAAGTACAAAATCAATATTCCGATTTTTGTAGCAGCCGGCGGTCTGGTATTCGGCCTCATGCTTATTATCGGAAGCTTCTCTCATATGAAGCGCCGCAAGCGTAAAGAGCTTGTGGCTAAAGAGCTTCTGAGGGCATCACAGAGTCCGGATGCCTGATTCCACTTCGTCAGCCTGAACAGGGTAAGTCATGAGTCATCTTATCGATGAGTGGGAAGGGCGCTACCAGCGCGGTGAGACGGGCTGGGACCGTAAAGGGGTCAACCCGCTTATGAACAGCTGGATGGTTGTTTCCCTGGATCCTGGTGCTTCGGTTCTCATTCCGGGATGTGGCCATGGCTATGAAGTGATTGAACTGGCGCGTCTCGGTTTTGAAGTTACCGGCCTTGATGTTGCTCCGACTCCTGTAGCCCGTATGCGGCGTGAACTGGCTGCCGAAGGAGTGGATGCCGAAGTGATTCAGGTCGACATGTTCGACTTTGTTCCTGCATCACCTTTTGATGCGATTTATGAACAGACGTCGCTCTGTGCCATCAGGCCGGAGGAGCGGGAAGCCTACGAAAAGAAGCTTTATGCATGGCTAAAGCCCGGCGGCTCTCTATTTGCCCTGTTTATGCAGACTGGTTGCGAGGGTGGTCCGCCGTTCCATTGCGATGTCAATGCGATGAAGGAACTCTTTGTTCCATCTCGCTGGGATTGGGGAAAGAGTGACTCAAGACACTCTCCGCATCCGTCAGGTCGTCACGAACTCGCTTATCAGTTGATCAGGCGCTAGCCACCCCTTAAAATGATATTGCTATTGTCAGTCGTCTTTTGATGGTGCCATGGACAGGGATATAAAAAAAAGGCGCCCGAACCGGACGCCTTTTGAAGTTGTTTTAAGTGGAAGGGGCTTAAGCAGCCTTTTCAATTTTGCCTGAACGCAGGCAGCTGGTGCAGACACGAACCTTCTTTGCCTGACCGGAGATCAGAGCGCGTACATTCTTCAGGTTTGGAAGAAAACGACGACGGGTTGTATTGTGAGCGTGACTCACATTATTGCCGCTCATTGGGCCTTTTCCACAAACTTCACAACGCTTTGCCATGACATACCTCCGTAATTAGCGGAGCGCACTGTAAGCAATTGAAATATATAATCAAGCACATTTATTGATTCGGCTACGGGCATCCTGCCCTGCGCCTCTAACCTTTTCGCAAGAGCGTGGTCTTGCTCAACTGACTGGCATGTGAATATGCCAGCCCCACCTTCTGTGGGGGAGTGTCTGAGTTGGCCGGTTTTTACATCTGCTAAGGAGGGAAATAGCGCATTTGGTGAGAAGGTTTGATACATGCATGCGGCTTTGCCAAGATATGTGCGTGTACAGCTTTTTAACCAGACCACTGAACCTGCTTCCCGGTGTCGGTAGCGCCATGGAGAAGCGATTCCATGCGCGTGGCCTCTCTGTTATGGGCGATCTGCTGTTGCATCTCCCCAAACGATATGTCGATGATCGGCGGGTAACGCCGATCAAAGAGCTGCAGGAGGGTGTCGAGGCACGCATCAAAGCACGCATTATCCGGAAAAGTGCGCGCGGCTTCGGCAGGAAACGGCAGGTGACACTGATGCTTGCTGATGAGGATGATGCACGTATTACACTCAATTTCTTTCACTCCGGCTATATGATGACCGATGCCCGCCTGAGCGAGGGTAGGGAGATTTCTGTTCGCGGTGTGCCTGAGCGCTGGAGTGGTCGCCTGCAGATGAGTCATCCTGAGTGGGTGGTTTCCGATGCTTTCGTTCCAGGCTGGCATCCGATCTATCCGGCATTTGCGGGATTGAGCGGCCGACGTATCGAAACGCTGATCGGACATGCACTTTCGATGATGCCTGCTGCGGCGTCATCACCGCTTGATAGCCAGCTTTCCGACTCTCTTCCGCTTCGCAAGGCTCTGATGCGGATTCATCAACCGGATAGCGACGAAGTTCATGTTCAACCCAGCGGCCCCGCCTTTGAGAGGCTGAAGCTTGAAGAGTTGCTGATCTATCTACAGCTGATGCAGGAGAAGCGCTCCGAGGCCGAGGTTCCGGCAGATGCATTCGATCATGACATGTTGGAAAAGAAGCTGATCGATTCACTCCCCTTTCCGTTGACTGAAGCCCAGCAACATGTATGGCAGGAGATCTCTGCTGACCTGGTATCGGGAAAGCGAATGCACCGGTTACTGCAGGGCGATGTCGGTGCAGGCAAGACATGGATCGCAGCACTGGCCATTACAAGAGCTTCAGCCAGCGACAAACAGTCCGCCATGATGGCGCCGACGGAGGTGCTCGCCACGCAGCACTATCATACGCTGCAGGATCTGCTTGAACCGCTGGATATCGACGTAGCGCTGCTGACAGGGAGCAGCAAGGCCAAGGAGCGTAAAGATATTCTGAAACGGTTGGCGGACGGCTCATTGGCCTGTGTCGTCGGTACGCACGCATTGATCTCCGCAGATGTTGACTATGCGTCACTGGGGTTGGCCCTGGTGGATGAGCAGCACAGGTTCGGCGTCAAGCAGCGCTGGGCTCTCGCCGACAAGGGGAGAGAGGGCAGGGCTGTGCATCTGCTCGGTATGACGGCAACACCGATTCCGCGCTCACTGGCACTCTCCCTGTACGGTGACCTTGATCTCAGTGTCATGCACGGCATGCCTCCGGGCCGCAAACCGGTGGAGACTCGCGTTATCGCCCCGCAGAAGATGGGACAGCTTGCCGAAGGCATGCAGCGCATGCTTGATGATGGCAAGGGGCATGAGAGTGGCAGGGGGGGGCGCATCTACTGGATTGTCCCCCGTATTGATGAGGAGGAGGATGGCATCTCCGTCTCCCAGCGTGTCGAGGCCCTGGCCAAACGCTTTCCGCATGAGCATGTGCTTGGCCTTCATGGCCGGATGAAGGCCAGTGACAAGCAGGCAGCCCTCCAGGCCTTCAGCGATGGAACTTGCAGGATTCTTGTCTCGACCACCGTGGTCGAGGTGGGCGTCAATGTTCCCGAGGCCAGGCTGATCGTGATTGAGCAGGCTGAACAGTATGGTCTGGCGCAGCTGCATCAGCTCAGAGGCCGAGTAGGCCGTTCAGAAGAGCAGGGGTATGCCATTCTGATGCCGGGCAGGGAAGCTTCGGAGAGCGCCCAGGAGCGTTTGAGCCAGATGGTCAGTCATCATGACGGTCTCGAGCTGGCGGAGATCGATCTTAAGCTTCGCGGCGGTGGTGATGCGGTGGGCATTAAGCAGAGCGGTGATGCCGGGTTCAGGCTTCTCAATCTTGCTTCTGATGTGGAGTTAATTCAGCGACTGCACCGGTCCTTTGCCGGCTGTGAGCTTAGTGATGCCATGGTCAACTTCTGGCGTCCGGAAGCTGATTCGGTCGATTGATTGAATCGAGGAAGGAATGGCAGGGTGAATTTGAGTCTGCTGTTCTGTAGGGTCATCAGGGCTGAATAGAAGCACAAGGGGATCGCATGAATAACAAACCATCACCATTCTTCCGCTGGCGACCACATCCATGGCACGGACTGGATGTCGGTATTGAGCCGCCGCGACGGGTGCAGGCATTCATCGAGATATGCCCGTTCGATATGGTCAAGTATGAAGTGGACAAGGTGACAGGTTACCTGCGTGTGGACCGGTCGGTGCGCTCATCATCCCAGCATCCGACCCTCTACGGCTTTATTCCGCGCACCTACTGTGGTGACCGGGTCGGAGCACTGATGAGAGATGCGTGCTGTGGTGATGGTGATCCACTGGATATCTGTGTCATTACAGAGCGTCCGATCTCCAAAACAGAGATTATTCTCAATGCGCGAGTCGTCGGTGGCCTGCCGATGTGCGATCATGGTGAGGCGGATGACAAGATCATTGCCGTGATTGAGGATGATCCGTTGTGGGCCAGAGTGAATGACATCAATGAGTTGCCCCCGGCGCTGATTGATCGGTTGATGCACTACTTCCTTACCTATAAATATGTGCCCGATGAACCTCATCAGGTCTCAATCGGCAAACCCTATGGTTTCGAACATGCCAAGACAGTCATTGAGGCTGCAATGGAGGACTACAATGAACACTTCTCCGGCGAGAAGGGGGATGTTGAACACGCTTAGATGGCAAAGTATTGGTGGATTGATTTCAGGCTGTTGAAAAAAAAACAGTTTTTTTTCTAAAGTCGCTCTTTTTCTCTCCGATACACTTATGTACAACGGGTAAGAGCATGATGTTTGAACCCTTCCTACAGGGACGTAGGGCGTGACACGGCAGGATGTCCTCACGCAACACATACTAAGGAGAGAATAAAATGGCATTAACTGTCCAAACCAATAATGCGGCCATTACGGCCCTTAAACATCTAAATAACAACAATATCAGCATGAACCGCGCTCTTGAGCGCTTGTCCTCAGGTTTCCGTATTAACTCGGCAGCCGATGATGCATCTGGCTACGCTATTTCCAGTAAGCTGAATGCACAGGGCGAGCGTCTGAAAGCTGCGGTTCAGAATGGTTTGCAAGCAACGGCAATGGTGAAGATGGCTGACGCGGCGGTAAACGAGATTCAGAATATGATTGTTCGTATTCAGACTCTTGCGATCCAAGGCTCATCCGCTAACAACACTGCTGAAGCAACCAAACTGGATGCTGAGCGACTAAAACTTGAAGGTCAGATCAACAAGATCGCCAATGGTACCAACTACAACGGCGTAAACCTGTTGAACGGTGTTGATTCATCACTGTCCACAACTGCTGTCGCATCAACTGCTGCAACGATTGCCAACCAGGCCAATACCGGCTTTACAGCGACTGCACCTACCACGTCGGGTATTTATGAGAATGCTACATTCTCTATTACCACAACTGCTGGTGCTGCTGCTGCCGTCGGTACACTGACTGGTGGCGCTGCTGTTTCAGCACAGGTAAGTGCTGTTGCGGTTAACGCTGGTTCACTAGCGAATGCCGGTGCAAACGGTAGTTACTTCCTGAGCAATGCCGCTGGTGTGGTTACTGTTCATTCAGGAACTGACGCTACCGGTGCTGTGCTGGGAAGTGTGGATCTATCTGCCGTGGGTGCAGCGACTACAAATCTGGTTCTCGCCAACGGCGTTAGCCTTGATTTCACAACCACTGCTAACGTTGCCGATACTGCGACTGCAGCTACCACCCTTGCTGGTGCAACAGCTGCTACTGCAGGTACAGTAACAAGCGTTCAGTCTACCGCTGATTTTAAAGATCAGTTCGGTAACACCATTGCGACTGCAGGTACTAACCTACTTGCTGCAACTCAAAATCGTAATGTTGCCGGTGGTGCTCTGACCTTGACTCTGACTGCTTCGGCTGGCGGTGCGAGCGGAACCATCACTATTACTGATGGTGCTGCTGCTGCTCAGTTGGCGGGTGTATCCGGTGTAACCACTACAGGCGCGACCGCTGGTAGTTCCACTAGCTATACCGGCTCACTGAACTTCCAGGTGGGTGATGCGAACAACAGCAACCATCAGGTAGGCATTAACCTGCAGAACAGCTATACCACTGCTTCACTGGGTCTATCCAATGCAGCCGGTAATCTGCTGACTGCTGCCGGGTCAGCTGCTTACATCGATATTGCTGTCGCAGCCATCGATACACTGACCAATCAACGCGCGGACCTTGGTGCTACACAGAACCAGCTCGCATTCGTGAACGCCAACCTGGCGACTGCGATCGAGCAGGTATCATCTGCTGTATCATCCATCCGTGATGCTGATATGGCCGCTGAAATGACTAACTTCACTAAGAACCAGATTCTGGTTCAGGCTGGTACTTCTATGTTGGCTCAGGCCAACCAGGCGTCCCAGAATGTGTTGTCGCTGTTCCGGTAAACGGACGGTAAGCCTCTCCTCCTCCCTTTGGGGAGGGGGAGTTAGGGCTTAAATTCTACTAAGGAGGTGAAATGTTATGGCTTTAACAATTGCGAATATTGCGCAAAGCATTAGTCCTGCATCATCATCACCGTCTGTGGATGTCCGTTCCTCTTCAGGTACATCTCCAGGTGCTCCAGTGGTTCAACCGACACAGGTAAAAGTTCCTGTATCCAATGATCCATCACTGAAAGCACAACAGGATGCACAGAAGAGACAGCCGACAGAGCAGGAAGTTCAACAGGCTGTAGCAGAGGCAAACAGTAAATTCTCCGGTCCAAATGAAAAAATTGCATTTGGCTACGAGAAGCGTTTGAACATGCTTATTGTTCAAGTGCAGGATCGGAATACCGGTGAAGTAGTTCGAGAAATACCACCCCAGGAGTTCATCGACTTTAAAGTCGCTATGCGTGAACGAATCGGGCTGCTTCTCGATAAGCAAGGATAGAAGAAAAAATGGTCGGAACCGTCAACATTGCAGGGCTTACTTCAAACATCGACTGGAATGCAACAGTCGATGCTTTAATGAATGTGGAGTCCCGTAAGGTAACTTTACTGGAGCAGCGACAACTCTCTGAAGTTTCCAAACAGGAGGCGTTTACCGAACTGAGTTCGAAAGTACTGGCGCTACGCACACTCTCAAGGGAGATGAACGACAGCAGCACGTTTTTTTCATACTCATCGACGCTGGCAAGCAGCAATTCAGCTGTGTCGGCGTCATCACTATTGGGGGTCCAGGTGGGCACGGATGCCGTACCTGGAACCACTGAAGTTATCGTTCAGCAGATGGCGCAGGCTCGTAAGATTCACTCCGCCTCTGCTGTACAAAATTCAGGAGCCGCAGCAGCAGCCACCACGACAGAGGTGCTCGGGCTGGCCGGCTCATTTCAAATTGCAGGCCAGACGGTTACCGTGGCGGCGACCGATTCATTGCTGGATATCCAGAACAGCATCAATGCACTGAATGCAGGAGCCAGTGCCACAGGCGTATCCGCATCGCTGATCAAGGTGGCCGACAGTGATTTCCGCCTCATCCTTACGGCGGATGATACGGGCGCCGCCGGCTTTACGCTGGCCGGGGCCGATCTTTCCGGAGCACTTTCAGGTCTTGGATTTGCGGCTGGCGGAACGGTAGTTCAGGCGGGCCAGGATGCCCAGGTATCCGTGGACGGTATCGTTATCAACCGCAGCAGTAATGTCATTGATGACGCGATTGCCGGTATCACCTTTACCCTCAATCAGGAAGATCCTGCCACTACGGTTTCTGTCACCGTCGGACTTGATACGCAGGCAGTGAAAGACAAGATCCAGGCGTTCGCCGATGCCTATAATGAGGTGCAGACTTTTATCACCGATCAGCAGACCTTCAACTCTGATACGCAGGAGTCGGGTGTCCTGGCCGGCGATGCGCTGCTGACCAATATTCAGAATTCCATGTCTTCGGCGCTGCTGGCTTCCGTACCTGGTCTGGCCAGTGATCGTAATCGTCTGGTTCTGGTAGGTATCGAGCCGGATGCGAACGGTCAGCTCACCATCGACTCCACCAAGCTGGATAGTATGCTGGCAACCGATCCGAACACGATTCGCGACCTATTTACCGCCAGTGCAACATCGACAACGGGCGACATCCAGTTTCTCACCTATGGTGAGAACACCGTTTCAGGTAATTATGCGCTCAATATTTCGCAGGCTGCGACCAAGGCCACCGTTACAGGTGCCACCGATCTCAGCGGAGGGCTGGCAGCGGATCAGAGTATCACAGTTACAGACAGCGTAACCGGGAGTCAGGCTGTGGTAGCGCTAACCACGGGTATGACCGCACAGAATATCGTCGATGCACTGAATACCGAGTTCGCACAGGTCTATACCGACCAGCACAGGATGAGCACAGCACTGACTGCCGGTGGGTCTCCAGTGGTGAGCACTGATACCTTTGATTCGCTGGGTTTGGGTGTTGCCGCAGGCGACACGATTACGATTTCCGGCACCAAACGAACCGGGGCTGCTGTCAATACCACCTTTACGGTGCTGGATCCGACCCAGGATACGATGGCTGACCTGCTTTCAGCCATCCAGACCGCATATGATCAGCAGGCAGTTGCCAGTATCGATAGTTCAGGCCGTATTGTGCTGACGGATGCAACCTCCGGTAACAGCCTGATGACCCTTCTTCTGACTGCCAATAATGAGAGTGCCGGGACACTCGCTTTCGGTTCCTCGACTACAGTCACCGAGGGTCGTTACGGTCTGGGAGCATCAGCGGCCGTATCCGGAAATTTTGTAACCATCGAGCACAACAACTATGGCGCCGGATCGTCATTCTCTATTGCCCAGAGTGTGAATGGGCTCGGCATCACCGATGGAACATTCATCGGTATCGATGTTGCCGGTACGATCAATGGTGAGGCGGCAACCGGTAGTGGCCAGATGCTGCTCGGCACCTCAGGCAACATTGATGGGCTGGTTGCTCTCTACAGTGGCACGACAACCGGAAGTGTCGGTTCTTTCGATCTCGGCATGGGCATTGCCGCTTCCTACGATAATCTGCTCGACAGGTTTGCCAATCCGGCATCGGGTTTCTTTCAGGGCAGTATTAAAGCATCCCAGGATATCATTGAGTCAATGCAGTTGAGAATTGATGACTTGAATTTTCAACTTGGTAAGAAGCGTGATGCGCTCATTAAATCTTTTTCGGCGATGGAAACGCTGAATGGTCGTTTGAATGCAACCAGCCAATGGCTGACGCAACAATCGACGATCATGCAAAACAATAAGATATAAAGGCAAGGAGGCAGTTATGACAGGGTATAAAGCTTATCAGGGAAATCAGATTGAGGGGTCAGGCCCTCTTGGACTGGTCCTACTAACATATGAAGCCCTGAACAAGGCACTTGCCAGAGCTGAGTATGCAATCGAAGCCGGAGATATTGCCGGAGAGGCAGAGCATGTCAGCCGGGCATTGGAGGCTGTAGTCGAACTCTCTACCAGTCTGAACATGGAAGAGGGCGGCGAGATCGCTACTAATCTTGCCAGTATCTATAACTACATGTTCAAGCGCTTGACCGAAGGTATGTGCACATCATCAACCGAGCATGTGAAAGAGGTGATGCAACTGGCACAGACACTTCGTGAAGGGTGGCAGCAGCTGGCCAGAGATCATCACCAGACCATAGTCGAGCACGAAAGGTCTGCTTCGGAAAGCAGCCGTGTTGCCGCGAATAGTGAACCGGTTGCCCGTATGGCGATGAACTATACCGGATGAGTCCATCCGTCGAACAACAGCTAGATCTTCTGCTGGAGGTCTGTGAGCGGTCCATAGGGGTATTGCAGGGCGATGTCATGGCTAGACGCTGGGAGCGGCTTGTCGATAAGGAGCCCGGATTCAATGACTCAATGCAACAGCTTCAGAACTTTGTCGAGGCGAACCAGCAGGCTGTAAATGGCATGGCCGGATATGTAGACAGGTTTCAGCGTCTGGCCATGCAGCAGAGAAGAGTAATGCGGTTGATTCACTCCCATATGCGTGGTGTTTCGGAAGACATAACGCGCACAGATCAGGTATTAAGGCGCCTGGATTACTTCTCCAGAGAGTTGGCTGCCAGCTGATTCTCAAGATATTGCAGTAAAATTCCCGGATCGACCGGTTTGCGGAACAGGTGGACTTTCAGCTCCGGCTGAACGTGCTGGTTCGAGTAGCCTGTCATCATGCAGATGGGCAGTTTGCTTCCGGTGGCACGAATACTTTTTGCCACTTCCAGACCATCCATATGGGGCATCACGATATCCATGATGATGGCATCAATGTTTTCACTGTTCTCCTGCCAGATATCGAGAGCCTGAATGCCATCGCTTGCTTCAAGGATCCTGTATCCGTGATGCGCAAGAATTTCATGCAGAGAGATACGGATACTCTCATCATCATCAACCAGAAGAATTGAACGATTCAGTGATGGAACTTGTTCCATATCATCGATCATCGGCAAAGTGATGCGGACAGTGGTGCCGACCCGGGGCCGGCTATCAATCTCGAGTGAACCGCCCAACTGTTTGATGTAGCTATTGGCGCTGGTCAGGCCCAGTCCCGTCCCGTGGCCGACAGGTTTGGTCGTATAAAATGGGTCCAGACAGTGGCCCAGCTCATTGGCGTCCATGCCGAAGCCATTATCACGGATGGTGATCACTGCCTGATTATCCTTATTGATCTCCAGCTTGATGGAGATTTGCGGATTGGTCGGGAGGGTAAGCTCCTGAACCCGGTCAAAAGCGGCATTGGCGTTGGCTATGAGTTCATAGAGGGTCTGTTTCAGCTGAATCTCATTGGCTGAAATCCTGACCCGCTTGGGAATGATATCCGTTTGAACCTTAATCAGCTTGGGGATAGAGGGCGATGCCAGCTTTACAACGTCTTCCAACAGGGCTGAAAGTGAAAGTTCCTGATTGACCGTCTGCTTCTGTTTGGAGAAAACCAGCATGTTCTGGACAAGGCCCGATGCACGCTCGATGAGCTTTCCGATGCGATTGACTCTCTCTTTCTCCTTCACGCTCTCTTCAGGAATAGACCGGCGAACCATGTAGAGGTGTCCCTGGATGCCCGCCAGAATATTATTGAATTCATGGGCAATGCCGCCTGCAAGGGTGGAGATGGACTCGAGTCTTGCCGCCTGTTCAACCTGACGGGTGGTTCGGTCACGTTCACGCAGATCAACCTGGATACCGACGAAGCCGGCGTCGGTTTTCACAATCTGGGTCCAGACATGGATGATCTCACCGGCGTAACTGGTGTTGCGCAGTTCACCACTCCAGATGCCGTCTTTATTCAGCGACTCTTCAATGGTGTCATAGAGGCGCTGATCATGAAGGTTGGATTTAATCATGCCGATAGGCTGACCAATCACATCTTCTTCGGTAAAGCTGTAGAGCTGCAGAAAGGCTTTGTTTACATGCGTGAACTGGGCATCCGAGTTGGCAATAAACATCGCATCACGGCCATGATCAAACAGGGCGCGTAGTGAAGTTTCCAGCGTTGTATCAGGCATGTTTGTCTAACCACCCCTCGATCAGGTTTCGCATCTTCTTCAACTCTACCTCATCCGGCGCCTCAAACCGGAGTACCAGCCCGGGTTGCGTATTCGATGCACGCAGCAACCCCCAGCCATGACCAAATTTGATGCGCATGCCATCGACATCAATGATGTTATAGCCGGCCTTCGAAAAGTGAAGTTTAGCCTCTTCCACCAGTCGGAACTTGCGATCGTCAGGACAATCTAACCGAATTTCCGGCGTTGTTACAGTTTTCGGAAGTGAATCAAGAAGCGCGGATGCCTTGCCACACTGGTCGGCAATGACCTGCATGACCCTGGCACCGGCATAAACCGCATCGTCAAAGCCGAAGAAACGATCGGCAAAAAACATATGCCCGCTCATCTCGCCGGCCAGGATGGCTCCGGTCTCCTTCATCTTGGCCTTGATCGGAGAGTGGCCGGTTCGCCACATGATCGCATGGCCTCCGTGGGCTTCAATATCGTCATACATGACCTGTGAGCTTTTCACTTCCGAGATGATGGTGGCGCCCGGATGCGTCATCAGAAGATGTCTGGAGAGAAGCAGGAGGAGCATGTCACCCCAGATCATTTCGCCCTTTTCATCAACCACACCGATACGATCGCCGTCGCCGTCAAAGGCGATACCCAGGTCGGCATGATGGTTTCGAACGGCCGCAGCAAGATCCTGCATATTAGCTTCAATGGTGGGATCGGGGTGATGATTGGGAAAGTTTCCGTCAGGCTTACAATAGAGTTCGATGACTTCGCAGCCAAGGTTACGGTAGATAGGGGCGGCAATGACTCCGGAGGGACCGTTGCCCGCATCGATCACCACCTTGAGCGGGCGGGAAAGGTGGATGTCACCGGTTACAAAATCGCTATAGGCAGGTGTGATATCCATGGTGTTGTATGAGCCGCGCTTCCCATGCTTTTCTGAAGTTTCCTGCATGCGCCTTCTGAGAATCTGGATATCTTCACCATGCAGGCTTTCGCGGCCTATCATCATCTTGAAGCCGTTAAAGTTGGAGGGGTTGTGGCTGGCCGTTACGACAAGGCATCCTGCACTCTCAAGCTGGAAAACGGCGTAGTAGGCCAATGGGGTCGGTACCATGCCTATGTCGAGGACATTGACGCCGGCATCGCGAAGTCCGTCTATGGCTGCCTGCAGAAGCTTTGGCCCGGAGAGGCGGACATCCCGGCCGACAATGACTGGCCTGGATTCACCGGCAGGGAGCATCAATGCATAGGCCTTTGCCAGCCTGTAGGCCAGAGCTTCAGTGATCTCTTCACCGGCAACGCCTCGTACATCGTATTCACGAAAGATGTGATGAGGAAATGGTTCGTCGTTCAATACACTCCCCTGATTAGTATCAGCTAACTATAGGTGAAATATACAAAATGAATATACCGATTATTTGATCTGCATCACGATACTTGCCAGATCATTTGTGCTCTCTAAGCTGCATCGCCATGTCATTGAGCGGATCATCCTCGACATCATCGGGACTCAACGAAGCGCAGTACAAGGCCGTCCACTATCGCGGTGGCCCGTTGCTGGTGCTGGCCGGTGCCGGATCGGGTAAAACACGCGTGATCACCGAGCGCATCGCCGCACTGGTCGAACGCGATGTGCCCGACGATGCGATCACTTCGGTCACCTTTACCAACAAGGCAGCCCGCGAGATGCGCGAGCGACTGGAGGCTCGCCTTGGCGAGAAGGCGAAGCGGTTGCGCATCTGCACTTTTCATGCTCTCGGTCTGGCCATGGTGCGTGAAGATGCTGCATTGATCGGGTGTAAGCCCAACCTCTCCATCTTTGCCGGCGGCGAACAGCGTTCGGCCATGCGCAGTGTGCTGCAGGATATGAAGCTGCCGTCGGACAGCGATCAGGTGGATCGCCTGCTCTCACGCGTGTCGATGCTCAAGAATGGGATGCTGGAAGAGGGTGACGGTTCGCTCTCCAGGGTGCGGCAACGCTACGATGAACTGCTGCGCAAGATGAATGCGGTCGATTTTGATGATCTGATGGTGCTGCCGATCTGGCTGCTATCCGAGCATGAAGGGATCCGTGCCAAGTGGCAGATGCGTGCCCGCCACTTCCTCATCGATGAGTACCAGGACTCCAGTCGCGTCCAGTATGAACTGGTGCGCCTGCTGGTGCCCGACAATGGCAACCTGACAGTGGTGGGGGATGACGATCAGTCGATCTACGGCTGGCGGGGAGCCGAGGTGAAGAACCTGTTCCAGCTTGAGCGTGACTACCCGACTCTGACCGTCATTCGTCTGGAGGAGAACTACCGCTCGACCGGCATGATCCTCAATGCCGCCAACAGTCTGATCGCCAACAACTCCGAACGACTGGGTAAAACCCTTCGCTCCAATCTCGGGCCGGGCAAGTCCGTGCGTGTCTGGGAGTCGCCCAATCCCGAGGAGGAGGGCGAGCGCATTGCCGGGGATATCAAAACGCAGCGTGCCGTCTCCGGTTCCAGTGAGGATAGCAGTGGTGCCGGAGCGCTGAAGTGGGATGACTTCTGCGTACTCTATCGTGCCAGTTATCAGTCCCGCCCTATTGAGATGGCGCTACGCGCTGCCAATATTCCCTACCATGTCAGTGGCGGGCTCTCCTTTTTCGATCGTGCCGAGATACAGGATCTGCTCTCCTATCTTCGCCTGATTGCCAACTTCTCCGATGACCTGGCATTCATGCGGGCCATCTCCCGGCCTCGCCGCGGCATTGGTGACAAAGCGCTCGGCGATATAGGCAGCTTTGCCCAGGAGCACCGCTGTTCGCTGCTGGAGGCGTGTCTTGATGAGCGTCTGGATCATCGCCTGATTCATACGCTTAAAGAGTTCGGTGACATGATTGTCGGCCTTGAGCACATGTTTACGCATGGTGAGCCGGACGATGCTTTCGATGCATTGATGGATCGCTCGCTGCTGATCGCTGCCATTGAGAGTGAGGCTGCTGATGAGAAGGAGAAAGAGCGTCGCCTGGGTAATATTCATGAGCTGCGCCGTTGGTGGATGATGCACGCCGAGGAGGGCGGAACACTGGCCGATTTCCTGCAGAAGGTGTTCCTGCTGGCCGACAAGGAGGACGATGACCCGAGCGGTCAGGTGCGTCTGATGACGGTGCATGCGGCCAAGGGGCTGGAGTTCGCCCATGTCTATGTGGTCGGTATGGAGGATGGCAGCTTCCCGCACCGCTCGGCACTGGAGGAGAATCGCATGGAGGAGGAGCGGCGTCTGATGTACGTGGCCATGACCCGTGCCCGCTATCGTCTCACCCTGAGCCGTGCCCGTGTCCGTTCCCGTTTCGGCCAGAAGGAGAAGACCGCACCTTCACCGTTCCTCAGTGAACCGGATCAGAATACGCTCTGGTATGTGGATAAAGATACCGAGAGCGAAGAGGCACAGGAGGAGGTGCAGGACTCCATGGCAGCCATGCTCGCCCGCCTTCAGGCTGCGGCTTCCAAATAGCTAAATCTTTTGAATGTCCACTTTCGGCCGGAAGCGGACAGTCGGAAACAGATGTTTAGAAAGTTCCGCCGTTCCAGCCGAACATGGCCCGTTCGGGTGAGGCGAATTCGATATAGATACGGGCAGGTTCAATGTTCAGGTTTTCTGAGATAAACCGGCAAATGGTTTCCGAGAGGGGTGCGGTCTGGTCCGTGGTCAAACCGAGGCTTTTGAGTTCGACAAAGGCAAGCGGTTCGGTGGTGCCGGCAAAGCTCATCGGTTGATGGTCCGATAACCTGATCATCACATAGCCTTCAGGCTTGCCGAGCGCTTCGGCAACAAGGGTCGAGGCCTTCTTTAGTAGCGGCTCTTTATCGTTAATCGGGATATTGGTGTGAAGATTGAGTACAGGCATCAGTGGTACTCCTTATCCTTGTGCTTGTTCTGTTTATAACGCTTGGTGGCGAAAAAGCCGGCCCAGTAAGCAAAGATGCCGAAGGGCAGTAAAATGAGCAGTAGATCCCAATCCATTATGAAGCAACCTCCTCGGTTGTAGGTGTTGCATTTGAGGCAACCGGTTCAGCAGCAGACTTTCTTTCGGCGTTGGCCTTCATGCGGCGGTTGATGATGTTCACACCTGCCAGAATGAAACCGAGCGCAATGAAGGCGCCCGGTGGCAGGATGAAGAGCAGGAAGTCGGGATAGCCGGCTCCGAACAGGGCAAAGCCGAACAGTTCGCCCTGTCCCAGCAGTTCACGTACACCACCGAGAAGCATCAGGGCAAAGGTAAATCCGAACCCGACAGCCAGGGCATCGACCAGTGAGTCGGAGACGCTGTTCTTGCTGGCAAAGGCCTCGGCGCGGCCGAGGATGGCGCAGTTAACCACAATCAGCGGAATAAAGAGGCCGAGCACCAGATACATTTCATGCATCCATGCATTCATGGCCAGATCCACCATGGTGACGAAGGCGGCGATGATGGTGATGTAGGCCGGTATACGCACCTGCTCGGGAATGCCGCCGCGCACGAGGGCCACGACAAGATTGGAACCTATCAGTACGATGACAGTGGCCGCACCCATCCAGAAGCCGTTCTCAGCCGACGTGGTGACACCGAGCAGCGGGCACATGCCGAGCAGCTGGGCAAAAATGGTGTTGTTGTGCCAGAAGCCATCGGCAAAGATTTCATTTTTGGAGATGGCTGAATCCGTAGAGGTTGTCATGCTCAAGGCTTCTCTCCTTTGTTCCTTTTTGCTGCAGGCATAACCAGGAGCTTATCCCTGTTGGCCATAAACATCGCCAATCCGTTTTTCACTGCTTTGACAACAGCCCTCGGCGTAATGGTGGCACCGGTAAACTGGTCGAAGTCACCACCATCCTTTTTCACCGCCCAATGGGCCGTCTCAAGGCGCTTGCCGATGAAACTGTCGATCCAGTTCCGGTTTTTGGTGATGCCGTCGCCGAGTCCCGGTGTTTCCCTGTGGTCGGTGATGCGGATGGCGTTGACCGCACCATCGGGGATGACCCCCATCAGAATGCGGATGGTGCCGCTGTAGCCGTCCGGAGCCGCCGTCTCCCAGGCAAGGCAGGTGATGGTTCCCGATTTGTCACGGGCCGGGAAGAAACGCTGTTGTGAGCCGTTGATCTTCATGTTGAAGGCGTCGGCCAGGGGATCGTTGCTGTGCTCCGGCAATACCTGCAGCAGTGCACGGTTCAAAGCCTCTCTCTGGGCTGCAGCAATCGGTTCGCGGGTGATCATGTCGGTCAGTCCGAGAAAGAGCACGGCGACGATGGCGACGGCTACCAGTGCCACCACCATCCGAATCTGTTCTCGGTCGATTCTGAATTTGTCCATCTCAGTTGCCCCGGCCATAAACGCGTGGACGGAAGTAGTGATCGATCAACGGCACGGTACAGTTCATCAGGATGACGGCGAACATGGCTCCCTCCGGATAGCCGCCGTAGGTGCGGATGGACCAGGTCAGCAGGCCGCAGCCGATACCGAAAACAACCTGACCTAGCGGTGTGACCGGTGAGGAGACAGGGTCGGTCGCCATGAAGAAGGCACAGAGCATCAGGCCGCCTGCAAGCAGGTGGAAGAGCGGTGGTGCGTAGTGGTCCGGATCGATCATGTTGAAGATCGCCGCAAGCACCAGCACGGTCGCTAGATAGGAGAGCGGGATATGCCAGCTGATGGTGTGGCGTGCCAGCAGGTAGATGCCGCCCAGCATCAGTGCCAGTGCCGATGTTTCGCCGATGCTGCCCGCCTCGCGGCCCAGGAAGGCATCGAGATAGCTGTAGTCGTAGTCCCTCAGCGCATCGGCGACGGCAACACCCTGACTCCATTCGGTTTTGATGTGGCCGAGCGGACTTGCCATGGTGATGGCGTCGAGTGCCGTATTCAGGGCCTCGGGACCGAACAGCAGCAGGTTGAGGCAGGCATTGAAGTCGTAAAGGTCGATGACGGGGGTACCGACATGCATCGGAATGATCCATGCGGTCATATTCAGCGGGAACGAGACCAGCAGGATGACACGGGCAGCCAGTGCCGGATTGAAAAGGTTGTAACCGAGGCCGCCGTAGAGCTGTTTGCCGAGCACAATGGCGATAGCCGAGGCGAGCACCACCATCCACCAGGGCAGGTAGGCGGGCAGTGTCAGCGCCAGCAGCAGGCCTGTCAGGGCGGCGGAACCGTCTCCGATCGGAGAGGCGACCCGGCCCATCAGTCGCAGGGCGACAAATTCGGTCGCTACGCAGGTGACCATGCTGATGGTGATCAGCAGGAAGGCGAGCCAGCCGAAGAGATAAACACTGACTACGGCAGCCGGCATCAGCGCGAAGATGACCGAGAGCATGGTCATGCGAACGGAGTCACCGCCATGAATGTGCGGGGAGCTAAGATGGATCATGTGGACGCCTCATCAGCGGCTTTCTGATCAACTGCAGCCTCTGTCTGTTTATCAGATACCGGTTTGTCAGTCGCGGGGGGTTCACTGTCGCCTGTCGGCTTGTGCTTTTCACGTACAACCCGGCGCTTGGCCGCCCTCTCTTCCTTCTCACGGGCGATACGCGCTTCACGGGCCTCACTGCGCAGCTTCGACTCGTTGGCGAAACTCTTTTCCCGGGCGATCTGGGCCAGCTGGCCTTTGCCGTAGCGGAAGTAGTGCACCAGCGGGATATTGGAGGGGCAGACATAGCTGCAGCAGCCGCACTCGATGCAGTCGAACAGATTGTAAGACTCTGCCTTCTCGAACTGATCGTTACGACACTGATCGGCCAGCATGTTGGGAACCAGCTTGATCGGGCAGGCTACGCCGCAGTGGCCGCAGCGGATGCATGGCTGCTCAAGCTTGTGCGCCTGTTTCATGGCGGTGCTGTGCATGGCCAGCAGGCCATTGGTTGATTTGACCACCGGGATGTCGGCGCTTTGCAGTTTTTCGCCCATCATCGGGCCGCCGTGCAGGAGGTGAAGGCCCTCAAGGTCATCAAGTCCATGTTGCCCCAGTATAAAACGCATCGGGGTGCCGATTCTAACCTTCATGTTGCCGGGCCTTGGTACAGCATCACCACTGACCGTGACAATACGTTCAGTCAGGGGACGGCCGAGCAGGATGGCGTCATGGATCGCCTTGGTGGTGCCCACATTCTGGCAGAGTACACCGATATGCATCGGCAGCTTGGTTGCCGGTACCTCTTTGCCTGTCAGTGCCTCAATCAACTGCTTTTCGCTTCCTTGCGGGTAGCGTGTGGGAAGCTGGCGAACCTCGATCCGGTTGCCTTCCGGCATATCAAAGGCTTTGAGCGCCTCACGAATGGCATTGGCAGCATCGGGCTTGTTATCCTCGATGGCCACAATGGCATTGCCGGCGCCAACCATATGCATGATGATGTCGATACCGATGACAATCTCTTTGGCCTTCTCAATCATCAGCCGGTGGTCGCTGGTGAGATAGGGCTCACATTCGATGCCGTTGAGAATCACCGTTTCGATGGGGTTGCGCTGATCCTTCAGTAGCTTGATAAAGGTCGGGAATACCGCTCCTCCAAGACCGGCAATACCGCAGAAGCGGACCCGCTCGCGCAGTTCGGCAGGATCCGTGCTGCGATAGTCACTCATCGGCTGCAGTGATGCATCCTCGATATCCTTGCCATCCGGTTCGATGAAGATGGAGGGAAGTCCCATGCCTGAGGGGTGCGGAATGGCGTGCTCCTCTATTTTCACCACTTTGCCGGAGGTGGGTGCATGAATGGGGACGGAGACATAGCCCTGTGACTTGGCAATCTTCTGGCCGCGATAGACCTGATCGCCGACTTCAACAAGAGGCAGGCACGCCTCGCCGATATGCTGCTTGATCGGCAGGATATAGAGCGGTGCGAGCATCGACGTGGAGATCGGCGAGTCGGCTGTGATCTTCGACATCTCAGGCTCGATACCGCCTGAAAAGGCGCCGCCGATTCCGATGGATTTAAGCAGTGTATGGAGCATGTTGTCCCTTTCTTTCCATAGCCTTCCGGGCACGCTGCGTCTCAGGAAGCGGCCATGCCCAGTGTTCCAGCAGTTCCGGTTTGATCAGCATGTCGATGCAGTCCACGGGACAGGGTTCGACACAGAGTGTGCAGCCGGTGCAGTGGTCGGTAATGACGGTATGGTACTGTTTCGGTGCCCCGATTATGGCATCGACCGGGCAGGCCTTGATGCAGAGCGTACAACCGATGCACTCATCCTCACGAACAAATGCGATCATCGGTGCGGCCGGTTCCTCATCAATACTTTTCGGTTCCACGCCCATCAGGTCGGCGATCTTCAGCATGGTCCGTTCACCGCCGGGTACACAGTGATTGACCTCGGCCTCACCGTTGGCAACTGCTGTCGCATAGGGTTTGCAACCGGGGTAGCCGCACTGGCCGCACTGGGTTTGCGGCAGCAGTGTCTCGATACGTTCGGCCATCGGATCGCCTTCGATTTTGAAAACACGGCAGGCGATGGCCAGCAATACTCCGAATGCGAGGGCAAACAGGCCGAATGAGGCGACAGCAGCAAGAAGATGCATCATGGTCGTTGGCAGGCCCCGGGTTAAATCTTAACCAGGCCTGAGAAGCCCAGAAATGCCAGAGACATCATGCCTGCTGTGATCAAGGAGATCGGGGAGCCTTTGAAAGCCTCCGGTATCGGTGCATGCTCGATACGTTCACGCAGGCCGGCAAAAAGAATCAGCACCAGCGCAAAACCGATGGCTGCCCCGAGCCCGTAGAGGGCGGAGGTGATGAAGGTGTTGTCCTGTTGGATGTTAAGCAGCGCCACGCCGAGCACGGCACAGTTGGTGGTGATCAGCGGCAGGAAGATACCCAGCCCCTGATAGAGAACGGGGCTGGTCTTGTGAATCATCATTTCGATAAACTGCACCAGTGCGGCAATGATCAGGATGAAGAAGATCGTCTGCAGGTAGAGAAGATCCAGCGGGATCAGAACATACTGCTGCACCAGCCATGAGGCGGTGGAGGCGAGCGTCATGACGAACATGACTGCAAAGGACATGCCGATCGCGGTCTCTACCTTGCTGGATACACCAAGGAAGGGGCAGATGCCGAGAAACTTGGTCAACACATAGTTGTTCACCAGTACGGCAGATAGAAGGATGACGGCAAATTCGGTCATAAGTGCGGCAGTATAGTGAGCATGGAGCGTCAGGTACACCGGCAAAAATTCAATATTAGTAAGCATTTATATTATTCTTTTATGATTGAAATCCCGTTTTTGAAAAAGGGAATAAGTCATTTTTTATTGCGGGGTTGACTTAAGCGACCGCTCAACAACCATGCACCACTGATTTATTCGTGAATTGGCTTTGGAGGTAACAGATGGCATGCGGCAGTAAACAGGGTGGAATGCCCGAAAAGAAGATGCCCGAGGGCGTCAAAAACATTATCGCTGTGGCCTCCGGCAAGGGCGGTGTCGGCAAGTCGACTACGGCGGTTAACCTGGCCGTATCGCTGGCCCAGACCGGTGCCAAAGTGGGGCTGCTTGATGCCGATATTTACGGCCCCTCCATTCCGCAGATGATGGGGCTGGCCGATCGTCAACCGCAGGTGACGGAGGAGCGTATCTTCCATCCCCTGGAAAATTACGGCGTCAAGACGATCTCCATCGGTTTCCTGATTGCCGATAACCAGGCGATGATCTGGCGCGGCCCGATGGTGACCGGCGCCATGATGCAACTGCTCAACGATACGGCATGGGGTGAGCTCGATTACCTGGTGGTGGATATGCCGCCGGGAACGGGTGATATCCATCTGACGCTGGTTCAGAACGTGCCGCTGACGGCAGCCGTGGTGGTAACCACGCCTCAGGACATCGCACTGCTCGATTGTAAGCGCGGTATCGCCATGTTCGACAAGGTGCATGTGCCGACCCTCGGCATTGTCGAGAACATGAGCGCCTTCATCTGCCCGCACTGCGGTGAATCGACGCACATCTTTTCCACTGACGGAGCCGAGAAGCTGGCTGAAAAATCCAAGGTAGACGTGCTCGCCAAGCTGCCGCTGGATCTGGCGATCCGCGAGATGTCCGATGCCGGTACGCCGATTACCGCGGCACTTCCCGATTCCAATGAGGCGGGTCTCTACCGTGAGCTGGCTTCGAAGGTGATCGAGAAGGTGAGCAGGCTGAACAAACGTAAGGTCAATATCCCGATTATGCAGGGCTGATGCGGACGTCCGCTTTCGACCGGAAGCGGGCATCCAGCATGACACTTATTCCGGGCTGTTTTGCGCCAGATACTCGATCATCATCTCCCGCATGCGGAACTTCTGCAGTTTGCCGGTAACGGTCATCGGAAACTTATCAACCAGCCGTATGTATTTCGGTGTCTTGAAATGGGCCAGTTGCTCTTTGCAGTACGCCTTCAGCTCGGACGCTTCAACAGTTTCACCGGCATGTAGTTCGACCCAGGCGACCACCTCTTCGCCGTAAAACTCATCCGGTATGCCGAAGACGGCCACTTCGGCCACCTTGGGGTGTGAGAAGAGGGTATCCTCAATCTCTCGCGGATAGATGTTCTCGCCGCCGCGGATGATCATCTCCTTCAACCTTCCGGTAATCTTCAGGTAGCCATCTTTATCCATCGTGCCGAGGTCGCCCGAATGCAGCCAACCGGCCTCATCGATCGCTTTTGCCGTGGCCTCGGCATCGCCGTAATAGCCCTTCATGATGTGATAGCCGCGGAAACAGACCTCGCCGACCTGATCAACAGCCACCGTTCTGCCGCTTTCGGTATCGACCACCTTTACCTCCTGATGCGGAAGGTTGCTGCCCACCGTTCCGATCCTGCGCTCGAAGCTGTCTTCGCGCGTGGTCAGGTGCGTCAGTGGCGAGGCTTCGGTCTGGCCGTAACCGATGAGGATTTCGGAGCAGTGCATCTCATCGATCACACGTTTCATCAGCGGAGGCGGGCAGGGGGCGCCGGCCATGATGCCCGTGCGCAGGCTGGTCAGGTCATACCTGCTGAAGTCGGGGTGCTCCAGCTCGGCGATAAACATGGTCGGTACGCCGTGCAGGGCGGTGCAGCGCTCCTCATCGATCGCCTCAACATCAAGCCGGCATCGAAGTGTTCACACGGGATAACGGCGCAGGCGCCGACACTGAGGCAGAGCAGGTTGGCGAGCACCATGCCGAAGCAGTGGTAGAAGGGCACCGGAATGGCCAGGCGGTCATGCTCCGAAAAGTGCATCGCTTTGGCAGAGAACCATGCATTGTTGAGAATATTGTGGTGGCTCAGTACCACAGCCTTGGGGAAACCGGTGGTGCCGGAGGTGTACTGGATATTGATGGCGTCATCGATATCCAGCGATGCGCTCAGATGATCCAGCTGCTCCAGGTCGACCTCGTCGGTTTCGGGCAGCACTTCCTGCCACGTTGTCAGGCCGGGATAGAAGCGCTCGCTGTGGTCGGGATCATCCGGTTCGTAAACGACGACCCGTTTCAGGGTCGGGAAGCGGCTGCTGGTGAGTTCACCGGGTGCCATATGGGCCAGTTCCGGGATCAGTTCAACCAGCATGGCGATGTAGTCGCTCTTCCTGAAGGCCGGGATGGTGAAGAGTGCCTTGAGTTCGGAGCGTTCGATGGCATAGGCGAGCTCTTTGGGGCGGTAGGCCGGATTGATGTTGACCAGAACCGCACCGATACGCGCGGTGGCCAACTGCAGCAGCAGCCACTCGATATTGTTGGTTGCCCAGATGCCGATCCGGTCGCCGCGCTCTATGCCGGTTTCAAGCAGCCCCCAGGCCAGCAGGTCGACCTGAAAACGGAGTTCGCTGTACGTTAAACGCCGGTTTTGCGGCATCGATACGACGGCTTCGCGCTCAGGGAAACGGTTACAAACCGCATGGAAGTGGTCGGCTATGGTGACGCCGATCAGCGGTTCATCTCCTCCCCGGTGCAGGTAGCTCTGTCTCATTTCCCGTTAACTGCCTCCCAGTAGCGCTCCACTCGCTGCTGAATCTCGCTCAGGACAGTTTCATCGCGTTCGGGCTCGAAGAGGTGGATGAAACGCTTCTGGAGTTTCAGATACTCCTCAACCGGCAGCAATTTGCGGGGTGCCTTGGTATGCACCACCTTGCCGTCGACATACTCCTTCAGCGGCCAGATGCCTGTTTTGACGGCCAGTTCACCGATTCTGACGGACTCCTGAGGGTCATATCCCCAGCCGGTCGGGCACGGGGAGAGGGCCGTGATCATTTTTGGACCCTTATGCTGCATCGCCTTTTCGATCTTGCGTGCCAGGTCGAGCGGTTCGGCTCCGATCACCGTGGCGGCATAAGCCGGCCTGTTGGCCACCCAGATATCGAATATCGACTTCTTGTAACCCGGATAGCCGCGCGGCCCGGTGCTGGTCGAGGTGCGGGCGCCGTGCGGTGTCGCCTCCGAATACTGCTGGCCGGTATTGCCGTAGCCCTCGTTGTCGTAGCAGAGATAGAGGAAATCGAGCCCGCGTTCAATGGCGCCGGATGTGGATGAGAGGCCCATGCCGTAGGCGCTGCCGTCGCCGGTCAGCACAACAGTCGTCAGGTCGTCGTCCTGATCCATGCGCTTCTGCTCCAGCAGGATATCGAGGGCATCGCGCACCCCCTGGGCTCCGGCCGGAGCCGAGACCATGGGGA